>JBKJZI010000201.1:0-20017 GCA_046715155.1 Chthonomonadales bacterium | reverse complement strand
GCCGGTCTGCAAGACCGCCGGACGACGCTCATTCCCAATCGTAATCGATAATCGTCAAAGTAATTCGGCCAGCGCAAGGCTAAGAGCACCGAGCAGGGCCTCGTTAGCTGGAACTTTCACAACCCCTACAAATCCCTTTGGCGCCGGGTTCGAAGCATTCCCAACGGCAGGGAATCTCGGATTCGCTAGCGTGGTAATACGTTCGCGCGAGACACGATAAATCGGCCGATGCCTCAAGACGCCCAAACAAGGGCGAGGCAGCGTCATCAGCTCTTTGAAAACCAGCCGGGCGGGCGGATTCCCGAATCCGACGATCCCTCCAATCAAACCCCGCCTCGCCCTCTCCCGTCGCTGGGAGAGGGCCTGTGCGTAGGGACTTCCAATGCGAAGAGACCGGGTGAGGGTGTGTGTCACTCTGCGTCATCTCCGCAGATCTTCGTGTCCTTCGTGTCTTCATGGTAAGGAATCCCCGTGTCCCCCGTGTCCCCCGTGGTTCACCAATCCTTGCACGCAAACCCCGCCACCCTGAACCTACTTAATCGCGCGGAATCAAATGCGCGGAATCTTCCGTATGACGGTTGGGAATGCTTCATTGACAATCCCCAGAGGGTGGCGTTATACTAGGCGTCGAACGGGGGAGCCTCACCTGGCCGCCGGTTTTTTTATGGACCAGGAGTGACCCCGGAGACAACCCATAGTTGAGAGTTGAGAGTTGAGTGTTGAGTGACGAAGCCCAACACCCAACACCAAACACCCAACACCGAGCCTCGCCGCCAAAGGATGTCCCCTCGCGTTCCCATCGAGCCATAATTCGATTTCCCGTTTCCTACGCCCGGTCCAACACCTTCTCGCCCTCTCAGGGGGCCGGGGGGCGCCGGGCTCCTGATCCAAGGAGGACTCATACATGGCTGCTGCTGTCAGCACCCAGGGACTGACCAAGAAGTACCTGGACGTCTGGAATAAGCAGGAGATCATCGCTGTCGACCATCTCAACATCGAGGTGGAAGAGGGCGAGGTCTTCGGCTTTCTCGGCCGCAACGGAGCGGGCAAGACCACGACGATCAAGATGCTTCTCGGCCTCATCTTCCCTACCGAAGGCACCGCCCAGGTACTCGGCAAGCCCCTCGGGCAAACCGAGGTCAGGGCGCAGGTAAGCTACCTGCCCGAAAACCCCTATTTCTACGAATCGATGAGCGGTTGGGACGTGCTGGACTTCTACGCCCGCCTCTTCCGAATCCGCGAGCCCGAGCGAAGCAAGCGCGTCCAGAGGTGTCTCGAAGACGTGCGCCTCGACCCTAAAGCGTGGAAACGGCCGCTCCGAGGCTACTCCAAGGGCATGCTCCAGCGCATCGGAATCGCCCAGGCCCTGCTGAACGACCCGAAGCTCCTCTTCCTCGATGAGCCGACTTCGGGTCTCGACCCCATCGCCCACGCCGAGCTCCGCGAGATCATCGTAAACGTCGGCCGCCAGGGCAAGACGGTCTTCCTCTCCTCCCACCAGCTCGCGGACGTGGAAATGGTCTGTTCCCGAGTAGCCATCATCCACCGCGGCAAGCTGCTGGCCCAGGGCAAGATCGGCGAGCTAACCGCCGGCGATAAAGTGGAGATTCGGGCCAACGGAATCCTCAACGGCGCCGTGAAGCAGATCCAGGACATCGCCGGCCTCGTCGAGCGCAGCGACACCGGAATCCGGATCCCGTCGGCGGACGCGGATATGGTCACCACTGTGATCGACCTGGTGCGAAGCGCCAAAGGCGAGATCATCTCGGTCGTGCCGCACAAGCGGACCCTGGAAGAGGTCTTCGTCGAGACTGTTATGAAGGAAGGCGGGGATACCGCGGTAATTCGCGAGCCGTCGCCCGAGCCTGATACCGTAGGGAGTGTAAGCTAGATGGTAACAATGGCAATCGCCAAGCAGACCCTGGAGGATATGCTGCGGCGCAAAGTTCTTCTCATCCTCCTGATAGTAGCGGTCGCGATGATCGCGCTGGGCCCGTCCGTCGGATTCCTCAGCCCGCGTGAAAGCTCCGCAGTACTTCGCAGCCTGGGACTGGCCGTCATCCTGATCGCCGGACTTCTCATTACAATCATCGCCGGAATCCAGGTAATTCCCACCGAGATCGAACGGCGCACGATCTACACCGTCCTTTCCAAGCCGGTGGAGCGCTACGAATTCATCCTCGGCAAATGGCTCGGCGGGCTGGCAACGGTGTTCGTCATGATCGCGGCCATGGGGGTCGTCTTCCTCGGCGTCTTGAGAGTGCAAGAAGGGTTCTTCTCCTTCGACATGACCCAGGGCGTCGTAATGACCTTCTTCCAGATGATGCTTCTGGGGGCTATGGCGATCTTCTTCAGCACCTTCGCCACGCCGGTGGTCAACTTCTTCCTCTCCTTCGGGATCTTCATGCTCGGCAACATGAGTGTGGTAACCGAATCGCTGACGAAGAACCCGAACCCGGCCACCAAGATCGTCGCCAACATCGTGCACTTTCTATTGCCGAACTTCGGCAACTTCAACATCCAAAACAAACTGATCCATCCCGAGGTCACGATCACGAACCAGAACGTGTTCATCATGCAGAACATCATCTACGCCCTGATCTACTCCTCGGTCCTACTGATACTCGCCATCCTGGTGTTCGACCGCCGCGAGGTTTAAGAATCCTAATCCTAAATCCTAATCCTAATCCAAGTCCGGGACGCGAAGGCATTTGGATTAGGATTAGGAATAGGATTAAGAGCAACATCGAACACTACCAAAAGCGAGGACTAATATGACTGAATCCAAGAAAACGATGCTGAAGGTGCTCCTGGTCCCGCTGATCTTGGGGATCATCTTCACCCAGCGACTGCTGGACCCGAGCGTTCGGGAACTGAATAAGGGCCAGAAGAGCGGCGTCCTTCAAGGGCTTTCGAACGAGTTCATCCTGGGACCGGCGCTAGGACTGCAGCAAGCGGTGGCAGGTGCTCTCTGGGTCCGCGCGGACGAGTTCTTCCACGAGGGTGACTATGACGCCATCCTGCCCATCGTCCGAATGGTGACCTGGTTGGACCCCCATTCGCTGGACGTCTATATCACCGGCGCCTGGCACCTGGCCTACAACTTCACCGACTCCAGCGAACGGTCCGACCGGCGCTACATCCCTGCCTCACAGAAGCTGCTGGAGGAGGGCGACGCCAACAACTCGAGAATCTACGATATCGCCTTCGAGCTCGGCTGGCAGAATACCGACAAGATAAAGAACTTCGCGCGAGCGGAACACTGGTATCGCCAGGCCAGCCAGCGCAAGCGCGTAGACCCCGGCAAACAGCCGGATGACGTACCGGCCTTCGTCTTGCACCAACTCGCTCACTCACTGGAGCGGCAGGCCCGTATCGACGAATCCTTGGAAGTATGGAAGTCCGTGCTCGCTCGAACTGAGGAAAAGCTCAAAAACCAGGACCCTAAACGGCCCGACTACATGCTCAACGCCGTCCGCGATTCCGAGCGCCACAACCTAGAGCTGATGGCCAAGCGCCGCTTCAGCCGGTACAAACACGGCATCGATTGGACCATCGACAACAAGGTGACAAAGTCGGTCAACTGGGCGACCGGTGAGCCGACCCCGAAGGATGCTTACCTGGCGACGAGCGCCGATGACGGCGTGCCGATCGGATCGCCGCGCAAGCCGGCCATCGTCCCGCCATGGAACACGGCGTTCAACGCGAAGGTCAGCTTCCCCGAGCCCAAGGTGATGGCGCCGAAGGGCGACTTCAACGTTGGCGACGGCGCTCGTGTAACGATCCGGCTCCACGACGACAACTGGCGGGAGAAGCAGTTCACCGAGTTCACGTTCAACATCGATCAGTCGCAGACGATCATGCAAGACGCCCACTCGGTTCGCAAAGGAAAGTGGGGCCGCCGCATCGACATGAGCAAGGACCCGAAGATGTACGGATTCCACCGGCCGCACTACTATGTGGTCTTCGAGTTCAATCCGCGCGCCACGTCGCCATTCATCCAGGACCGGTTTGGCTGGAGCGGCGAAGGCATCCTGGACGGCAAGTACACCTGGATAGATAACTCTGGCGAGATTCCGCTAAAGCGTATCCGCAAAGTCTTCAAGGTCAGCAAAGAACAGATCCTGGCCCAGAAGCCCGTCACCGAAGCCGACGTCGTCTCCAACGCAGAGTACAACCGCATTCAGCAGTCCACCGAAGTAGCCGCAAAGTAGCGGAATCCGCGTGTGGGTGTATGGGTGTGTGGGTGCAAAACCCGCACACCCATTTTATTGCGTGCTCCCTGAACGCTGATTCCGGTAGAATGGAACCATCCGCCACATAAGGAGGTGGCCAACATGGATCAGCAAGCGTGGTTTGGAGTGGGAGTCCGCCTATTCGGAATCTACGGCATCTTTTCAGCGGTCCAGCACCTGTTCTATTTTCTCGATGTCAAACTCGGCTTCTCCCCGATGTATTCTCTGACAGGTCGGGCCGATCCAACGGGGAATCCGTTTGGTTACATCGTTTACGTGATAGGCTATTTGCTCTTTGGCGTTGGTCTCATTGTCCTAGCGGATGGAATCGTCGAGCGTGCTTATCGGCCGATGGTTCCTGACGAATCTCAGGATTCAGATTACGAATCTGTTTAGCAGAGACTCTTCACAAGGCCGTACGCCCATGGCAGACACTCAGGAATACCCGTACGCGACGTACCTAAACGAACGGTTTAGAGCGTTCGAGGTGGTGGATGTTCCGGCGCTCGTGGAGGCGGTTAAGGGACCGATGGTACAACCAGACGCTTTGCCGGGTGAACGATTCCGTGGTGCGGCGGGGAGTGATGCAGGGCGAGTACCACTGGCACAAGCCCAACGATTTGGACGAATTCTTCTTCACGCTGGACGGGACGTTCCTGATCGACCTGGAAGATCGCACGGTGGAGCTAGGCCCCCGGCAAGGATTCGTGGTGCCGAAAGGAGTGGTTCACCGCACGCGAGCGCCTGAACGCTGCGTGATCCTTATGGTCGAAGGCGCGGGAATCGTGCCGACGGGCGATGATGATCTACGGGCCGAGTACCGTGAAATGGCAACGGACGGGGCGCGAGAAGCGGAGGCTCTCGAATGGTCGGAGGCGCTGATCGGCGATGTCGCCGATGACCCCGGCTAGTCAGAACTACTCCGGCAAGTCGAAGCGGACGCCGACGATTCGGCAGTAGTTCAGGTCTTCGCGGCTGACCCGGAGCAGGCTGTCACTGAGGTGGATGGTGGCGGAGGCGTCTACCTTGACGCGGCAGAGCAGGGCTTCGCGCGAATCCTGGTGGAGCAGCATGAACATTCCAGGGACGGCCCTGCCGATTCGCTCCGTAAAATGGAGCACCTCGCCGGGCGAAAGTTGTTGCATCATGGCCGACGCTCCTAGAGGTTAATACGGCAATCTGACGGACATATACACCCAACTGTTCCCCCAGTGCAATCCCCGCCGAAAAACCCAGTATCTTTGCGGATAAAGAACTAAACAGCGCCGGATTCCATATGTTTCCAGAACCTGAACGGCTCGAACGTAGCGCAAAAGAAAAGTGCCGCTTCTACCAGATTCGCAACGCTGCATATAACGATTTCATAGTTGCTCAACGGCTAGTGCACGAGGATCGCGGAATCGTACATGCGCGCAACGGGCTTGGGGAGACAGCTCTTCACTTTCTGGTTGTGGAAAATGAAATTGAAGCTGTCAAGTGGTTGTTCGAGCGCGGCGCAGACATTAACACGCAAAATGACTTCGGTGCCACTCCACTCCTGGAGGCGGCCGTACTGGGTTATCTGGAGATGTGCCGTTGGCTGCTCGACCATGGAGCGGACACCACCATTCGCGATCACCTTGATGACACTGTCCTATCCGGTGCCGCAAAGAGTCGGAAGTATCGAATCATAAAGCTCCTCCTTGAACACATACCACTCGAAATTGACATAAACGATTATTTCGATCCGTTCGCGGCCGAAGAGGTGATGCAGCAAGGTGGGCGGACAACCGCAATTCTAGTCAAACGCGGACTCCGAGTTTCGGGCGAATAATAGCGGAATCACCATGCTTCGAGGTGCAGGTGGTCGAGAGCGTCTGGGAATAGGGCGCGGAATCGGACTCCGCGGGTGGAGGCGGCGGTGAGGGCGATGCGGAGCTCGGGACTGCCGAGATCTTCCAACGGGACGCTCCGCCCATTCTGCCACTTCAGAATCTCCGGCTGCAGCCTACTGCCACGACTTGCAACCATACGGCCGCGTTCGACTTTAGGCGCCACCACGAGCTTGCCGTTGGAGAACACCAGCTTGGGCTCGGGCGCGGGGAAGTAGGGCCAGTACGGAATCCGATTCGGCGGCGGCAGGAGCGGAATCGGGTCGCTGTCCGGCGGCTTGGGCAGCCCGAGCGTATACTCCCCCGGACCGAGCGCTTCGACGATGGGGAGAATGGCTCGTAGTCCGCGTCCCGTTTCCCGGCCGTCGATCTTCGTGCCGCTGAAGCCGGCAATGTCCACGGCGATTCCGCTTCGGTGCGCCCGTGAGTTCGTGCGGTAAAGACTCATGATCACGAGCGGATTCTGCGGCGTCGAGCGGGCTGATAAGCGGTCGAGCGTGCGCAGGAGCGGCAGCGTGAAGATAACCCGGCCGAATCGTCCCGTTTGTGCGGCCTGCTGCAATTGAGGCGTGTCGCGCGCCGGATTGACGAATTGCACCGCGCCCAATCTGTATCTCTTCCAGGTAGCCATCGCGTGAAGTTTGTGCTGTAATAGGTCCTGCGGCTGTCCGCCAAATTGAAGAACCACAGTCGCTATCGGAATTGTCCACAGCATGATTCCGCAAGACGGGCTGCGCGGCCTGACCGTTCCAATCCTGTAACCCCAAGCCTACGGTGAAAGTCGAATGAATGCCGGAGAGGTAGAATCCGTTCGCCCGGCTCCCTCGGATAATGAGTCCGCCCTTATGCAAGTTCGACTGCTAGGCTTAGCTTCAATAGCCCTCATTTCGGCGACGACGCTGGTCATTCGGGAAGCTGTCCAGCTAACCCAGCAGAACGCCCATTCCGGCTCCGTGGAATCCGCGGTCGTCGGCATCGAAGTGATCGCCACCACCAAAGACGGCGCCGCCCAACAGGTTCGCCGCGGCAATGGACTCATTATTCGCTGCGACGGCTTCATACTCGCTCCATCGTTCCTGTTCTCCAGGACCGTGACTGTCGGCGGACAAACGGAGCCGGCCGGCGAGCAGCGCATCACGGTGATCGTTCACCCTGGCACGCCTCACGAGAAACGCCTGCCGGGCCGGAATCCGCGCTTCACCCCTCGCGAGGTCGGTTACGCAGCATTCAAACTGGAAGACTTCCACGGCATGTGCGCGGGTACGCTGCTGCCGGATGATCTCAAGCCGGGCACTCAGGTTCATCTCGTGTTTAGCCGCTACGACCTCCCCTCGCGCCGGTTCCTGCCCGTGGAGAGACGCTCACTCGCAGCCGGCCAGGTTACGGCGGATTCTGAGAAGGCGGCCCCTGGTGTCGTACCTTTCCTGGATCCTATGCCCGGCGTTCCGGCCGGCGCCTCCGTGGTCGGCCAGACTAGCTTCGCGATCGGAATGTGCACCACGCAGGGGCAGGGCGGCCCGGCGGACTTCACTTCGACCGAAGTCCTACACCTCGCCACCAACTGTGTTACGCCTAAGTCTTCCGTCCGCGCCGATGAGGCCGAGATGGTGGCGGTTCAGGGCGGTCCAGTAACCTTGAACTTAGCCATATTGGGAGCGCAGCCGGACATGGAGGCGACCATCCAGGCCTGCATGCCACCGTTCCAGATCGACAAATTCGAAGTTACCAATGAGGAGTACCTCGCCTACTGGCTGACCCTTCCGGAAGAAGAGCGCCGCAGCCTCGGATTCCGCAGTAACTACTATCCCTGGACCTGGGCGCCGTGGCCGGCCTCACCGCCGTTCCCGTCGGACATCGCCCGCCACCCGGTGCTGGGCGTCGCTCTGGCGGGAGCACGAGGGTACGCCCGCTGGAAAGGCAAGCGGCTCCCGACGCCGTATGAGTGGTACCTCGCCGCCATTGGTCCGCGCGGTGAGCTCGGCCCACCGGATTGGATAGGCCGATTCCTGGGCGATAAGAAGCAGGCCTGGGACCGAATCAAGGGACTGCACATTCAGCAGCTCCAGGCGCGCCGCGACCTTCAGCAGGAGGGCATCTTCGTTCAGGGGCCGTACCGCCTACCCTGGATCGCCGCCACGCAATTCGTCCTTGAGCCGGCCGCATGGTCCAGGCAGACGATCACCTTCGCGCTCAATACCCTTTGGGCCACCTGGAAAGACCCCTTTTATGTGCGTACAGTCGGACTAAGGGAGTACGACAAGGGCCATTCCGGGATGCAGGACGCGCTGCTCAACGCCTCGGAGCTGGTTGCTCCTTATCCGGGTCCGCCAGTGCTGGGGAATCCGCGCTACTTCGAGGTACAGTGGCTTCCTCCGAAACAGAATCTGCTGCAGGATCCCTGGCTGCCGGCGCAGATTGAAGCAATTACCGATGACCGCCCGCTGCAGCCGCTGTCCCGACTGTACCGGCGTCTATTCCACGGGCCGACACCGGAAGACCTGGTTCTCTGGTCCAACTTAAACGAGACCGTCCAGATGCTGCGCCCGAATAGCGGTTGGTCGCTCATTCTCAGTGGAGACTCCCGCACGTCCGCCACAATGAAACCGCCCGAACGGAATCCCTATCGCACGCTCGCCCAGCCTTCCGGCCTCAAGCTCTGGCAGGAGATGCCGCCGCACACAAAACGCGAGATGGGCCGCGACGCCCCACTCCAAGGACCCGGCGAGCGCGGCGGCCCCGGCCCCTCCATGCACTACTACCTCCCCGTCGGCTTCCGCTGCGCGCGATGATTTGCCCGGGCTAGCCTCAATTCCTAGGGCCAACAGCATTGACCGCGCCCAGCCTCCGATTCCCGCTGAAGGTATAATGGACGGAAGGAATGCTTACAATTGTTTACTAAGGACGGTGCCTGATGAGCGCTATTGATACGCAGAAGTCGACCTGGCGAACTAAGGTCGGCCTTGCGGAGATGTTGAAGGGCGGCGTGATCATGGATGTGGTCACCGCCGAACAGGCGGTTATCGCCGAAGAGGCCGGAGCCGTAGCGGTCATGGCTCTTGAGCGCGTTCCCGCCGACATCCGCGCGCATGGCGGCGTGGCCCGCATGTCCGACCCGAACATGATCAAGGCGATCATGGCCGCCGTCACCATTCCCGTGATGGCGAAGGCCCGTATCGGACACTTCGCCGAAGCCCAGATACTGGAATCCCTCGGAGTGGACTTCGTGGACGAAAGCGAGGTGCTCACTCCGGCGGACGAGCAGTTCCATATCGACAAGAACGCCTTCAAAGTCCCGTTCGTCTGCGGCTGCCGGGACCTCGGCGAAGCCCTGCGGCGGATAGGGGAGGGGGCCGCGATGATCCGGACTAAGGGTGAAGCCGGCACCGGCAACGTCGTGGAGGCCGTCCGCCACATGCGCAGCGTCATCGGCGGAATGCGGCGCCTCCAGGCGATGCGGAAGGACGAGCTGATGACTGCCGCCAAAGAGCTGCAGGCGCCCTATGACCTCATACTTGAAATCCACAACACCGGCAAGCTGCCCGTCCCGAACTTCTCCGCAGGCGGAATCGCCACCCCGGCAGACGCCGCTCTCATGCGCCAGCTCGGCGCGGAAGCGCTCTTCGTCGGCTCCGGAATCTTCAAATCCTCCGATCCGAAGGAGCGCGCCAAAGCCATCGTCATTGCCTGCACCTACTACGACAAACCGGATATCATCGCCGAAGTCTCCGAGGGCCTCGGCGAACCCATGCTCTCCATAGACGTCCGAAGCCTCGAAGAAAACCAGCTAATGGCCGTCCGCGGCTGGTAATCGGACAGCGTATTTGGAATGCATGTAGGGGCGGCCCTGTGTGGCCACCCGTTGACTTATGCTGTGTTCGCCTTCCGGATGTGTGCAACGGGCGGCCACGCAGGGCCCCCCCAACGGTTCATCGTCAGCGCTGTCTTAGCAAGCGTGTCCGGACTGGTAGAGCGCGGATTCGGACACCTGTGGCTGCGAAAAGGGCATTGCAGAGCGCCGGGGCCACCACCGGTACCACGGGCTCTCCGGCCCCTCCGGGCGGATCGCTGCTCGGAATAATGTGCGTCTCCACCACCGGCATTTGATCGATCCTCAGCACCGGATTGTTGTGGAAGTTGCTCTCCGTCACCTTCCCGTTCTCAATCGTTATCTTGGACAGCAGCGCCGCGCTCAGACCGAAAGCCACGCTCCCTTCCACCTGCGCCGCAACGGAATCCGGATTCACCACCCGCCCGCAGTCTATCGCCACCACGAACCGCGGAATCTTAACATTCCCGTCGCCATCGACCGCTACTTCCGCAACTCCCGCGACACAAGTTCCGAATGAATAGAAGCAAGCGATGCCCCTCCCACGCCGAGCTGGAAGCGTGCCACCAAGCCCAGCCTTTGCGGCCGCAAGCTGCAGGACTCCCCGCATTCGGCCCGTGTTAAGTGACCCGTGCTGAATCGATATCTCTCGCGGAGCTCCGAGTAGGTTGAGACGGAACTGCAAGGGGTCAATTCGGGCCGCAGTCGCCAGTTCGTCGACAAAGCATTCCATAGCAAAGGCGTTGGAAGAATAGGGTACTGACCTCCAGCACCCGCGCGGGACGTCGGACTCGACGGACGAGTAGAAGACGTTATGACCCTCGAACCGGTAAGGACCCAGCAGGGCCCCCGCTGCCTCGAACCGATTAACGTTCGGCTCCTCCGTCCGCTCCTGAATCGGCGTCGTCACGATATGGTGCGACCAGAAGACTTGCTTGCCGACAGAATCCACTGCCCCGACCATTCGGTGCAGGCTGGCCGGACGGAATCGGTCGAACTGAATATCGTCCTCGCGCTGGCGGAACACCTTCACTGGCGCCCCGACTACTTTCGCGACCTCCACCGCCTCGACGATGAAATCCGGGTTAATCGCCCGCCCGAAGGCCCCGCCTCCCAGCATAATGTTGATCTTGATCGCGGAATCGGCCAGCCCTGTGACCCGCTTGATCTCCGAGTGAGCCCAAGCCGGGTCCTGCGTAGTCGCCCACACTTCGCACCGCCCGTTTGCGATTCGCGCTGTACAGTTAATCGGTTCCATCGGCGCGTGCGCCTGGAAACCAAGGTCGAACACCGCTTCTACCGTCTTCGCTCCCTGCGGTGACTTCTGGACGGCGCCATCCGTCACGAGACCGGCCCCGGCCTTCTGGGAAGCGTCATCCATCCGCGAGCGCAGCTTGACACTCGACTCCGCCGCGTTGGGTGAGGCCTCCCAATTCACAACCAGCGCACTCCGCCCCTGAATCGCCGCCCACGTGGAATCCGCCACTACCGCCACGCCGGACGAGATACGCACGACGCTCTTGACGCCCTTGGACTTTCGCGCCTTCGCATCATCCCCGCTCGCGATCTTCGCCCCGAACACCGGACTCCGCGCGACGCAGGCATACAGCATCCCCGGCAGTCGAACATCGATCGGATACTTCGCCGACCCGTCCACCTTCGACGGAGTATCCTTGCGCCGCGCAGGCTTGCCGATGAGTCTGGCTGCCGGCCGGGGGGTAATAGCGGGCTCCCGGGGAACTGACAGCTTCGAAGCAGCCGCGACCAACGATCCGAATGGAGCGCTGCGGTTGGACTTGGCATGGACGACGAATCCGTTTCGCGTCGTGCATTCCGCGGAGTCTACCTTCCATAGCGCTTCCGCCGCCCGGATCAGCATGCCGCGCGCTTTGGCGCCGAGCTCCCGAAGCGGGTCGAACATCGTCCGCACACTCCGGCTTCCCCGGGTCTCCTGGTTTCCGAATTTGGGATCGAACGGCGCCTGAAGGACGCGGACTTTCGCCCAATCCGCGCCAAGCTCATCCGCAACGACCATCGCCAGCGACGTTTGAACCCCTTGACCGAGTTCCACTTTATTGACCCACACGGTGACAACCCCGGCGGAATCGATCCTCAGAAACGGAGACGGCGAAAAAGACGCGAGTTGGTGCGACTGGCGTATCTGTCCAATTGGTCCTATCAGTCCTATCGCCAGACCGCTCCCGGAACGGATTCCGCGCGCCAAAAGGTCCCTCCGCGAAAGCCGCACTATCTCGCTCACTTGCCGGCCTCACGCGCCGCCCGCTTCACGGCTCGCCGAATCCGCTGATACGTTCCGCACCGGCAGATGTTATGGGAAAGCGCGGAATCGATGTCCCCGTCCGTCGGCTGCTTCTTCTGTGCCAGCAGCGCCGAAGCCGCCATGATCATCCCCGGCTGGCAGTACCCGCATTGAGGCACGTCCTCCGCAATCCACGCCTTTTGAATCGGGTGCGAGCGATTGGGCGAAAGCCCCTCGATCGTTGTGATCTTCTTCCCCGCGCATATCCCCACCGGCGTCACGCACGACTTCATCGCAGCTCCGTTGACGTGCACCGTACAAGCCCCGCACTGTGCAATCCCGCACCCGTACTTCGTCCCCGTCAGCCCCAGGTTATCCCGCAGTACCCACAGCAGCGGCACATCCTCATCCGCCGAAACCTTCAACTTCTTCCCATTCACCAATAGCAAATACTCCGCCACACACCTCTCCCGTCTTTGGCCTCATTCTGAGACGCCAGTCAAGGAATTCGCCTGTGTCAGGCCAACATCGCGGAATCTCCTTCGCGAATCGTAACGTGCATTCCTTGTCAGGTGAAGACGCGCGCCGCGATCCGACTTGACGCAATTGTCCACTGTGGTATACACTTTAGGCGGGAGAATGGTAATGGTGAAGGAGTCCAATTCGGTTTCAAAAAGGAACCTTCGCGACCGGGGCCATCTCGAAACATATCTCCGAGATCGCTTGAAGAAAGGCCAGGCCGAGTTCTACGTGGGTCTGCGCGAAGCAGTGAAGGCCCAGGAGGGCGGGTTGGCCGAGCTTGCCAGGCGGACTGGTCTTGTCCGCGCTGGTCTCTATAAGGCTCTGAGTGAAAACGGGAATCCGTCGTTCAAAACAATAACCATGATTTTAGATGCTTTAGGCGTTGACCGGACTATCGCTATGAACGCGCCTGCAACAGGAGAAACTTTGCTTAAGAAAAACACGAAGGTAGTGGCGGTTGAAAAGTCACCCGGCCGGCCTCCAGTGAAAAAGAACCACGAGCAACCTAAAAAGACGCGCATCATGCCGGGGAGCGCGAAGGGGATGACCTACTACATGTCCGACGACTTCAATGCACCCTTGGAGGAGTTTAAAGAATACGCCTGATGCGGATTCTGCTCGACACCCATGCGTTTCTCTGGTTCATTTTCGCGGATCGCCAATTGAGCAGAACCGCCGAGGTAATGATAGGCGACCCGGATAGCGAGCGACTGCTCAGCATCGCAAGTGTCTGGGAGATCGCGATCAAGGTTCACACCGGCAAGCTAATCCTTCCCAGTCCACTAGCTGGCTTCATAAGAGATCAACTCAAAAAGAATCGCGTGCGGCTTCTCCCCATCAAGTTCGACCATGCCATGAACGTGCATTCGCTGCCATACGCCCGCTTCCCCAATGGCGCCGAACACAGAGACCCGTTCGACCGTCTGATCGTCTCACAAGCGTTAATCGAACACCTCCCGATCGTGAGCATCGAGGCAGTGTTAAGTCAATATGGGGTGAATGTTCACTGGTAAGTTTCCAGGCTCAGTGCGTAGCGGCGTCATAATGGTTCAAGACCCACGATCTCCGCTGGGTATAATGGGCCGAACGCATCGAAGCATCAACGCCACATGCCCGACCAGCATATCACCTATCGGGACGCCGGAGTAGACATCGATGAGATGAACTCCGCCGTCCTCCGGATGAAAGAGCACGTCCGCTCGACATTCACCCCCCGCGTGCTCAGCGACCTCGGCAGCTTCGGCGGAATCTTCGCGCCCGACCTCGCCGCCTACCGTCAGCCGGTCCTCGTCTCCAGCATCGACGGCGTAGGGACCAAGCTGAAGGTAGCCTTCCTGGTGGGCAAGCACGACACCATCGGAATCGACCTCGTCTCTCACTGCGTAAACGACATCCTCGTCCAGGGAGCCCGCCCGCTCTTCTTCCTGGACTACTTCGCCACCGGCAAGCTCTCGCAGGATGTGGTGGTGGACGTGGTCAAAGGGCTTTCCGCGGGCTGCCGGGCCGTCGGCTGCGCGCTCCTCGGCGGCGAGACGGCGGAGATGCCGGGGTTATACGGGGCAGGGGAGTACGACCTGGCAGGCTGCATCGTCGGCATTGCGGACCGCGACAGGATCGTAGACGGCAGCGGAATCACCCCGGACGACGCGGTTATCGGACTCGCCTCCAGCGGCCTTCACACCAACGGCTACTCACTCGCCCGCCGTGTCCTGTTCGAGACGCTCGATCACAGCGACCGGCCGGAACCGCTCGGGGGCCGTACGCTCGGCGAGGAGCTCCTGATTCCGCATCGCTGCTATGCCAACGTCGTCCTACCGCTGCTGGACGAGTTCCGAATCAAAGGCATGTCCCATCTCACCGGCGGCGGATTCTATGACAACATCCCGCGCGTCCTACCCGCCAATTGCAGCGTCACGGTCGACCGTCGCACCTGGCCGGTCCCGCCGATCTTCACCCTGATTCAGGACCTCGGCAATGTGCCGGATTCCGAGATGTTCCGAACCTTCAACATGGGCATCGGATACGTATTGATCGTGCAGCGCGAGCAATCTCCCCTTATCCTGGAACGTCTGCACGCGTCGGGACAGGAAGCCTGGCTTATCGGCGAAGTCCACCGCGGCGTAACGGAAGTCGATGTCGTCTGACAACCGCCCAGCCGCTCCGATCAAAGCGCTCCTCTGGGACATCGACGGGACGCTGATAGACACCACCCGCCTGATCGTATCCGCCCTGGACCACGTATATCGCACCTTCTCCGGCCGCACGCTCCCGCCGGACGAGATTCGCGCAATCATCGGAATCCCCCTCCGCGAGCAGGTCGCCATCCTCGGCCTGCCGGAGAGTTTCGGGACCACCGCGACCGCAATGGAAGATGAATTCATTCGTTACTACGAGTCAAACCGGCACCTGGAGACCGTCATCGTCGAGGCGGTTAATACGCTCATAGCCGGGAAACGCGCCGGATTCCTCACCGCTCTCGTGACCTCTAAGAACGACGAGGAGGTCTCGAACACCCTTCCAAGATTGGGGATCGCGGAATTCGTGGACGCCATCGTCTCCGCCGACCAGGTCCGGAATCCAAAGCCCGATCCGGAGGGAGTTCTACTCGCCTTAGAGCGAATAACTACAATCGCCGATGATGCGCTTTTCATCGGAGACACTGTCCACGACATGCGCGCCGCCCGAGCCGCCGGAGTCCGCCGCTGCGCCGTCACCTGGGGCGCCGCTCCGCGCGAAATACTGCTGGCCGAAGGACCCGAGTTCCTATGCGACCGCCCTTCTGAACTTCCCTCCGTGATTGGACTCCCAGACCCAGTAACTGTTCCCATCCGTTAAACTCCGGGCAAACCGTTGCACAGCGCGCTATTCGCGGCATATGGTCCTAGTAAGCGTTTACTCGCCCCGGAATCGCGCTCGTTATCCTCAACCCACTCCCCGCCAACCGGACGAGCAGACATTTTTCGAAGATGGTGTTGGCGATTGTTGACATCTAAAGGCCCGAATGTTATACTGGGCCGGTCGACGACCCGACGACCATTTTCCCACGTAAGGAGGATAGACCCGCAATGCAAGAGGGAAAGGTGAAGTGGTTCAATGACGCCAAGGGTTATGGCTTCATTGAGACCGCCGAGGGGAAGGACATTTTCGTCCACTACACCGCGATCCAGAAAGACGGCTTCAAGACCCTGGCCGAAGGCCAGGTCGTCCAATTCGAGATCGTAGACGGGGCGAAAGGCCCCCAGGCCGCGAACGTTACGGCCGCGCAGCTAAGCTAACCCGCTTCCCTGCATTCATACGTTGCGGGCCTCTCCATTGGAGACGTCGCCGCCCGCCGCATTCTTCTTCTTAGTTAGTTTCCCCCGCGTTTACCGCCGTTTGGCCGCTAGACCAGAGGAGACCATTTCCGCCGGCGTCGCGCCGCAACGCGCGTAGCCGGCGTTTTGTTCATCCCGGATCCTGCCCTGCCCACTGTGGGCCCTATCGGAAGACGTCGCCGATCAGCCAGCCCATGAGGAAACCGAGGAATACCACGCTGCCGCCGGATATGAGCACGTAAATTCCGGCGCCCTGGGCCACCATCGTGAAGAAAACGACGATAGCCGCGCAGAATCCGAAAGCGCACAATACCGAAGTCGAGTGGAACTTCTGAAGAGTCCCAAGAGCCGCGTAAATGAGAAATCCGGCATAGAGCGAGATCACAGAAACGATGACCGTGATTGCTCCAACTGGTAGGCCAATATTCGTTCGCGTACCGTACTTGATGCCGGTCAATTCATCGAAGAACCGGTCGATTCGACGGTTAACCGCCAGCACGAATCCGCACATCCACCCCGAAGACGCGAGCGCCATCAACAACGGAGCTTCCCAGCCGATGTAGATCGGTGTCTCTGCGAGCTTCACTTCCGACATCGCAACCAGAGCCAGCATGCACGCCACAAGGACGCCGCCGATCCCATTGATGACCGCCAGCGTAGCGGCAAGCCGCTTCTCCACCGGGGAGCCCTGGCTTCGGGAGCCGGCGCTTCTACTGCGATAGGACGAGGCTGCGCGTCCAGACATCGTGGGCCCTGTGGGTTGCCCGACGAGCTTGTCGAACTTTTCACGCAGCGCAGCGTTATTGCGGTCGAGCTGCAGCGCATAGCTGTACATCGCAATCGCTTCGTCCTGGTTGCCTCGCGCTCGGTGAATGTCGCCCAAAATCTCGTACGCGCTCTGATTCCGGCGGTCCAGTCGGAGGGCCTGGCGGCATAGGGATTCAGCCTCTCGGTAGCGCAGCGTCCGAATAGCCGCTCGTGCCTGGGCAAGGTAAACCTCGACCGGCGATTTGCGTTCTTCCGGCGCGGCATTCGGAGCCGGGCGTTTGGATCCCTTGCCGGAAGACTGCCAGGAGCTTGGCCGCTGTTCGCGCGTTGTTGAAGGTCTCCGACCCGCCGGTTCCGCCGGAGACTTTGGCCTTTGCCGCGCAGCCTCTGCCGCTCTCCGCGCGGCCGCGAGCGTCAGCTCCGCGTCATAGAAGGTCCGCTGCTCGACGTCCGAGAGTACGCGGTACGCCTCGTTGATCGAGCGGAATCGATCGTCCGTCTCATTGGTCGGTGCAACGTCTGGATGAAACTGGCGCGCGAGGTCGCGATACCGCTTCTTGATCTCTTCCTGCGAAGCGGCCGGAGCTATGCCCAGTATCTCGTAATGGCTCGGTGTGGCCAATCGCCCCCTATTCAGCCGGGCTGTTGAGCATTCCGGAAGCGGACGATGAGCCGCCGCCCGCGTAGAACGAAATTACGGCGAAGGCGACCATGATAGCGACGATGAGGTAGACCACCGTCGCAAAAATGTGCGCGTTCATGTGGGCCTTGGATGACGCCTCGTTCTCCAGGTACTCGGCCGCCTTCTGCATCATGGCGTCCATGTTACCCGTCTGCTCGCCTGTATGCAGCATGTCGATCACGATCGGAGGGAACACGCCCGTCTCGCGGAATGCGAGTGAGATCGGCTTGCCCTGCTCCACGGAGGTAATTACCTGCGCCGTCGCTCGCGTAAACGTCGCATTTCCACTCGCGCGGCCCGCGACACGGATTGCGGAGTTCAATGGAAGCCCCGCCGCATACATCGCCCCGAAAGCGCGACCGAACTTGGCCAGTGCGAATCCTCGAACGGCCGGACCGATTGCGGGAAGACTCATCTTGAGCTTTTCGTAGCTAATTCGCGTGGATTCCGACTGAAACAACACGATCCGGCAGAATGCCACGATTCCGAAGATAATGAGACCGATAATCGCGACGAAGAATACCGTGTCATTCAAGTAATCCCATACGCCGTAGTCGCTCATTGCGAATACCGCTCCGACGATGAGCTTGGCTATGGCAGGTTTGAGGTCCGCGAAGAATCCTTTACCTAAGATCAATAAGGCCGTAAGGACGACGATCTTCGGATAGAGCGTAACTCTGCTGACAAGCCGTCGCAGCTCCATCTCCTTTTCAAGGTAATCCGCGATTCGAAGGAGCATCTGGTCCAGCATTCCGCCCTGTTCGGCCGCGCGGATCATCTCGACCTGCAGCTCGCTGAAAACCCACGGATGCGCCGCGAAGATCTCGCTCAGCTTGCCGCCGCGCTCAACCTGCCGTTGGCATTCGCGTAAGATCCCTTTGAGCTTCTGATTCCGGACCTGGTTTTCGAGGGTGACCAAGGACTGATAGAGCGGAATCCCGGCATTGATCATCGTGGCGAACTGCCGGTAGAAGACGATCAACTCCTTCAACGGCACGCCCGAGGAAACCGGAAACACGAACGTCTCCATGAAGATCTTGCCGAGGTTCTGGGACTCGCGTCGCAGCTCGATCGGCCTCACGCGCTCCAGAGCCAGCCCCATCTCCTTCAGCTTCCCGGCCGCGAGCGCGGAATTATCGGCGAAAATCGTCCCTTCCACCGGGCTTCCCGCCCGATCTCGGGCCGTGTACGCGTAATCGGGCATTCTTCAATCGCCTCCCATGAAGTTATCCGCGAAGCTGAAGACCGAGGAGAAATAGTTAATAACCAGGATGATCATCAACGCTCCCGCCAGCGCAATAGTCGTTACACCGGCGATTCGGAACATCCAGTATCGGGCCGTGCTGTACGAGCGTTCGACGCTCTCCTGATAGTATTCCGCAACCCGGTCCATCATCTGCACCATCTGGCCGCTGACGACTCCCGTCGCGAGAAGCTGTTCGGTTTCGTTGGCAAACAGCCCCGTCGCCGAAAACGCATCATGCACGGCCACCCCGTTCTGCATCAGGTCATACGCTTCCACGAGCTTGGCGCGGATGACGGAGTTCGGCGCCACGTTCATCGCGCCCTCCCACGCCGTGATCGGCCCCACTCCCGCCGCAAAGAGCTTTCGCAGCGTCCTTACAAAGCTCGCCAACGCCTTCTGTCGCGCCAGGTCTCCGAATACGGGCGTTCTCAGCGCCAGCCGGTCGCGTTTCTCCACGTTCTCCGGCTCCTGCAGCCGCCGGTACCACCACCATGCCAGGCCGAGTACCGCCAGCAGAACCGGAATGTTGCGGAGAAACACCAGTGCAAAATACTCTCCCCAGCGAGAGGGCGGCGGAAAGAGGGTAGGAAAGACCGGCTGACCGATGGCAATGGCGATAAACCCCTGCAGAATCACGGCGCGTGGAACGGCGAAGCCCTTGTAAAAGGCGACGTCCTGCTCATAGTCGAGCGCGATCTCATCCAGAACGATATCGAGAAATCCGCCCGTCTCCCCGGCCCGCACGCTCGCCACGACGTGTTGGGCGTAAACCCGCGGATAGCGCTCCATAACTTCCGAAACACGTTCCCCGGTCCGGGCGGCCGTCGCCATCTCCGCGGAACTCTCGACGAGAGCCGGATGCCCCGCCCGCGGCCCCAGAGTCTCCATCGCCTGGTACAGACTGATTCCGGATCGAACGAGCGCCGCATACTGCCGGAAGTAGACCGCCAACTGGCGCGCGCTTACACCGCCCATGCGCGAGTGTTGAGCGTTGGGCGTTGAGCGTTGAGGGACGGAGGCTTGGGATTGACTGCCGACTGCCGACTGCCGACTGCCGACTGCACCTTTAGAGGGAGCGGCCGTGACGGCCTGAGGTCGGTAGCCCATTTGTGATAGCCGCGCGTTGACATGGGCTTCCGTGGGAGCGTCCATCGTGCCCATCACGATCTTGCCGGCCCGGTCAACGGCTTCATAGCGATAATAGGACATGGGTTCGTAATGCAGGTAATCAGACGCCGGTTGGGAATTGCGCTAACGCGGCTTTCGTAATGGCTTGATCTGCCACTTCCGGTG
>JBKJZI010000200.1:0-9219 GCA_046715155.1 Chthonomonadales bacterium | reverse complement strand
GATATGATCATCGTCGCCGCCGCCGGCCCTTTCTCCAACCTGATCCAGGCAATCATCGCCGGGTTGATAATCCGCATTGGCGGTATCGGGATGCTACTTGACGCTGCCGAAGGAATAACACTCCTCGGACACTTTTTGCTAATCTTCCTCCAGGTAAACCTTGGCTTGATGTTGTTCAACCTGATCCCGATTCCGCCACTCGATGGGTCCAAGATTCTCTCGAACCTTCTTCCGTTCGATCAGTCCGTCCGTTACGACCGATTCATGGGTCAGTTCGGATTCATGCTCCTCATTGGCCTGGTATTCTTCGCTCCGCGCGTCCTGGGAATGATAATCGGTCCCGCTCAGGCAGAGCTAGCAGCACTCATCACCGGCCTGCGATTGTTGGGCTAGTAGGACCATAGCCCTGAACCCAACGACCCATCAACCCAACGACCCGACCCGCAAGCGTCTCCTCAGCGGAATGCAGCCTACCGGAACGGGCGCACTTCACCTTGGAAACTTGGAGGGAGCGCTGCGGGAGTGGGTGCGGCTGCAGGACCAGTATGAGATGTTTTGCTGTGTCGTGGACTGGCACTCGCTTACCACACGCTTCGACGACACGGAGGGACTGGCGGAAGCAAGCAGGGAGGTTGCGGCGGATTACATTGCGGCCGGGCTGGACCCGGAGAAGTGCGCGATATTTCTTCAGTCGCACGTTAAGGAGCACGCGGAGCTGCATCTGCTGCTCTCCATGATCACGCCCGTCGGCTGGCTGGAGCGGGTGCCGAGCTATAAGGAGAAGCGAGACCTGATGCGGGAGCGCGGAGAGGGTGACGAATCCGTCTCCTATGGTCTACTCGGCTACCCGGTGCTGCAGGCGGCAGACATCCTGGCCTACCGCGCGCATGCCGTGCCGGTCGGCAAGGACCAGGCCGCCCACCTGGAAATCTCGCGCGAGATCGCCCGCCGGTTCAATCGACTCTATGGCGACGTGTTTCCCGAGCCGCAGGCGATCATCAGCGAGGATACGGCGGTGATTCCGGGCCTGGACGGCCGCAAGATGAGCAAGAGCTATGGCAACGCCATTTTCATGTCCGACGACGCCGATACGATTGCCAAGAAGGTGATGGAAGCGTTCACGACACCCACCAAGATCAAGAAGACCGACCCCGGAATCCCCGAAAACTGCGTCGTCTGCCAGCTCCGCCGTCTCTACGATCCGTCCGGCTTCCAGCCTTCCTGGGAAGAAGACCGCGCCGGAATCCGCGGCTGCGTCGAAAATAAGCGCGAACTGATTGAAATCCTCAACGCAGCATTAGCGCCGATGCGCGACCGGCGAAAGGAGCTTCTGGACGACCGTGGGCAGCTAGAGCGTTACCTCCAGCAGGGCGCCGAAAAAGCGCGCGCCGCCGCAAGCGAGACACTGAGCGTCGTCCGCCAGGCCATGAATCTGCGGTAGCCTTTCCGTCAGATCCCAAGTCGCCGACCTACAACCCGAGCCCATCTTGCCCCGCCTGGAGCGCGCTGATTCCGTGGGTTCGCGGTTGGCGGGCGGATTCCCCAAGCCATATCCTCGAACGCCGTGATCTGCGCTGGCTGGATTTCCCCTGCCGCTTGAAGAGAAGTAGGAGATCCACGCCGATTTTAACGGCGGGTCAGGTAGATCAAATCCACCAATTCATCTGGAATCTGTTCCCGCAGGACATTCAGGTTGTCTCCATAGAAGAGGGTGTTCCGCATGGCGTCTGCGGATTCAGTCTTCGGAGCGCCAATTGCTGCGGCGGCCCGGGCGATCGGTAAGAAGGGAGAACAGGACTTTGAGACTTAAGGCGACTCGGGGAGCCGCGTTTACCTTGATCGAGCTTCTCGTGGTGATCGCCATCATATCGATCCTCGCGGCGATCCTTTTTCCCGTCTTTGCCCAGGCGCGCGAAAAGGCGCGGCAAACCGCCTGCATGTCGAACACGCGCCAGTTCGCCCTGGCAACCTCCATGTACGTGCAGGATTGGGAAGCCTATATGTTCTTCTCGTTCAACCGGCTCGGGAATCCGGGCTACCGCTGGATGCAGATGATCTTCCCCTACATGAAAACGGCCGGAATCTACCACTGCCGCAGCGCCCGCACGCGGCCTCCAATGAACATCGAGCAGCAGGTTTACGGCTACAACTATCAGTATCTCGGCAATTCTCGGCTGATTCCGTTCGGGCGCGGCCTGGTTCCTGATTCCGCCATCGAGACACCGGCGCAGACCATCGCCTTCGCGGATTCCGCCGGCTCCCGCAGCATGATCGGTACGCCGACGGAGGGACGCGCCGGTTACGCCATCGACCCGCCCCTGCCCAAGCCGGACCCCAACGTCTTCGGCTACCACGATCCCAACGACCCCGCCATGGTCTCCGACCGGCACCACAAGGGCGCGAACCTGGCCTTTTGCGACGGCCATGCCAAGTGGCTGGGGCTGCCTACCATCTATAAAGACAACTCGCTCTGGAACGGAAGGGCGACTCCCGAACCGTAGAGGAAGCCATGGTGCTTTACGCAACCAAGGTGGTCATTTCCGCGCTGCTGATCGTCGGTGTTACCGAAGTCTCCAAGCGCGCCGGAAGCATCGTGAACACTCCCACAGATTCCGCCTGAACTCCCCGCGGGCCTTCGCTTGAGGCGTCAGCTTGACAAACGGGCGGGCGGTGTGTAAGCTTTATGACACCGTAACCGAGCGCGATTCGTAATCCCATTACTGAGGAATTGCATAAGAGTCTCGTATCCCGCCCTCACATGCCGGAATCTGACTTCGCGGCAGGGGGGCGGCGTTCACGTGTAGCGGATTGGCCGACGCTCCCGCCACGGATTCCGCCTGACCACCGCGGACGGTTGAAGCAGCGGCCTCAAGGAGCCCATCAAATGAAGATCAGACCGGCTGGAAAACTGGTTCTGCTGATACTGGCGGCGGGAGTCGCCTATGGCGGCTATAACCTCTGGCAGCGCTATGGCGGGGTACTCGCGCCGGAGGCGCCGACGAAATCTTCTGAAGTCCCGAAGGTGAAGGACCTTCCCGGCTCGACGGACACCGATGTCGTCGACGTGCAGCCTGTCCAGCTTCCCGGGGCCGACCCCGGATGCACGGACAAGCCGGAAGTGCGTTGGCTCCTATGGGCCTGGAACGCGCAGATGGGCGCGATGTTCGCCAACGGCGGGCCGCAGGCGACCCGCGGCAGCCTCATGTGCAAGCACGGCATCAACCTGAAGATGATTCGGCAGGACGACGTCAGCAAGATGCAGGAGGGACTGGTCGCCTTCGCCACAGAGCTAAAGAACGGGAACCGGCACCCCAAGAACGGCGCACATTACGTGGCCATCATGGGCGACGGCGCGGCCGCGTTCCTGCAGTCGCTCAACTCAACGCTTCGCCGGCTGGGACCGGAGTATCAGGCCAAGGTAGTGGGCTCGTGCGGATTCTCGCGCGGCGAAGACAAGTTCATGGGCCCGCCGGAGTGGAAGGCGAATCCGCAGGCCGCGCGCGGCGGCCTGGTAGCCGGCGTGCTCCGAGACGGCGACTGGAACATCGCCATGAAGTGGCTGGCGGACAACGAGATCCCCAACAACCCGGACGAGAAGACTTACGATCCCAACGCCCTGAACTGGGTAGCCGCAAACGACTACATCGACGCGGGCGAGAAGTACATCACCGGCTGGTCGGAATCGCGTCCGGTAGTCCGCAACGGCCGCAAGACCGGCGACACAAAGAAGATCTCGGTTAACGGCGTAGTGACCTGGACTCCGGGAGACGTAAACGTCGCGACCAAGAAGGGCGGCCTGGTCTCTATCGTCTCCACCAAAGAATACAGCTCCCAGATGCCGAACACGATCATCGGAATCGACAAATGGATGCGGCAGAATCCGCGGCTGGTGGAGGGGATGCTGCAGGCCATCATGGAGGGCGGGCAGGCCGTCAAATCCAACCCGGATGCGCTGCAAAAGGCTGCCCAGATCAGCGCGGTAGTGTACAAGGAACAGGACGCCGATTACTGGATGAAGTACTACCGCATCCAGAACGAAACCGACCCGAAGGGATTGCAGGTAGAGCTTGGCGGCTCGTCAGTCAATACGGTCGCGGATAACCTTCTGCTGTTCGGCCTTGTGCCCGGTTCGGCAAATCTGTTTGCTGCCACGTACACGACGTTTGGCGATGTCGTCGTAGATCAGTATCCGGAGCTGGTCCCGAATTATCCGCCGGCAAGCCAGGTCCTGGACACGCGGTACATCCGGGCCGTCGCCCAGCGCATGGGCAGTGGCGCGCAAGTCCAGACGGCCAGAGCGGTCCGCGAGACCCGTACAACCTTCTCACAACCGCGAACGAGGACCACTGCCATTCTAAGCCGGCGCGCCTGGCGGATTCCGTTCCACACCGGACAGGCCACGTTCAGCCCGGCAGCGCGTAAACAGCTCGAGCAGCTCCGACGCGACGTTCTCGTTGCCGGCGGCGCCGCGGTCGAGATCCACGGGCATACGGATTCCGTCGGCAATCCTACCGCCAACATGACGCTTTCGGAATCGCGCGCCTTCGCGGTCAAGAGCTGGTTGGAGAAAGCCTTCCCGGTCAACTTCCCCACAGGCCGCGTCAGTGTCCATGCTCACGGCCAAATGAATCCGGTCGCCCCGAATTCTTCCGAATCCGGTCGCGCCCGCAACCGCCGCGTGGAGATCATCCTTAAGCCGGTAGGGTAGAATCCGCCGAGCGTATAGATGCGGGAGGGCGAGGCTCCTGCCGAGCCGCCTTGAACGAGACGATCGCGGCAAAACAGGGAGCTTCGCCCTCTCAAAGCGTGTATTGAGGACCAGTAATGGCCGAAGAGCATTTCACGCCGGCCCCATCCCCATCCTCGGTGGCAGGTGTTCCTCCTGTCCCGGCGGCGGATGTCGTTGTTGCCGGAGGAAAGGACCAGTCGCCGAAAGGCGACCTGAGTCGCCGGCAAGACCTGCAGCGGAAACGGATTCCGGGGATTCTCGCGGCCTTTCTGCCCAACCGGGCTGTGTCGGGCACTACTTTCCGAATCATCGTAGCGGTCCAAGTCGCGCTGTTTCTCCTCGTCTGGATCAACTCCCCGTTCCAGGTGCTGCCTACGCCGATGGAGGTGCTGGCGGCGCTTCGGAATCTCTGGCTGCGGCAGGGACTCGGCCCGGAGCTGTTTGCAAGCTATCAGCTCAACGTGAAGGCGCTGCTTCTCACCGCCGCCATTTCGCTGGGTCTCGCTTACCTCACCGTCCTCCCCTTTTTCCGCCCGCTTGCCGCCGCCATTTCCAAGGGCCGGTTTCTCGGAATGGTCGGATTCACGCTCGTTTTCACGCTGATGTTCGGCGCTCCCCGATTAAAGCTCGTCATGCTCGTGTTTGGGATGACCGTCTTCTTCATCACCTCCATGATCGCCGTTGTCGCGGCGATTCCGAAGGCGGACTTCGATCATGCGCGAACGCTGCGAATGAGCGAGTGGCGCGTCGTGTGGGAAGTAGTGATACTCGGGACTGTCGACAAAGCGTTCGAAGTGATGCGGCAGAACGCGGCCATTGGCTGGATGATGCTGACAACCGTGGAAGGCGTGTTCCGCTCGGAAGGCGGCGTCGGCGCGATGATGGTCAACCGCAGCAAGTACATCAACCTCTTGCCCGAAGTATTCGCCATCCAGATCGTTATTCTGACGGTCGGCCTCTTCCAGGACTACATCATCGGCGTGCTGCGTCGTTTAACTTGCCCGTATGCTGACATTTCGTTGGAGCGCCGAGGATGACGGCCGCATACGAAGTCGGCGAGTGCATCCTCAAGGTGAGCGACGTTTCCCTCACACTGGGGGGCAACCTTATTCTCCGTGACGTCGATATGGAAGTTAAGAACATCCACCGGCCCGGCCATACCCAGGGGCAGGTGGTTGGGCTGCTTGGGCCATCCGGAATCGGCAAGACGCGGCTGTTCCGAATCCTGGCCGGCCTGGATGCTCCCGATACTGGGAAAGTGTTGATAGGGCCCGAGCAGAAGCCGGTCGAGCGCGGAATGGTCGGCGTCGTGGCCCAGCACTATCCGCTGTTCGCGCACCGCCGGGTGCTGGGGAATCTGGTAGTCGCTGGGAAGCAGGCCGGCCTGTCCAATACTCATGCTCGCCAGAAGGCCGATACGCTGCTCAAACAGTTCGGACTTGACCAGCACGGAAGCAAATTCCCGGCCATTCTCTCCGGAGGCCAGAGGCAGCGGACGGCTATCGCCCAGCAGTTCATGTGCAGCGAGCACTACCTGCTCATGGACGAGCCCTTCTCCGGCCTCGACGTGATCGCCATCGACGCCGTCAGCCGCTTCATCTGCGAGGTGGCATCCTCCCACGACCTGAACACCATGATCGTGGTTACCCATGACATCGTCGCTGCAATCGAAGTGTGTGACACGATCCTCCTTCTCGGCAGGGATCGCGACGCCCAGGACAATATAATCCCCGGCGCTAGAATCCAGAAAACATATGACCTCGCCGCCCGCGGCCTCGCCTGGCGAGACAACGTCGCAACGACTCCGGAAGCGTTGGCCCTGCTCAAGGAGATTCGGGAAGAGTTCCCGCGGCTCTAGTTGGTGAGTGAGTGGGTGAGTAAGTGAGTGAGTTGGTGCACGGCTACTCACTCACTTACTCACTCACTCACAGGGAACCTAATGCGACGCGTCGAATCCTCAATCCGCGATGCGCAGGCTGAATCAGTACGCCGAGGCTTTCAGAGAGAACTTCAATCTAATCGGGCTGGCTACGGCTGGGGCGCTAACGTTCGCCCTACTCACTCCCATTCCACTGCTGGTGGGTGTGGTCGCGGAAGCGGTGTATCTGCTCTTCGTTCCGGATTCTAAGTGGTATGAGAACCGGCTTGCGCGGCGGCACGACGCGGAGGTTGAAGCCAGGCGGCAGAAGCTCAAAGAATCCGTGCTGCCGAATCTCCGTGAGTCCATGCAGGAGCGATTCTGGCGGCTGCAGGAAACGCGCGGGCAGATGGATTCCGCCCACATGGGCAGCGAGGAGTGGTTCCTGGAGGTCCGGCGCAAGCTCGACTACCTTCTGGAGAAATTCCTGATGTTCGCGCAGAAGGAGTCCGAATACCGGAATCACCTCAACAGTGTCTTGGAACAAGTTCGCGAGGAATCCGGCCAGCCGAAATCCCAGAAGCTAAAGGCCCGAGACCCGAGACCCGAAACCCGAGACCCGGCCATTGAGGAAGTCCACAGCGCCGACCCATGGGTGCGCCACGCCATCCAGGAAGTCCAGCGGCATTACTTGAGCGAGATCGAGTTGGTGCGGGGATACGCTGAATCCGAGAAAGACTCCAACACGAAGGCGATCATGGAGAAGCGCCTGGACGTACTCCAGCGCCGCCATGACTTTGTAGGTAAGATCGCTAAGATCCTGACGAATCTCGAGCACCAACTCGCGCTGCTGGAGGACACGTTCGGCTTGATCAACGACCAGATCAAGACTCAATCACCGGAGCAGGTGCTCGCCGATGTTGACGATGTCGTTTTCCAGACCGATTCCATGACGAAAGTACTCGAAGAACTTGCGCCGTACGAGCAGATGATGTCCAGGATGACCGTGTAATGGGTGCGTTCTTGACGTCACTCTGGAAGAATCCGGCGGACGCTTGGTCGACAAAGAGCGCCAGATTCTTCCAGAATGACGTCAAGTGCGAATCGACTTCCAGATGGAATCCGCTGCAGAGGGGATATGAAGGATGAGTCTCAAGGCGACGCTTAGGAAGGCTGCGGGGCTGCTGGTTGAGCTTCCGGCGGAAGAGGTTGAGCTACCGGCGGATCCGGCAGAGCTGGATAGGCGGCTGTCGGAGGTGAATAAGCAGTTGGACAAGCTGGGCGGCGATAAACCAGCCCCATCTAAGACGGTGGAGCAGATCGTTCAGGACACGAAAGGGCCGAAGCTGGACGAGATCAACGTGCCTTCGGAAGCTACTCAGCCGCTGATCACGCCGGAGGGAAATGTGGATTACCCGGCGGTCTACAAAAAGGCCGGAATCGGCGTGCCGGCGTTTACGGCGGAGCAAATGCTGGAGCTGCTGGACTCACTCCCGGCGGAGCTGCCTATGGAGACCAAACGGCAGACCGTGAAGGTTACCCTCAACTCGATGGGAAAGACCCTGGGGGCGACGCCGGAGACCATCGTGGCAGATGCATCGCGCAAGCTTGCTGCGCTCGATTCCTTCGTAGACGCGGTGACCCGGCACACTGCCGAGTACATTTCAGCCGCTCAGGTCGAGATCGTCACGCTGGAACAGAAGATCGCGGAGCGCCGTAAGTCCATCGAATCCGCGCAGCAGCGGCAAACCGGAGCCTCGCAGCAGTGTACCGCCGAAGCGGACAAGCTGGATGACCTCCTGGAGTTCTTCAGCCTGGATGTTGCGCCGTCGAAGTACGCCCAACCCAGCGCGGAATCGGCGGGCGACGAGAAATCATGATCAATCATCCAAATCGAAAGCGAGTAGCGAAAGGCGTCGCGTTGATGCTGCCCGCCGCGCTCGCCGCAGCCTGGTTTTTTGCCGGAAAGAAGCTAGAGCGTCAGGAGGAGATCAAGTGGGGAGAGGCGCTGACATCGGTCAAGATGCTTGCCATCGCGGCAAACATGTACGCGCAGGACCACAAAGGGATGCTCCCCACCGCCGCGACCTGGCCGGGAGCGTTGAAGCCGTATCTGCACGACTCGATCAAGCTCTCATCCGGAGAGCGCCACATCGTTTTCAACCGCGCCCTCTCAGGAAAGATCATCGACCGCATTCCCGAGCCGGCAAACGCAGTTATGTTTTTCGAGGCTGAATCCGAAACGCCTCTGGTGGCGGGACTGGAGAATCTCCCGACGGACTCCCGATTCGCCGTATCCTGGGTCGCAGGCCATGCGTACATTAAGACCCCGTCCGACCGGGCGTGGATCATCGATCGCTCGAAGAAGGCGCTGGAATCCGGTGCCGCCTAAAGTCCTTCTGGAGCGGATTAACGACTATCTCAATACCGTTCCACGATGGCGGTGCGATGTGTTGGAGGTCGGGCCGTTCGACGTTTTCCTATATCGGGGCGGCGGCAATCCCTGGATATCCTACGCGCGGCCGAAACGGGAACTTTCTGGAGACCTTCCTGCGCACGTTCAGGCCGTCCGGTCGGCGATGAAAAGCCGTGGCTACCTTCCGCGTTGGGAATACATCGAGGACCTTCACCC
>JBKJZI010000199.1:0-8887 GCA_046715155.1 Chthonomonadales bacterium | reverse complement strand
GTAGCGGCCCTTTTCGGTGGTCTGCCACTTCTTAATGGCCTTGAAGGTGAAGAATATGGCAGCGGCGCTTGCCCACCAGTATCCGCGGACGATGAAACTGGCGGTAACCAGGAGCTGGGTGGGGGCTGGGAGATCGGCTTTGAACTGCGAGTATACGTTGGCGAATACCGGAACGACGAAGATGAGCATGAAGAAGACCACGCCCGCCGCCGTGACCACGACCGCCGCCGGATATACGAACGCCGCCTTGACCTTCTCTTTGAGCTCCTGCTCTTTGTCGAGCTGCTCGGCGGCCACCGTGAGCGTTTCGTCCAGGGCGCCGGCCACTTCCCCGGCTTTAGCCAGGGACTGGTAGAGCTCCGAGAAGACCTTGGGATGCTTTGCAAGTGCGTCGCTGAACGTGGAGCCGGCCAGGACGTCCTGCCGAATCTCGTTTAGAACGTTCTTCAGCGCTATGCTGGTGGTTTGACCGGCGAGCGTGTAGAGCGATTCCACGAGGGGGAGACCGGCGCGTACGAGGGTGGAGAGCTGCCGGCTCATGACCACCATGTCGTTGAGGGTGACCTTTTTGTTGCGTCCCCCTCCGGCCTGCCCGGCGTTTTGCTTCTGCTCCTGGATGGTGGTGACGAACAGGTCCTTGCGGCGGAGCTGCTCCCTTACGGCGCGCTCGTCGGTGCCGGCGAGACTGCCCGAGATTTGCTTCCCGGCTCGGTCTCTGGCGACGTACTGAAATGAGGGCATGTTCTAGCTCCCGGTGATTCCGTGATGCGTGATTCGTGCTGCGTGAGTTCGGGTACTGTCGGACGGGTCGGACAGGTCGGACGGCTCTTCATTCAAAGTTTCTGGGCGGATTCCGCCCCGCATGTTCTTCCACAGTTTTGCCGGGTTAGGATAGAGAAAGTTGTGTGGGTGGGTGGGGGAGGGGGTGACAGGGTGACAGGGTGACAGGGTGTTGGCGATGGTTTGGCAGGAGTGCGGAGGCAGGGGCGGGAAATTGCTGGTAGGCCATGCTCTTTGCGGCCGGACTTGAAGGAGGGTTGAAATGCGCGGAAGATATTTGTGGGTTGCAGGGTTCGGGTTGGCGGCGGTGCTGGGCATGTTAGGGGCTCGCAGTGGGGCGGAGTTTGGAGGGAGTCAGGTTAACTCGAATGTGCGGCAGCAGCCGGCAACAGGGGGCACGCAGGTATTTTTGAAGCTGGTTTCGGTACCACCGGCGATCGCGGTGCAGGGGGAGGTGGTGGATAAGCTGCACGCGGGGGAGATCGCGATCCATTCCTATACGCTGGGGGTGAAGAATTCGACGACGATCGGGTCGGCCACGGGCGGGGCGGGGGCGGGGAAGGCGCAGTTCGACCCGATCGAACTGGTGCACACGGTGGACCGGGCCTCGCCGGCGCTGTTCAAGAATATGGCGATTGGAGCGCACTTCAAAGAGGCGACGCTGACGGTGGTATTGAACGGCGTGGAGTACCAGCGAATCCGGCTGGGGACGGCGTTTATCACGAACATCACGCAGGAGGGCTCAAACGGGGGACCGCTGCCGGTGGAGAGAATCCGGATGGTTTACGGCACTTTGCAGCAAGAGTTTAAGGGTGTGACCGGCAAAGAGACCGGGCTTGCCGGTTGGAACCAGGTCACCAACAAGGAAAGCGTGGAGTTTCCGAGATAGTCTGGGCACCCTCACCCCCGGTGTCTTCAAGGCAGGAGTCCCTACGCGACGGCCCCTCTCCCAGACGGCGGTAGAGGGGCGGTGTTGGGGGAACTGTAGGGTTTTTGACGAGGTCTTTGACGTCATTCTGGAAGAATCCGGCGGGTTGTCTGAACCATGATTCGGCCTATTATCGGATTAGGATGATTGGGGTATTCCGGGGGTAGGCGCTGGGCGCGCGGGATTCCTCTGAGTACGCAGATAGCGAGTAAACCTTGGGACATAAATACAGGTAACTATGTTACACATGGTCATTGGGAGTTTTGATTTACTAGGGTGCTTCGCTCCGGCGAAGGAACTCAGTGACCTCGGCGACCAGGTATTTCGCTGAACCGTGCGGCTGTGAATGTGCAGGTAAAGTTTCATGTCAGTAGCCGTTATGCAACTTTCAAGCCACAAAGTTTCATCGACTCCGTCGCGCAAATAATGAATCAGCCGGATAGACCGACTTATCGCTGCAGATATGCGACCGCGCCCGTTCGTTTAGACGGCGGGGCGGCTAAGTCACCCTGGAATGTACGGGAAGCTGCCGAGCTCGAGCCCGTTACCGTCCCTCGAATCAATCGACTACGGCCGCCGGACTTGCGGCGATTCCTGACCTTAGGTGAAGTGACGCCCGGCCCCTGGCAGTTGACGGTGTTCTCGGCGGCCTGGACGGAATCGCACCTCTACCTGCTTTTTCACTGCGTGGACCGCGACATCTGGGGAACTTACACAGAACGCGACGCCCCACTATTCGAGGAGGAAGTGGTGGAGGCTTTCCTATGCCCCACAGGCGACCTGCGGCGCTACTACGAATTCGAAGTCAGCCCTCACAACGTGATCTTCGACGCAAAAGTCTTCAGCCCCGACCTCCACCGCCGCACCATGCAAGTAGACACCACCTGGAACTGCCCCGGCCTCCAGTCCGCCGTCCACATCGAAGGTACTCTGCGTTCGTCACCGCCCGACTCCCGACCCCCGACTCCCGACCCCCGCTCCTGGTGGTCAGTCGAAATAGCGATTCCGTTCGCGGCATTCCCGGAAGTAAATCCGCCGAAGCCCGGAGACGTGTGGCGCGCCAACTTCTACCGCATCGACCGCGCAGACCCGCCCGAATTCACCGCCTGGTCCCCCACGCTGGAGAATCCGCCAAACTTCCACGTCCCCGAACGCTTCGGATTCCTGGAATTCGCATAACTGCTCATTCCCATTTGAAGGTGCGGGAGGCGAGGAGGAGGCAGGCGGCGAGCCAGATTCCGAGGACGGTGAGGTCTTTGGGGATTCCGTAGAGGGAGGGGGAGCCGAGGATGGTGTGGCGGAGGGCGTCGGCGAGGTATGTGAGGGGAAGTGCGTTAGTAACCACGCGCAGCCCGGACGGAATCAGGTCCGGCGGGAAAAAGACGCCGGAGAGGAACATCATCGGGAAGTTCACGAGCTGGACCACCGCTGTGCCGCTCTCCTGCGTGCGAGCCAGGGCGGAGAGCAGTGCCCCGAGGCTGATGAAGGTCAGAACCCCGAAGACCACGAGCCCCAGCAGCATCCACCACGAGCCCTGGACCGTGACTTTGTAGAAATAGACGCCGATTCCGACGATCGCCAGCGTCTGAATCATAGCGATCACGAGCCGCTGCGTCACCTGGCTGCCGACTATCGACGCGCGCGAGACCGGCGTAGCGCGAAGCCGCTTCAGGATCCCCTTCTCGCGCATGGCGATCAGCGGAAGCGCGGTGAAGAGGCCCAGTTGCATAATGGTCATTCCAAGGATTCCGGGGAGCACGAAATCTATCATCCGAAGTCCCGCGCCCGCTCGCTCGCCGGGAAGGACAGGTTCCTCCTGCAGAGAATGGAATGACTGGCGGCCGGTGACGTTCGCTTCGATTCCCTGCAGCACCTGCCGGATGATTCCCACGGCTGTCTGACTCATTTCCGGTCTCGAGGGATCCGTCAGTACCCTCACGTTCGCCGGCTGCTGCGTAGCGAGCCGCTGCCCGTAATCCGCCGGAAAGACCATCACGGCCCTTCGCACTCCCGCTTGCAGCGCCGCCTTCTCGTCCTCCAGCGACCCCTCCATGACGTCGAAAACGCCCGCCTGGCGGAACGCGCCCGCGATCCACTCAGTTGCCGGCGTCGCTCCATGCACAACCACGCCGATCGGAATCCGGACGTTGGCATTTTCGTTTCCAACGTTGCCGAAGATGGAGCCGAACGTGAAGACGAAGAATATCGGGAAGAAGACAGTCCAGAACAATCCCGAGCGGTCGCGCACGAACGACTTCAAACCGGCGCCGGTCAGCTTCCAATAGCCCCTCATTCGCGGATGCTCCGGCCGGTGAGCTTGATGAACACGTCCTCCAAAGTGGCGCGGCGGATGTGTACATCGCCCACGTCCACTCCCTGCGACTCCGCGCGTTCGAGCAAGGCTCCGAGCGTCCGGGTGACGGAATCGGAATAGAGAAGGATATCGGATTCCTCGGAGGCTGTTCGCAGCACGTTCGGGAGGTCCGCGAACTGCTCAGGCGTGGAGCCTTCCGGCGCGGTGAACTGGATTGCGCGTTCGGTGAAATGGGAGCGGATGAGCTCGCGCGGAGAGTCCAGCGCAAGAATTCGGCCGTGGTCCATGATCGCCACTCGGTCGCACAGCCTTTCTGCCTCTTCCATATAATGCGTGGTGAGGAGCACCGTCTTCCCCTCCCGACGCATCTCGCCGATAACCTCCCACAACTGCCGCCGAGCCTGCGGGTCCAGCCCGGTAGTGGGCTCGTCCAGAAACACGATCTTCGGATCGTTCACCAGCGCGAGGGACACGGACAGCCGCTGCTGCTGTCCGCCTGAGAGCGTACTCACCCTCGAATTCCGCTTCTCTTCCAACCCGAGCCGCGCCAGCAATTGATCAGAATCCAGGGCGGTCCGGTAAAAGCTGCCGAAGAGATCAACCAGCTCCCGGGTCGTCAGGTTCGGCATTAAGGTAGCCGTTTGGAGCGCGACTCCGATCTGTTCCTTGACGTTCCGTCCCTGGCGCCGCACGTCCATGCCAAGCACCCTCGCCGTCCCGGAATCCGCGTCCCGGAGTCCCTCCAGTATCTCGACGGTTGTCGTCTTCCCCGCCCCGTTCGGCCCCAGCATGCCAAAGACTTCCCCTTCGTTCACCGAAAACGAAATCCCGTCCACGGCGCGTACGGCCCCATAACGCTTCACAAGGTTTTCGACCAGGATAGCAGGCAATGTGAATTCTTCTGCGGGAAGTGGAGTAACGTCAGATTCGGCCAGTGCAGCTCGGAATCATTCCAGGGACAGGTACACGTCGCGCAAGAGGGCGACCAGGCGCGCCATCACCGGAGGCATTGGAGCCTCAAACGAGAGGGACTGGCCCGTTAGCGGGTGGTCGAAGGACAGACAATAAGCGTGCAGAGCCTGGCCGTTCAAATCGGCAATAGCGGATTCGATAGCGGTCTTCTGTGAAGAAGTCACGTTCTCTGCAGGCACTTTTCGGGTTCCCCGGTACAGAGCGTCGCCAACCACCGGGTGCCCGATATAGGCGCAGTGCACGCGGATTTGATGGGTCCGTCCGGTTTGCAGCTTCGCGTCCAGCAAAGAGAAAGGGCCCAGTTGCTCCTTCAAGGTAAGTTCCGTCGTTGCATCTCTTGCTCGGTGGCGGGCATCCGTGAGTACGGCCATCTTCTTACGGTCAGCCGGGTGCCGGCCAATAGGGGCGTCAACTTCCGCTCGTTCGAACCGCGGCTTCCCCCAAACCAGTGCCGAGTATAGCCGTTCCGCAGTCCTCGCCTGAATCTGCGACTGCAGCGATTGGTGGGCCGCGTCGTTCTTGGCTACGACCATCAGCCCCGACGTATCCTTGTCAAGCCGATGCACGATACCCGGCCGCAGCTCGCCCCCGATTCCGGAGAGATCATCCGCATGCGCCAGCACGGCGTTCACGAGCGTACCGGTCAGGTTCCCCGGCGCAGGGTGCACCACTAACCCGCGCGGCTTGTTGATCACCATCAGGTCCGCGTCTTCGAACACGATGTCGAGCGGAATCGACTCGGCTGCCACGTCGGTAAGTACGGCGCTGAGCCTTTCTGCCCTTACCCGGTCGCCTTCCCGCAGTCGGTAGTTCGACTTCGCCCACTGCTCGTTCACCGTTGGCGCGCCAGATTCCAGAATCCGCTGTGCCTCGGCCCGGCTGATGCGCATCTCCTCCGCAAGGAAGATATCCAGCCGCGTCCCGGCACGTTCCGATTCGACGATCCAATCAGGCAAAACGGCCCCCCGTTGCTCCCAACCACGCTCTTATTTCAATCGTAGCGGCTTATACGTAATACCTATCCAGCGAGCTTTCCGCCATACTAAATGGAATTAATTCGCCCAGCGGAAAAACGAATGATCTTACGTCGATACGAACATGACCGGGACCGGGATGCCTGCCAGAGAATCTGGCAGGAATGTGGCTGGCTCACTTCCGGCAAGGAAGAGGCGGCGCACCTCTATTTCGAGCACAGCCGGGGACATGTCGCGGAGGTTGAAGGCGCGGCCGAGTGCCTGGTGATCACCGACCCTGGCGTGATCCGCTACCTCGACGAGGACCTTTCCGTCTGCTGCGTCACGGGAGTTACTACGAGCCGCCTCGTGCGCAAACAGGGCCTGGCCGGCCGCCTGCTCGCAAAGGCGCTTGCCGAAGATGCCGCCGGCGGCGAGCTCGTGGCGGCGCTCGGAATGTTCGAGCAGGGGTACTACAATCAGCTTGGCTTTGGGAACGGCCCATACGAGCTGCGCTTCTCATTCGACCCGGCCGCGATCACGTTAACTAATCGCCCGCGTACTCCGCGCCGCCTTTCGGTCGACGACTGGGAAGCAGTGTACAACAGCAGAATCCGTCGATTCCGCTCTCACGGCGGAATGAACGTTCTGAACCCCCAGCTGACCCGCGCCGATATGATCGGCAGCGAGAATGTCTTCGCGCTGGGATATATGGATGAGGCGTCCGGGCAATGGACCCATCTGCTTTGCGGAACGGCGGAGAATGTAGAAGACGGCCCTTATCGCATCCATTGGACCCCCTGGCAGACGCCGGAGCAGTTCCTGGAACTGATGGCCCTCGTTCGGTCGCTCGGCGACCAGGTCAAAGCGGTAAGCATGGACGAGCCGCCTGGAATCCAGCTCCAAGACCTCGTCCGCCAGCCCATCAAGGCCCGTACGGTGAGCCGCGGAAGCAAGTTTCAGCTCGGCATGCACGCGCTCGCCTTTTTCCAATACCGTATCCTCGATCTCCCGGGCTGCCTCGCGCGCACGCACCTGCAATGTGAACCCGTCCAATTCAACCTGCGGCTGGAAGATCCGATCGACCGCCTTCTCGATCCGGATGCTCCCTGGCGCGGAATCGGCAGCAGTTATGTAGTTACCCTGGGACCGGAGTCCGCCGCCACGCAAGGCGAAGCCCCGGGCCTCCCGATCCTTTCTGCCTCTGTCGGCGCCTTCACGCGAATGTGGCTGGGCGTCCGCCCCGCAACCGGACTCTCTGTTACCGACACCCTCTCAGGTCCCCCGGAACTCCTAGACCGCCTGGATCGCACACTCAGGCTCCCGGCTCCCCACCCGGACTGGGATTTTTGACGACGAAGTCCCTTTGTCGCCCTACTGAATCTGCTGTATACTGCGCGTAAGTGAACCCCTAAACGTGACGTTTCTATGATGGTAGAGGATGTACAGTATATTTCGGATACCGATGGGAAGCCGGTCGGCGTCATTGTTCCCATTGAGCTCTGGCGAGAAATCGCGTCGGAGCGGGAGACGGCCCACCTGCTAAGAAGCCCCGGAATGAAGCAAAGGCTCCGGGAGGCGAAAGAGCGGCGAGCGGGAATCTCGCTAGAGGATGCCCGTGCCAAGCTTGGAGTTTGATGCTTTCTTATGCACGTGGCCGGAACCGACTGTCACGTGCGAATTCTGAAAAGAGTGACGGAGTAGTTGAGGAAGTAATGAAGCAAAGCAGGTCGTTGGGTCGTTGTGTTGCAGGTTCGATGGGGGTAATGGCGCTCGGGCTGGCGCTCAAGACACCGGTCGTGGCGATCTCGGATTTCAAAATCCGGAATGAGGTGAAGGCCGGCGAGATCCATGCCGATCCACCTACCTTTCATTGCCTCGGATTCCGCTGGATGGTGGAGGGGGACGACAACGGAAACGCTCGTGGCGAAGTCTCCTATCGCAAGTCCGGCGAGGAAGCGTGGCGGCCCGCCCAGCCGATGCTTCGGGTCAACCGCGAGGAAACCGACAAAGCCTTCCGCCCCTATCGCGCCGGGAACCTCCTCGCCGGAAGCGTCCTGAATCTGGAGCCCGATACCCAGTATGAGGTCCGCGTGAAGCTATCCGACCCGGATGGCGGTGTCGCTGAGCGAACGGTCGCCGCCAGGACGCGCGCGATTCCGACGGCAATTAAAGGCGAGCGAATCGTCCACATCTATCCCGAGGGCTATTCGGGACCACGCTTGGAACCCAACTACACCAGCGTTCAGCTCGCCGGTAAGGACCTGACGCCGGGAGACGCCCTTCTCCTACACGCCGGAAGTTACCCTGCGATCCTCCTAAAAGGCGGCGGGACAAAAGATAAACCCATCGCCATCCGCGCGGCAGGCGACGGCGAAGTGATCGTCCACGGCAAGGGTGAGACGGGCAACGTCATCGAGCTTCAGGACAGCGAATACGTACAGATAGAGGGATTGCACATCCTCGGCGGCAGAAACGGAATCAAGGCGAATGGGGCGAAGGGATTGGTCGTCCGCCGCTGCAGGATTGGCAACGTGGAATCCGCGATCGTATCCTTCACCCCGGACGCAGCGGACTGGTACATCGCCGACAACATCCTGTCGGGCCGCACGCGCCAGTGGTACCCGCGAAAGACCGGCAGCGGCGCGGGCATCAACGCGCCCGGCACCGGCCACGTGATCGCGCACAACCGCACCGCCTTCTTCTGGGATGGTATCTCCATCGCAAACTATGGCGATCCCAAACCGCAATGGGCGGATGCTGCCCGCGCGCGCATGTCCGCCATCGACATCTACGGCAACGAGATCGTGGAATCGATGGACGACGGAATCGAGACGGATTACGGCCTCTACAACATCCGGGTCTGGCGCAACCGCATTACGAACGCCCACACCGGAATCAGCGCCCAGCCGAGCCTCGCCGGCCCCCTCTACCTTCTCC
>JBKJZI010000198.1:0-13956 GCA_046715155.1 Chthonomonadales bacterium | reverse complement strand
ACCCGGGCCCAATCCTCGGGGGTCATGTTCACGTCGGGCAGGATCACGCGGTTATCATCGGTGATTCTCCCCCGGAGCGTATTGCGGACGGTGCGCGGATTCTCGTGGATCTCCTTGAGCATGAAGTGCTCGTATCCGCCCTTTTCGGCCGCATGATCGTCCCAGGTAACATTCAGGATTCCGCGCTCCCGCGGCTCGCCGTCCAGCCCAAAAACCTTGACGGAATCCTTCGTGACAAGCGCGCAGTCGCCGTCTTCCATCACTATTACCCGCCTGGTAAATGCCAGAACAGCCGGAATATCCGAGGCCAGGAAGTTCTCCCCATCACCCAACCCTATCACCAGCGGCGAGTCCTTCCGCGCCACGATCACAGCATCCGGCAAATGAGGGGAAATCACAGCCACCGCGTACGAGCCGGTTAACTCCGACAGGGCCGATCGAACCGCCGACACAAACTGATCAGTCGTCGGTCGTCCGTCGTCCGTCGTCAGCTTCTCTTCTATCAGGTGGGCGATTACTTCGGTGTCGGTCTCGGACGTGAACTCGTGACCGGAGGCTGTCAGGCGCTCCCGCAGCGAGGCATAGTTCTCGACGATTCCGTTATGCACCACCGCGATCTTGTCAGTGCAGTCGCTGTGCGGATGGGCGTTCTCCTGGCTCGGCCGACCGTGCGTTGCCCACCGGGTATGCGCCACGGCCACCCTGGCGTCGCCGGACTTGCCGTTGATGAGCGTCTCAAGATTGACGATCTTGCCTTGCGCCTTGATGATCCGGATTCCGTCGGCATGAGCGTAGGCAACGCCCGCTGAGTCGTACCCGCGGTATTCCAATCGCTTGAGATTCTGAATGGCCGTTCCGACGGCTGGCCGGCGGCCGATGTATCCTGTGATTCCGCACATCTGCTTTATCTGCTCCTGCTTTTAACTATCGTAATTGTGCCATCAATGCGGGAAGACTGTTGGTAAACGCAATGAGGTTCCGGGGCGCGTGCCCTCGACCAACCGGAAGTGCGGTGGCTCTACTCCCGGTGCAACGGGAGGTCGAAGTAGGGGATGAGCTTGCGCTTGAGCTCTTTGCGAGCGCGGCTCAGGCGGGACTTAATGGTTCCCGCGGGGACGGTGAGGATGTCGGCGATCTCATCCACCCGCATCTCCTCGATGTGGTGGAGGATGACCACGATACGGTAATCGTCGGGCAGAGTGTCGATCGCGCGGTGAAGAACCCGCACCGATTCCGCGGAATCGAACAGCCGCTCCGGCTGGCCGCTGGGATCGGAGATGTCCCACGAGGCGGACGATTCGGAATCGGAGTGGAAGTTGGCGTCGATCGAGCTGAACGCCGGGAGCGAGTTCCGCTTGCGGAGGTAATCCAGGCAGAGATTGGTGGCGATGCGCCTAATCCAGGCTCCCGCCGCGCCTTCAGCTCGCAGACGTCCTAGTGCTTTGTAAACGCGAACGAAGACCTCTTGCGTCAGATCGGCCGCGTCCTGCTCGCTCCGGACCATTCGGTATATCAGTCCGTAGGTTCGGCGATAATGCCCGTCGACCAACGCCGTGAAGGCGGCGTCCGCCGACTCGCGAGCATCTTCTCCTACCAGGAACGGAACCGACCAGGTCTGTGCGCCCGTGTGGTTCGTCAACTCCGCATACCCTCCGCCATAACGCCCTCAATTCCTTGGACGCTCGACAGTAACTATTGTGACAGTCGGTTCGGCCCTTGTGAAGCGATCCGTTCCGCTCTCAGGCGTTGTACTATCTCACACATCAAGGCGTTCTCTCTCGTATTGACAACCGAATGCGGAAAACTGTATCAACGGAATCTAACGAGGAGTAAATTGTGGGCCTTTACTTCCACGCTTCCAAACTTCCATACTTCCAAATAGCTTAAGCGGGCACGCAAAAAGAAGGCCGGTAGGCGATGCGCTGTCGCCTGCCGGCTGGATGAGGAACTCTATAAGGATCAACCTATTAGACCACAGGATTCCCTGCTGGTGTCATTATTTTCCAAGGATTTCATTGATAAATCGTCCGCTCGCCCGATTGGTCTGCAATGAACACGATCGTCCTCGAACAACCGGAACACCTCACCCTCGCCGATTCTGATGCGCCACAGCCAGCGGGGCCTGGGGAGGCCATCGTGCGCGTCCGCCGCGTAGGCGTGTGCGGTACCGATTACCATGCCTACCGAGGACGCCAGCCGTTCTTCTCTTATCCACGGATTCTAGGCCATGAGCTCGGCGTAGAGGTGGTGGAAGCAGGCGAGAACGATTCCGGAATCCGGCCCGGAGACCTCTGTGCGGTCGAGCCCTACTTGAACTGCAGAAATTGCGTCGCTTGCCGGAGCGGTAAGACCAACTGCTGCGAGAGCCTGCAGGTCCTCGGCGTGCACGTAGACGGCGGAATGCGCGAGCGAATCTGCGTCTCTGTTCATAAGCTCCACCGTTCTGAGTTGCTCTCGGTTGACCAGCTTGCCCTTGTCGAGACACTCGGAATCGGGGCGCATGCGGTGGCCCGGGCGCAGCTCACGGAGGCTGAATGCGCGCTGGTAATCGGCGCCGGCCCTATCGGTCTCTCCGTGGCGCATTTCGCTACTCTTGCAGGCGCCCAAGTCATCGTCCTGGACGTAAACGAGGACCGTCTAGCATCCTGCTCATCACTTTTTACGACGGTATCGGCCGTTCAAGCCGGAGCTGATTCCGTGGACCGAGTCCGTGCCGAAGCCGGCGGCGAACTCCCTCTGGCAGTCTTCGATGCCACCGGTAACGCGGAATCTATGATTGGTTCGTTCCGATACGTCGCGCACGGCGGGCGCGTGATTTTCGTCGGTCTCGTCCTGGCCGACATCTCGTTCCACGATCCCGACTTCCACCGCAAAGAGCTGACGCTGCTCGCCACCCGCAACTCCACCGGCGCCGACTTTCGCCAAATCATCTCCCTGATGGAAGCCGGCAAGGTGGACACGACTCGCTGGATCACCCACCGCTGCCCCGCCGGCAGCATCGTCAAAGAGTTTCCGCGCTGGCTGGACCCTCAAAACCGCGTCCTCAAAGCCGTCATCGAGTTCTAAGCCCGCAACACTGCGAGATTCCTCAGCCGTATGTGAACTATTCCCGCCCGAGTCACAACTACCACACGTGGGAAACGGCTGTGTCCGAGTAACGGAACCGCGGCCAATTCGTCAAAAGTCCGGCCGGACGTCGAGAGGAGCGGAATCCATGGCGAGACCAGAAGACATCCTGAAACGAGTGCGCATTGCGGCGCCCTGTCCCGCCAGATGGGAAAGCATGAAGGGCGACGATCGCACGCGATTCTGCTCACAGTGCAAACTGAACGTCTACAACCTCTCCGACATGACCTCGAAGGACGCCGCGAAGCTTGTCAGCGAGAACGAAGGGCGGCTTTGCGTGCGCTATTACCAACGGCGGGACGGCACCGTCCTGACGCGGGACTGTCCGGTCGGAATCCGTCTCATTCGTCGAACAATCGCCAACACGGCTGCTTGCGCACTCGTCCTATTGATGGCGAGCTTCGCGTTCGCTTCGAACATCGGAAGACGTACCGGATCCGAAGAACGCACGTCTCTTTTCAAAGATGCGAGAACGCGTATGGGACATATCGAGCCTTTCAGGACCGTCCTCGATTGGATAGATCCACCCCAACCCGCGCCGCTTCCGGCTGTTCCAGGGATGATGGTCCTGACGGGCGCTACCTTCGCGCCCTTGCCGACTACTCCCGCGCCACCCGCGGGGCCAGCTCATCCCTGAAGGCGTGCGGTACAATCAGGACCGGTTGCGACCCCGGCCCTGACCATGGTTTCCGATTTCCTACAAGATGCCCGCACCCTTGATGTGGAAGATAACCTCTCCGGATTCCGGGCGCGCTTCCACATTCCGCCAGGAAAGATTTACCTGGACGGCAATTCACTGGGGCTACTGTCAGAAGACGCGGAATTGGCGCTGAACCGCGTGATTGAAGAGTGGAAGTCGCTCGGAATCGACGGATGGCTCGACGGGCATCCTCCTTGGTTCACCATGGCCGAGGAAACGGCGATCTTGATGGCACCGTTGATCGGAGCAGAGGCGGACGAAGTCATTTTCGGCAGCTCGACAACCGTCAATCTCCACCAGCTCCTGACTACCCTTTATTCGCCCGAGGGTCAACGCACGAAGATACTTATTGATGAGCTCGCTTTTCCTTCAGACCGATACGCCCTAACTAGCCATTTACGCCTACGTGGGATGGCACCCAAGGATCATCTGGTGGTCGTACGGACGGTAGACGGATTCCGATTGGAGGAAGAGACAATGATAGCGGCGATGACGGATTCCGTGGCGATGGCCGTCCTTCCGTCCGTGGTTTACACTACCGGGCAGCTTTTGGATATGCGAACTCTCACGACCGAGGCTCAACGCCGAGGCTGTTTGATCGGGTTCGACTGTTCGCACTCCGCCGGACTGATGCCGCACGCTCTGAGTGAGTGGGGGGTCGATTTTGCTTTCTGGTGCGGCTATAAGTACGTTAATGGGGGACCGGGAGCGGCTGCCGGACTATACTTGAACAAGCGACATTTCGGCAAGGGCCCTGGATTGGCCGGCTGGTTCAGCTCGGACAAGCAGCGACAATTCGATATGTCCGAGGAGCTCCACCCAGCCAGGGACGCTTGCGCCATGCAGATCGGCACGCCGCCAATCTTCGGAATCGCTCCCCTTCTCGGCGCGTTGCCGCTCATTCACGAGGCCGGAAGCGACCGAATCCGAGCGAAATCCCTTGCGCTGACCGCTTACCTGATAAAGCTGGTCGAAACTGAGCTGGACGGACATGAATTCCGTATTGTAACGCCAGGGGAAGCGCACAGGCGCGGAGGACACGTTGCGCTTTTCCACGAAAAGGCTGCCGGAATCTGCGCGGCGCTCAAAGCGGTAGGCGTCGTTCCTGACTTCCGGCCCCCAGGCATCGTGCGGCTTGGCCCTTCACCGCTTTATAACACGTTTGCAGACTGCCGGGAAGCGATCCAACGACTGAAGCGCATCATGAAAGACCGGACGTACGACAATCATCCCGCGACGAGAGGACTTGTGGCGTGAATCCTGCACAGATCATCGATATCAGCATCCTGATGCGCAACGGAATCGCGCCGTGGCCGGACGACGTACCATATGCTCTGCGTGTTGAATCCTTGGGTGCGCTGCATCTCGGTTCGGTTAGCATGAGCGTGCATTCCGGCACCCATGTTGACGCGCCGTTCCACTTTCTCCCTCAGGGCGCATCGGCCGAGGCTCTGGACCTCGACCCATTTTTGGGTCCGTGCAGCGTGATCGACGTCTCCGGGAAGGACCGCATCCAGGTCCTTGATATCGAAGGTTCGGGGGTTAAGTTGACGCCGCGAATCCTGCTTCGCACGAATGCGTGGCTGGACTATACGCAGTTCCCGGAATCGATTCCGGTCATCGAATCGTATGTTCCCGCTTTTCTGAAAGAGCGCGGGGTGACGCTACTAGGGATAGATCTTCCATCTGTCGACGCCATTGAGAGTAAGGAGCTGCCGATTCACCATGCGCTATCCGAGCGCGGAATTCAGATCCTCGAGTCGCTGAATCTGCAAGGTGCTTCACCCGGCAACTACGAATTGGTAGCCCTTCCGCTCCGTCTCGAAGGAGCAGACGCCTCTCCGTGCCGCGCCGTACTTTTGTCCTAATCTTAATCCTAATCCTAATTCTAATCGCCGTTCGTACGCTTCTATCCACCGGCGATAAAGATTAGGATCGTCGTAGGAGCTAGTTCGATGAGCACAATCCGTTGGGGGATTATCGGGTGCGGAAATGTAACCGAAGTCAAGAGCGGACCCGGATTCAAGCGCGCTGAGGGCAGTGAGCTCGTCGCCGTCATGCGAAGGAACGCCGAGTTGGCGGAGGACTACGCGCGCCGGCATGACGTGCCTTACTGGTTCGACGACGCTGACCGTGTGATCCAACATCCGGAAGTGGACGCGGTCTACATCGGCACCCCACCCGGAAGTCACCTGGAATATGCCCTGCGCGTCTGCGCAGCGGGCAAGCCGGCTTACGTGGAGAAGCCCATGGCGCGGAACCACACGGAATGCCGCAAAATGGTGGAGGCGTTCGCTGCCGCCGGCCTGCCCCTCTTCGTCGCCTTCTACCGCCGGGGCCTCCCGCGATTCCGCAAAGCGAAAGAATTGGTGGAGTCGCGGGCGCTTGGAACTGTCACCGCCGTCAATTACCGATTTTCCAGCAGCTCCCACTCCCGGACCGACCCGCAGAATCTCCCCTGGAGGCTCATTGCTGCGGAATCCGGCGGCGGTCTGTTCCTGGACCTCGGATGCCATACTCTCGATGTCCTCGACTTCATTCTCGGACCACTGGAGAACGTGCAAGGCGCCGCGGCCAATATCGCTTCACCTCACGATGTGGAGGATTCCGTGGCAATGACCTTCCGAGCCGGGGGGGCGCTCGGCTCCGCCACCTGGAATTTCGCATCGGAGGCCCGCGAGGACATCATCGAGATCACCGGCACGGATGCCCGGCTATCAATGAGCTGCTTCGGTGACGAGCATCTGAGACTGACCCGAGAACACGGCGAGGAATCGATCGAGCTCCCAAATCCTCCGCACATCCAGCAGCCGCTCATTCAAACGATCGTGGACCAGCTCCACGGACGCGGCACTTGTCCCAGCACGGGCGAATCGGCCTCCAGAACGGCAAAAGTAATGGATTCAGTACTGGCGGAATACTACGGAGGAAGAGAAGACGCGTACTGGACCCGCCCGGAGTCGTGGCCCGGCCGACGTGCATAAGTGTGGAAGTGTGGACGTATGGAAGAGAGGACAAAGCACATTCCCTTCCACGCGTCCGAATGTCCAGAAGCATTATCAGGTGCCGTGCTCCGGGATCAGCCTCGCGCGGTCATCCTTCTCGCGGCCTACCGGAGCATAGCAGTCCGCTTCGATCGGGCTTCGCCTTCGCGCTTCCCGCATATGCCTGCGACAGAGGTAGGGCTCTCTGCCATTATCGAAGCCCGGTATCAAACCCCACTTTGCGCTCTCCGTGCACCCCCGGGCACAGCACCGTGCCCCGGATGAGTTCTCCATCGATACTCACTTTCCAGGGGAGATAGCGACTGAATTCAACTTCCCCGACAATTTCGTCGGCGGGTGGTTAGATTCTTTTCTCTCACACGCAGTCCCACCACCATCGTTACGCTGAAACAGGCAAGGACCTCTCAGCCGAGCGATCCTCCCCACTGGAGTGACGGAAAAGCGCCCTGTTGTGTTTCTAATAGTTGAGAGTCGGGCGGAGCTGCGAGCGTATGGAACAGTGGATAGCCCATTGCTTCACAGTGTGAGTCCTTCAATTCTGAATACGCTTGCGAAACAGGGTCAAAGATGGCCGATTCAGCAGCGAATAAGCGGCCCGCCGTCGTGATAGTCGGAGGGGGATTCGGCGGTCTGACGGCCGCCAGGGCATTGGGTAGAGCGCCGGCTGATGTTACGGTGCTCGATCGCGCAAATCATCATCTCTTCCAACCACTGCTGTATCAGGTGGCTACCGCCGCACTTTCACCCGCGCACATCGCAGCGCCTATTCGGGACGTGCTGCGAAATCAGGCGAATACCGAGGTCATCATGGCCGAGGTATCCGGAGTTGATCCGGAGTCGCGGCTCGTGCATACGACCGAACGGGCGATTCCGTACGATTACCTCGTCCTCGCTACCGGGGCGCTTTACAACTACTTCGGCCATCCGGAGTGGGAACAGTTCGCCCCAAGCCTGAAAACTCTTGACGACGCCCTCGGAATCCGCCAACGTATCCTCCTGGCGTTCGAGGAAGCGGAGAAGGAGGGCGATCCCCGCCGGCAGCAGGCGCTTCTCACGTTCATCCTCGTTGGCGCGGGACCTACCGGAGTGGAAATGGCGGGTTCCCTGGCCGAGCTAGCCCGAATGGCCTTGAAGCGGGACTTCCGTCATATCCACCCGGAAAATGCCCGCATCATCCTGATGGAATCCTCGAGCGAGATCCTCTCCATGTTTCCGGCTGACCTCTCCGAAGCTGCCAGACATGCCCTGGAACGGCTCGGTGTAGAGGTGCGGCTTAACGCGCGCGTAGAGGGAATAGACGGTGAGGGAGTCATCGCAAACGGTGAACGGACATACAGCCGCACTGTCATCTGGACCGCCGGGACCATCGCGTCGCCGGCTGGGAGATGGCTGGAGGTGGAGACTGACCGCTACGGCCGGGTGGTGGTGAATCCGGACCTCTCCGTGCCGGGTCGACCCGAAGTCTTTGTCATTGGCGATTCCGCACACGTTGAGTATGCGGGAAGTCCACTCCCCGGGATCGCCCCGGTTGCCATTCAGCAGGGCAAGTTCGTGGGCAGCTTGTTATGCGCCCGAGCCGAAGGGAGACCTTTCGATCGGTCCTTCCGGTACTGGGACAAGGGGATTCTGGCGACGGTCGGCAGGGCGTTCGCGATCATGAAAGTAGGCAGGCTCAAACTTGCCGGATTCCTGGCCTGGCTGCTCTGGATCGTCATACACATCTGGTATCTGATCGGATTCCGCAACCGCATCGCCGTAATGTTTCAATGGGCGTGGGCCTACTTCACCTTCCAGCGCACGGCGAGACTCATCACAAATCAGGGTACAGGGTACAGGGTACAGGGTCCAGAGTAAACCACATTCGAGCGGCACCGTCGTCGCCACGCCCTAAACCCTGTACCCTATACCCTGTACCCGAACAGAGAAGAGCGCCCAAGGGCTCCTCTTCCCCGGGCGCTCTTCCTGAAGCCTTCCCAGTTTCCCGGGCCGGCGACGGCGGCAGAATTCGACGGCGGTTTGCCTCAATCCTGTACAGAATTACCGGGTTTTCGCGACAATATCGCGGAGGAACCCCAAAACGCCGCCTGTCGTCCTTACCCTGACTTCGGCTTCATGCTTTCTGTTTGATGATGTTTCAAGGAGAAACGGATGAGCGAGACCATTTATGCGTCCTTCGCGGACGCCACGATGGCGGAGCGGGCCGCCGGCGCACTGCTGGACCACGGAGTGAATGAGGATGCCATCAGCCTGGTGGCGCACGAGTCCGCCTTTCGGGGCCGCCGGGACTATGCCGCGCACACCGCCACGTTACAAGAACGGACCAGTTATACCCTTCCGGACTCAGATTCCCACGACGATGATGAATTGGACGCCAAGACGGGGATCACGACTACAACACCGGGAGACGCGGCGGCTGGAGCGGTAAAAGGGGCTGCCGTCGGCCTCGGCGCGGGAGCGCTGGCGGCAGTCGCCAGTCTGGTCATCCCCGGATTCGGCCTGGCGCTGGGCGGGGGCGCGCTTGCAACCGCGATTGCGGGAGCGGCCGGTGCAACGGCTGCGGGCGCTGTGGCTGGGGGAGTTTACGGATTCCTCAAGGACCAGGGAGTCCCGGAAGACAAGGCGATGCGATACGAAGAAGCTTATCGAGCCGGCGGGGCGATACTGGCGGTCAGATTGCCCTCCAATGACGTCAGCCGTCCTGAAGCGGAAGACATACTCGCAAAGTACGGAGCGACCAACGTCGGCGCGTATGGCGCCGCATAGACCGATCGGTCCTAAGCGTTAAGTGCTGCGTGTTGAGTGTTTGGGTGTTGGGCCCAACACTCAGCACTTAACGCTCAACTCCGAGGTCCTTTATGACGCGCATCGCGGCGTTGTGGCCGGCTGAACCTATGACGGATCCGGCAGGGTGGCAGCCTGCGCTGCAGGAGTAGAGGCCCTGGACCGGGGTCTTATACGGCATTCGCTGGTCGAATCCGAAGGTGTTGTCGACGTGGTGGATGTGGCCGTAGCTGATTCCGAAGTGCTGCTCGATTTTCTTGGGAGTCAGCGCGAATACGTCCACCACACTGTCGCTGAATCCGGGAGCAAACTGGTCCGCGATACCGAATAGATGGCGGATGAAGCGGCCCTCCTCGTCGTCCCAACTCCCGTTCTTGAGCTCATACGGCGCCCACTGAACGAAGAACGCCGCGTTGTGCCGGCCCTTATCGTCCTGCAGAGACGGGTCGGCCGGCGTGTGGATGTACCACTCGATCGTTGGGAACTCCGCCAGGTCGCCCGCCTGTACCTTTTCGAACCCTTTGCGGACCTGACCCATCACGTCCGGGCCCTGCGGCAGCAAATGGATCGTGGCGTTGTGCTGACCGCGGTCCTCCGGAAGGCAAGTGAATGTTGGCAGCCTGTCCAGCGCAAGATTCACCTTAAGAGTCGTGCCGTTCCGGCGGAATCCATCCAGCTTCGCATTGAAGGATTCGGGAAATCTCTCCTGACCTACCAGCGAGCGCATTCGAAATGGGTCGGCGTTGCTTATCACGGCGCGGGCGTTAATCTCCTCGCCGTTCTTCAACGCAACGCCGGTCACATGCCCGTCATTCATGGCAACGCTCGCTACCCCGGCATCCGTCCGGATTTCTGCCCCCGCCTCTACGGCCAGCCGGGCGAGCTCCTTTGTGACGCTCCCCATCCCGCCCTCGACGATCATCCACGTCCCATCCGACCCCGGAAGCCGGCACATGTTATGCACAAGGAAGTTCATTCCCGTGGCGGGTGTGCCAAAGCTAGCGCTCAGCCCGGAGAATCCGTCCGTCACCGCGTACATGGCGGTCAGCAGTTCGCTTTCGAAGCCGAATCGGTCCAGGTATTCCTCCACCGGCCGGGAGACGAGGTCTAAAAACGTACGGTGCAGCGCCGGACGAATATATCGCTCCGCCGTTTCCTCCGCGGACACAGGCTCCTCCAGCCAGCTCGGCGCCAGGTCGTCCCGAATCTTGCCGATCTCCTTGCTTAGCGCTTCGTTCGCTTCCCAATCCTTCTGGGAGAAGAACTCCACGAACTGGCGGCGCATCGAGTCGCGGTCGGACCCGAACAATAGGTACCGATGGTCCGTGGTCGGTAAAAAGTAGTGGGGATCACGGCGGATGAGACGGAATCGCGCTCCCAGTTTTTGAATCAGTTCCGGCTGCATAACGCCCAGGAGGTAGGCGCCGGTAGAGGCACCCAATCCTGGCGCCTTCGCGAATGGGTACTCGGTCTTGGCCGCGCCGCCGACCACGGACTTCTCTTCCAGCACCGCGACCTTCAGCCCATGCCGCGCCAGGAACACCGCCGCAACCAGCCCGTTATGCCCGGCGCCAATGATCGCCACATCCGTCTTCATGACTCGTTTTGTTCGCGCTTGCTTGCCTCGGCTTCGACGTCGCCGGGAGTCTGATGCAGGGCCTGCCCCTGGATGCGCCGGCGGTAAACCTCGTCATAGACGACTTTGGTGATAGCGCAGAGCGGGGTTGCGAGAAGGATTCCGAGCGGTCCCATTAACCCGCCCATGGCGATGACGAAGAACAGGACGGAGACCGGGTGCAGATTCATCGTCGCGGACATGATGCGCGGTACAAGTAAATTGTTCTCCACCTGCTGTATTACGACGAAGAGAAGCAGCACCCAGATAGCCTTGTTCGGGTCATCGCTCGCGAGGGTGACTACTATAGGCGGAATGGCGGAGATGATTGGCCCGATGGTCGGAATGGCCTCCCCGATACCCGCAATCACGCCAAAGAGGAACGCCCCCTTCACACCCATCATCCAGAGTCCGAGTCCGCACATCACGCCAATGATGAGCATCATCCAGAACGTCGCGCGGACCCAGCCCTGGAGCTGAATACTGCTTCGCACCAGAATCCGCAGAACGAGGCTTCGATACCTCTTGGGCGCGGCCCGCACCACTCCGCGCACGAGTGGGCCGGGATCTGCAAGCGTGTAGAGCGTAATTACGAAGATGACAAAGAGGCTGAAGATGCCGCCCAGGATTCCGAGCGAATAGCGGCCGATTCGGGGGAGAATACTCTGGCCGAACTGCGTGATCTTCTCTTGCAAATCGATCTTATCTACCTGCTCCTTGACCATCGGGAAGTCGGTGAGCCACTCATCCGCGCGCCGCTTGAGATGCGTGTTGTACTCTGGAGCATTCTTGACCAGGTCAGCGCTCTCCCGAATAATGGGTGGAACGGCAAGGTAGAGGGCGAGGCCGACGACGGCGAGAATAGAAATCGCGATGAGGGCGACAGACCACCCTCGAGAGAGTCCTCGACGGTCCAGCCGGCGGATGGGCGGGTCCAATACGATGGCGGCGAAGAACGCCAGGGCAAACAACGTTACTGTGAAGGCTATCAGGTCTAACAGGTGGTAGACCATGTAGACAGCCAGGGCCCAGAATACCAGGCTCCGGAAATTCACCACGATGACGGGCTTCTCCGTCTCAACCGGCGCGCGCCTCTTTCGACCTTCCGCCACGGCCTCGGTTCTCCTCTGGACTCTCAGTCTGCGCTCGAAATTGTGTACAGGATTCTGCGCCGCCGATTCCCAATCCTGTTGCAGCCCACCTGACTCGCTATCCGGGGACCACATGCCTGACGCCACCATCACCATTCTCGTCGACGAACCAATTGGCACAATCTCGCCGCTGCTCCACGGCCACTTCATTGAGCATCTAGGCCGCTGCTGCAACGAAGGACTGTGGGTCGGGCCGGACAGCCGGATCGCGAACCGGGGCGGATTCCGCGTGGACGTGGTAGACGCCCTGGCCCGGCTGGGTCTCCCGGTTCTACGGTGGCCCGGTGGCTGTTACGCTGACACATACCATTGGCGCGACGGAATCGGCCCCTATGAATCCCGCCCTCGGACCCTGGGGGAGAGCTGCGGACTGAGCGTGGTAGAGGACAACGGATTCGGCACCCACGAGTTCATTGCCTTATGCCGCGAGCTAGGCGCAGAGCCGTACCTGGCGGGCAATGTGGGCTCCGGTTCGCCGCAAGAGATGATGGAGTGGGTCCAATATTGCAACAGCGCGCTCGACACGGCGCTGGTCAGGGAGCGGGCCAAGAATGGCCACGCAGCGTCCATGAATGTTCGGTACTGGGGAGTAGGAAATGAGAATTGGGGCTGCGGAGGCAATTACGATTCGGAAGATTACGCGAAAGAGTTCCGGCGTTTCGCTACGTTCCTGCGCATGGCCGATTCTGAAATCGAGCTCGTTGCCTGCGGGGATAATAAGCGCGAGTGGAATCTACGGGTCGTAGAGACTCTAAAGGACGACCTGCGGTACCTGGACCATCTCTCGGTCCATCAGTACTACAAGGCCGGCCCTGCGACCGGATTCTCCGAAGACGAGCATTATCGGTTGATGCGCGCCGGTGATCTGGTGGAAGAGGATATTCGCTTCACCGATGAGATTCTCAGGTCCATTACGGCCGGGCGCAGAACGGTAGGAATCGCCTTCGACGAATGGGGTGTCTGGCATCCGGAAGCAGTGAAAGGCTGTGATTATGAGGCCCCCAACACGCTTCGCGATGCCGTCGCTGCCGCCGGGGTGTTGGATGTCTTCCACCGTTGGTGCAGCTCGCTCTCCATGGCAAACCTGGCGCAGACCGTCAACGTGCTGCAATGCCTCATTCAAACTCACGAGGACCGATCCTGGTTGACGCCAACCTATCACCTCTTCGATCTTTATCGCCCGCATCGTGGGGCTGAGGCGCTTCGATGTGAGGTCGATTGCAGATCGGTGGACTCCGGACCCCTGGAGCACTTACCGGGCGGAGCGGTGGCCCTCTTTTCCGCGTCGGCTTCGAGCCTCGACGACCGTATTCACGTCAGCATATCGAATCGAAGCTACTCCGATCCCGCGCAAGTTGAGCTCGGAATCCCAGGCGCATTGATGAGCGAGGCTGTGATTCGGACGCTGAGTGCGGATTCTCCGGACGCCGTCAATTCGAAGGACACACCTGAGCGTGTAGCGATCTCCGAAATGCGCCGGTCCATGTCGGGTCATACTTCGTTCGAACTACCGCCACATTCGATCACTACAATAATCTTAGAGCGCTAGACGTTTGGACTGCGGCGGCTCGACGCCGC
>JBKJZI010000197.1:0-33658 GCA_046715155.1 Chthonomonadales bacterium | reverse complement strand
CACCACTCACCACTCACTCTTTCTACCGGTGGGCGGCGCGGGCGGCGCCGTGCCAGGGAAGCAGAGAGCGCTGCTCGGCGGTTACGAGCTTCTCGAATCGGCGCTTGACGGAGTCGTCGGCTGACGTCCGAAGCGTGTGGGCGAGGATCACGCTTTTGGCGAGACGGACGAACCGGATCAGCCGCGCATCTGTTAGCTCACGCTCGTAAGCGGTGCGCTCCTCGTCCATAAGCTTCTTCTCCCCATCTAACAGCTCCGCATATTTCCCCTCTTCGGCGCGGCGGCGGACCCACGTCAGCGCTTCAGCCTTCGCGGCGGCATAGGCGTGGGATTGCGGGTCTTTGAGATCAGGCCAGCGCCCGAAGAGAGCATTGCGGTCTTCCTCGCGTATCACCCAGAATCCCCGGCGTGAAGCATCGAGACGTGCCGCCCGTTGGCGGCTCTCGTTCTGATCCCGGAATCGCGACCACGCCTTTAGAAGCCTGTCATCGCCTGCGAATCCCACTGCGGTCGAAAGCTGATCGAGCGCGGACTGCTGAGCGGGAGTAGCCCACGCTTTAACCTGGGAATACGAGGTCTTGAATAGTTCGGAATCCGGCACGGTCACGTAGCGGCGTAAGAAGACGTCTGACGTACAGACGGGGATGTCGATCGTCGCGTTGTGGACCAGCGTATAGCAGAAGGCCTCATCCATCCCTACCCGACCGTCATTGTTGTAATCCGCGCCCGTCACCGCGCGACCAACACGGTCTTTTCCCGTAAGGGCGGCGAAGAAGTAGGTGCTGAAGTCTTTGTAGTCCCGCTCATCTACGGCGGGAGTACAGCCGGCCGCCATCTTCTCCTTAACCGTCGCGAAGAATCCGGCGATGTCGAGTTCAACGGCTTCCGCCGCCGGGTCGCCGCCCTGGAAGAGGAGATTGCCGAAAGCGCCGGAGTAGCATTGGACCATTACCAGGGCAAGAGGCCTATCCGCGGGGATTGCAGATATCTGTTGGGCCAGGTCCTTGACGTAGAGCTGTTCGCCCCAAAGGTCGAAAGCGTTGTTGTCCAGATTCCGCTGCTTGTTCGCGCTCCCATGCCCTGTAAAGTAAAGCAGAAGGGGATTCGATGGCCCGTGGGCACCGCCCCGCAGTCGTTCGAAGGCGGCGTCCACACCGGCGCGCTTCGCCGGCCCGTCGACCTTTGGAATTGTCGTTGCGCGGAACTGGTAAGTGGCCGGCCTCCAGGATTCTGGGCCCTGAAGAAGCAGCATGAACACTTTTTCAGCCGCGGCCAACTCCTTCGTTTTCTTCTCGTAGAGTACCGTCTTGGATTGCGGATCCCCGTCTGCGAAGAGCACCGTGCGTGGCGCGCCGTTCGGCAGGAGGCGCAGCAGGTAGCGTACATTGCTTTCGATAGCCACCTGGTTGTCCTGCGGTGTGGGACCGCCCCCGATGATGAGCGCTTCCAGCCCGTCCGCGAGTGCAGCGGATCTCAGGACGCAGAGGAGAGAAAGTGCGGCAAGCGCCGTTCGCAGCGACCGTACGGCAGGGGTCATAATTCGCACCTCACAGCTACAGCAGTATACGCCATTCACAACGCCCAAAGTCACATCGTCCGTGAACGGATGCAATGACTCAATAGACGCAATCCAGCGCGCGAAAGTGTCCGCATGTTGGAAGTTCCACACTTTCGGGACAATATGCACAAGGCGGCAAACGGCCTCTTCAGGTTCCCGCGCCTCCAACAGCCCACGGCCCAACGACCCAATGCCTTTCCGAGAATCGCGGCGAGCGGCCGGGAACATAAAGTATGAGCGCGTCGTCATTCCTGCACTGAACCTTGAGGACCCTCGGCGGCTCCCCCGGATTCCGCCGCGTAAGAGGACCACTAGGTTTTGCGTATCCGGGGCACTCTTGCGAAGGGAGACTGGCTTTGAGTATTCATCACACACACGAAACCACCGATTCAGGTTGGGCGCCGCTGGCGATTATATTGACGGTCGTCGTTGTGGCCCTTTTGATGGGTTACTTCTTCTGGTACGCGCCTTCGACTCGGGCGGGTAGCGACACTGTTGTTGTGCAGCCCGGGCCTACGCCGAGCAACAATACCATTGTTGTTCCCAGCGCCCCCAGCGCCCCCGGACCGGCCGGTCCTGCCGGAGCCCCTGGAGCGCCGGGCGCCCCTGGCGCACCCGGAGCGCCTGGTCCTTCCGGAGCTGCGGGATCGTCCGACGCTGGAGCAGCGGGTGGTGCGCCAACTACGCCATAACGAAGCGTATACTCAACCATCAGTTCGAAAGGGTTCAGGGCATGGCCCTGAACCCTTTTTCTTTTATTCCCGTAAACCTGACATCCGCTTCCGTGAAAGACCAGGAGAAAGACGCCCCCGAGGCTGAAGCGCGCGCACGAAGCCGGCCGCGATTCGCGATTACGCCGGTAACTTCCCTTGCGCTCGTCCTCCTCACGCTCCTGCTCCTGGTTGTGGTTCCCATGGCCATCGGCAGTGTCGCGGATGCTCGCGAGCGCGCGCTGACCGACGAATTCGTTCGGGTCCACCAGCGCGCGGACGACGTGGGACACCTTTTGACGGAGGAGAGGAACGCCCTCAACCTCTATGTGATCTCGCAGGAACCTGAGGACCTGGAACGCTTCGCCACTGCCGGCCGGCGCATCGCCGTCGCGTTCGGCCGCCTTGGTGAAAGCGCCGCTCGCCTGGGCGGGAATTATGGAGACGATGCGCGCTCCGCGCTTGTGCAATGGCAGCGCTGGCTCGATGCTTACGGCCTGAAGAAACTCACCACTCTGCGGGGTGACACGGAAGATATCCGAGCCGCCGTCCACAGCTCCAACCGCGAGCACCAGCGCGTTGAAGATTCCGTCGACTCCGTAAAGGCGCAGCTGGATGCCGGGCGCGGTGCCGTTCCCGCGCGGTTTCGGACATTGCGCGTTCTGCAGAATACGATATCGGTGTTTCTCGCCCTCCTCAGCCTGTTCGCCGGATTCGTCGTCTTCCGCACACAGCGCTATATTCACCAAAATGCCATTGCCCTGGAGAGCGAGCGGGAAAAACTCCGAGCGGTGTATGACGGCGTCGACGTCGGGATCGCGCTGTGGGAACCGCGCACGAAGCGCCTCAATGTTAACCCAGCCGGACGGAGCATGCTTGGATTACCGGAGGAGGGCTGCGAAGAAGAGGGCCAGACCCTCCTGGAAGACCTCAATCCGCGCGGCTCTGACGGCGAGCAGGTGCCCCGCGAAAAGTGGCCGCTCGAATCCGCCTCCGAGGGTTCGCGATTCGAGGACTGCGAGATATACCTTACGCGAAACAGTGGAGAGGAGATTCGCATTCTCTTCTCAGGCGGACCGGTCATCGTAAACACTCGCGGCAAGGTAGAGCTCGCGGTCGCGGTCTTCCGCGACGTAACGATGCAGCGCGCGGTCGAGACGCAGCTGCGCACTCTCTCCGAAACAAACGCCAGGAGGGCGCGCGAGCTCGAGACGATTTTCGCAATTACGAAAGAACTCTCCGTGCAAGGCGGGACCGAGCGGCTTCACAGCTATCTGACGGAGCAAGTCGCGCGGCTCTTCGATGCGGAGAAGTGCGTGGTCTGGCTCTGCACGCCGGATGGCGCATCATTGTGCCCCGAACCGCCGGCATACGGTTTCTCGCCGGAAGCGCTGGAGACGCTGTGCGTCCCCCTCGGGCCGGAATCCGGGGCCCTCCGAGTGCTGGAGGATGACGAACCGGCAATCAACCGAGTGAACGGACATGGACCGGACCTCGGAACGGGAGATGAATCCGTAAAGTCGCTGGGACTGGAGACCATTCTCGCGGTGCGACTCTCTGCGAGCGGCAAGCAGCTCGGCATTCTGGCGGTCTATAACAAACGAGATCGTTCCTCGTTTACCGAAGAGGATGCGCGACTGCTCCGCGCATTCGCCGGCCAAGCTGCATTTGCGCTGCGCTCCGCCCACCTCTATGAAGAGGCTCGCAGGCGAGCGGAATTGCTCGCCTGGGCGATGAAGGAAACACATCACCGAATCAAGAATAATCTGCAAGCGGTATCGGCAATTCTGGACGTGCAGGCGATGGACGCCGGGGAATCGGTTCCCGCGGAGACGCTGCGCGATGTGCTGCGGCAGATACGGACCATCGCCGTAGTGCATGACCTCCTCAGCCAGAACTTACGCGGCACGGAGGAAGTGTCTATCAGCGCCGAAACCGCATTCGAACAGCTAGTGCCCATTATCACGATGGGGCGGGCAGACCGGCGGATCAACACCCGGCTCGACGTAGCCGACATCTTGCTCCCCAGTAAGCTAGCTACTTCGCTCGCGTTAGCGGTGAATGAACTGGCAAGTAACGCAATAAAACATGGCGCCCGGGGAACCGAAGGAGTGGAAGTCGGCGTAACGCTGGAACAGGAAGAAGGTCATATTCGACTGACAGTCTGTGACAACGGTCCCGGGTTCCCACCCGGGTTCGATATTCGGAAGGACGCCGGAATCGGCCTGGACCTCGTCCGTATGCTGATCGAACGTGATCTTTCCGGGAAACTGATAATCTCCAATGCACCCGGCGCGCGGGTAGAAGCCGTAATCCCGCAGCCGGGCGCCGCTCGAGGGGCAATTGATGACAATGAACACGCAGGGACTGCGCGCGCTAATCTGTGAGGACGAAGGCGTAACGGTCATGCAGCTCCGCAAGGCGCTGGTCCGGGCCGGATTCGAAGTGGTTGGTGAAGCGGTAGAAGGGGAAGAGGGCGTAAAACTCGCCCGAGAGTGTGAACCCGACTTCGTAATCATGGACCTGAACATGCCGGGCCTGGACGGAATCCAGGCCACCCGGCGCATCATGGACGAACGTCCTACACCCGTGATCATCCTCACCGCGTATAGCGACGACAAGTCCGTAGATGACGCGTTGGACGCCGGCGCGTGCGCTTACCTGGTAAAACCGGTCGCCAGCGAGCAATTGATTCCGGCCGTGAAGGCAGCCATCGCACGGTTCGACTCCATGGAGCAGGTCCGCAAGGAAAACGAAAACCTGAAGGACGCGCTGGAGACCCGCAAAATGGTAGAGCGCGCCAAAGGTATCGTCATGGCCCGCAAGAACATTCCCGAAGCCGAAGCCTTCCGCCATCTCCAGAAGATCTCGCGCGATAAGTGCCAGACGATGAAAGTCACTGCAACGGAGATAATCAACGCGGACAACATACTCGGGTAGCGCTGTGGCGGGGTATGGGCGTATGGGTGTGCGGGTCATAGGCCCGCGCACCCTTTTTCATACCGATTGAGGCCCGCTCGCTGTCGTCCGAGCCGGGTGCGGAATCCCATTCTTCCACAGCAACCTGCCCTTGACACGGAATCGACCTGCAACTAGAATGGGGCAGTCTGGAAGCGGAGGGACCAATGGGAACGCTCACGCTGAAGCGGGAAGAGTATCGTGACAGGATCTACGGCGGGTGGCTGGGGAAGAACATCGGCGGGACGCTTGGCGCTCCAATCGATGGCTCGGCGGATATTCAGAACCTGAAGTTCTATGAGCCGGAGCCCGGCCAGGCGGCGGCTTTCGACGGCCTGGACTTTCAGCTCGCTTGGCTCCACGCCCTGCGGGAGCACGGGCCGGAGATCACGCCGGACCAGCTCGTGGCGGTGTGGCAGCAATACCTGACCTATCCGTGGGACGAGTACGGCTACGCGCTGCAGAACTTACGCCGGAATTTACGCCCTGCGCTTAGCGGCACCTTCGACAACTGGTTCAAGCACGGAATCCGCGGGGCCGCCCGCAGTGATTTATGGGGGATGCTCGCGCCGGGCTGCCCGCAAGTGGCCGCCGAATCCGCCTACCAGGACTCCTCGATCGATCATGCGGACGAAGGCATCTGGGCCGCAATGTTCGTGGCTTCAATCGAAAGCGCGGCATTCTTCATTCAGGACATTTATCGGCTGCTGGAGGTGGGATCGGCGATGATTCCGCCCGAATCCCGTGTGGGGCGGGCGGTCAGGACCGCACGCGACGCCTTCGGTCAGGATGCCACGCCGCTGGACGCCCGTGGACGGATCTTGACGGCGGTAGGCAGCGAGAACTACACGGATTCACCGCAGAACATCGGGTTTGTAGCACTGGGGCTTCTGTACGGAAAGGGCGACTTCGGCGCCTCCCTGGCCACGACCGTCAACTGCGGCTACGCAAGCCAGTTCACGGGCGCCGCGGTCGGAACGGTACTTGGGATCATCAATGGCCGCGCGAAGATTCCGCAGAACTGGCTGGATCCGGTAGGGGAAGCGGTAGTACTCGGCTGGGGCCTGGTGGGACTGGATGTCGAGCGCACCGTCTCAGAGCTTGCTGACCACACTGCGGACGCAGCGGAACGCTACATCGCGGCCAACTGCCCAGGCGTCCAAATAGGCGAATTCGCAGTCACCGCGCTTCCGGAATCGCCGGCTGTATCGTCCGCCGTCCCTCCGACTGCGCCCGGTGAGTCTCCTGCCCCTGCCGCGGCCGTCGCCACGGAATCTGCCCAGCCTGAAGCCGCGCCGAAACACTTTCTGGAGCTCGATGACCACCCCGACCCCGGCGTGCAGAGCGCGGCCGAAACCCCGGCGGCAGAACCTGCGTCCGCAACACCCACCGCAGCGTCGGATTCCGAAGATTCCGTTCCCACTATCCCGGATTTGTCCGCTCGTGATTCCGAAGAATCTGTTCCGACGGTTCCGCAATCGCCGGTCAGCACAACGCCGGACACAGCCGGCGAGTTACCCGTACCCAGTCAGCCGGATGTTCCGGTTTCATCCTCCTCGGAGGCCCCGCCGGTCCCGGAATCCGCTGTACAGTCCGGAAGTCCCACCGAGACCCAAATTCTCACGCCTTCCATCCCGATACCGCCTCCGTTCAACTGGACGGAAAACACGCTGGTCCAACCACTCTTGAAGGCGCCGACCACTATTGCGGTCTATCATTCCGGCGATTTCGAGTTCACGTTGGACTACGGCGCGGCAGGGCCTGTCGCGCTGCCCGGCGTGGCGACCAGCTTTACCGTGGCCGTGCGGAATCTGGGCGGCCAGGACTTCGTGGGGAGCGTGACCATTCAAGCCCCCGAAGGATGGCAGGTGGCTGTACCGGGTGCGCAGGGCCAGCGGCAGATGCTGGCGCAGGGACGGATGGCGCGATACGGATTCGTTCTGCGCGCTCCGGAGAACGCGCCGCTGAAGACCCGAAACTCGGTCACCCTGGTAATGACCCCTGAATCAGCGGCCGCCACGACCCTGGAGATTCCGCTCTTCGGGGGCTCCTGCTGGTGGTTCATCGGTCCCTTCCGTAACCTGAGCGACGAAGGCTATGACCACGCCTACGGCCCGGAGGACAATCTGGCGCTGGACAAGGACTTCCTCGCGCGGGACGGGGGTCTCATCAAATGGCAGCGCATGGCCTTTGGATCGACGGTGATGGAGCTTGAAAAGCTCTTTACGGGCGTCCCCGGAGTTGGGTATGGCCAGACCACGCTCCACGTTAGCGAGCCCACCGATGCAAGAATCGTGGTCCACTCGAACGACGGCTCAAAGGTATGGCTGAACGGCCAGCGGATTCTACAGCGCCACTCCCACGAGCCGTTCCGCCCCACCCTCGGCTACGGCCCCGCCCAGGCCGACATCGCGCTCAAAGCAGGCGATAACAAGGTCTTGCTCAAAGTAGTCCGCTGCGGCTCCCCCATCGAGCTCAGCTTCATCGTAACCGACCGCGAAGGCAAGCCGCTGCCGGAGCTAGGCAACACCAGATGGTGAGTCACTGGACCGTCACGGTATTGCTGGTCTTGATGCTGGAATAGCCGTCTTCGAGCAGATAGCGGAATTCGTACTGGCCTGACTCCGTGGGCGCGGCAAGATTAAAGGTTCCCGATTCCGCGCCCGCCGTATATCGCCACCATAGGTAACTGCGGTTGTCCGCCCCGATCCTATACAGACCGATCCAATCCCGCGCGTTCCTTCCCGCTGGGGCGGTGAAGCTCACCGAAAGCGCGCCGCCTGGAGAGACGGTACTCGGAGCCGCCGACAGGGTGAAGTCGGATGGATTCAGCGCCGTGAGTGTCACCCGGTTGCTCGTGGCGACGGAGTGGTAGCCGCCGTTCAACAGGTAGCGGAACTCGAATTCACCCGCCTCCGCGGGCGCAGGGAACGTGAAGGAGCCCGAAGTCGCCCCGTTCGCGTATTGGTAGCCAAGATACGCGGAATTGGACGTGCCCGCTTTATAGAGTCCGATCCAATCGGCGGCCGGCCGCCCCGCGGGAGCCGTAAAGTCCACCCGGAGCGGAGTCACTCCCGGAAGGCCGGTGGAAGGCGAGGCAGACAGGGTAATGTTGAGCGGTGCGACAGTGAATGTTGTGCTGGTCGCGGCCGAGCTATAGCTATCGTTCAACAGGTACCGAAACTCGTATTCACCAGGCTCGGCGGGAACCGGGAAGGTGGCGGTGCCGGACGTAGCGCCGTTGGTGTACCGATAAGCCAGCCAACTCGTGTTAGGCGTTCCCTTACGAAAGAGTCCCACCCAATCCGCCCTGGGCCGCCCTCCCGGAACCAGCCAGTTGGTGCCGACCGTGGCGCCCAAATTGACCGTCGCCGGAGGATCGGAAAGCGTGTAAACTGTGGAGGCGTAACAATAGAGACGGTTGCCGAGCGGAACCACCAGCAGCCCTTCGCCTGCCGCCAGGTTCCAGGAGTCGAGCCAAGTCAAAGGCAACTGCATTTCTTCGAGCATGAGCCGGTCCCCGGTCATGCCGTCCAGCACGTGGAGATGCCACTTCGGGCCCGCGCCCTCGCGGTTGATTGCGTAGACGTTGCCGTTGATTACGACCATCCCGCGCCAGTAGTCGCGGGACACATATCGCCACCAAAAACCGCCGGTGGGCGGATAGACCGCGGCGACGGTGTCAAGAGAGGTGGAAATGTGCCGCGCATAACCATCGGACTCCGGACCGAAGGCCATTCCCGCGTAAAAACCGGTTACGCTGCTTATCGGCGCGCCGGTGACGGCATCGTACTTGCCGAAGACGTTAACCACCCCATCACGGACCACCGGTGTGGCACCCCAATCTGCGAGGGCGCCCCGGTTCTCACGGCTCCAGATCGTCGCCCCTGTCGAGGGGTCGAACTTATATCGATTGGCGTCCTCGTAGAAGAGGTAGACGCCTTCGTCGGTCACGGCCGGTGAAGAGCGGAATCCCCTCCAGACTTCTCGGAACCAGCGCCAGGTGCCGTCGTTGGCATTGATGGCATGCAGGAATCCGTTTCCGCTGGGTCCGTTCGTGGCGATGTACAGAGTGCCGTTTCGGGCGGTGGGGAAGACATTATGGGCGTAGGTCCAATTCGTGATGGCCCAGCGCCGAGTCCCGGTCGCGCCGTCATAGGCGGCAACATACCCGGAATCGGTGATTACCAGAACGAGACCGCCCTCATAGACCATGCTGGACCATGATTGCTTTGTCGGCACGGTCGTTTCCCAGAGGGTGTTTCCGGTTGCCTGGTCCAGGGCGTGGAGCGTGGAAGTGTTGCTGTAAAACTGCGTCAGAACGAAAATACGACCGTCGGCTATCAGCGGATGGCGAATCTGGCCCTGGTCGCTGAATTCCCGCATCCACTTGCGTTGGACGGGCCGTCGAAAGCTCGGCGAGGTGACCGTATTCGTGTGCGCCGTGTCGTTGTAAATCGCGACGGCCTTCGGCTCCGGTTGAGGGAGCGCCGGATCGGCGGCGGTCAGAAAAACAAGTACGAGAGCCTGCGGGGAGAATCGGATCATCTTGCGGCTCATCAGACGACTCCTCTCTCTAGCTTGCCTTCGGGAGTAATTGCGGAAAAGCGAGCCCTCATTTCTTCGCCCGCCCGCTGATTCCTTGCCCTCTTCAAAGCTAAAGTTGGAGGCCGCCTTCGGGGATGAACTGGCGGAGGTGGGCGGCGGATTCTCTTAGTTCCTGAAGGAGGGCGGATTCCGTTTTGGTGGAACCGGGGATGATCTCCGCGACGAGCCAGTGCCGCCCGACCGGCTTCATGAACTTGGAGAACGGCTGCTCGTGGTGGTGGGCGTGGGCGTATTGGATGGCTTCGATCACGGCCTCCATCCGCACGTGCCCGCGGCGATTGTACTCGTCCGTAAAGGCCCAGTGGTGTGAGGCGTCGAGAGTAGTCTGCTGCAGGTGGATGACTTCGGCGACGGTGGCGAACCGTCTCAGCCAGGCGATGTAATCCGTGTCGTCGCCGGTGAGCCCGTAGTGCATCCCCGCCATGTGCCCAACATCCAGCGTCACATATACCGGAATTCCCGCGTTGTCACGGTTGACCTCGACCAGGAACTCCTCGCACTCTGAGAGGGTCCACGGCTTCTCGCTCGGGATGTACATCTGCTCCTGGTAGAGAGCTTTCAGCCCTGAACCCTTAAGCCGGACCGCGAGCTCCCGAAAGGTCTCATACAACCGCCGCTTGGCTTCCGCCGTTCGAACCGGGTCCGAAAGCACCTCTACCGAGAAAGCGTCCCAATGTCCGCCGAGCGCCGGCGCGCCCATCTCCGCTGCCAGTTTCGCCGCCTGCTCTATCCACTCGACCATACGCTGCCTGGCACGAAAATCCGAATGAGACAGGCCGTGAAATCGGTGCGTAGCGACCCCGGTGTAGAGATCGCAGATCGTAACGCCGTACCTGGCGGCAGCCTCGCGAGCAGCGCGGGCTTGCTCAAATTGGAATCCGCGGTCGCCGGAGAAGAACGGGTCGATGACGTCGCCGCAGAACGAGTGCACGGAATACCCGCACTCGCGGGTAAGCCGCATCCAGTTCTCCGGCTCCTCCCAACGTCGGGTCAGGAAAGCGCCGTTGATTCCGATTTCGAGGGTTGGCATGGGAGTAGGGTCCAGGGTCTAGGGTGCGGCAATGTCATACTATAGGCCCAATACCATATACCCTAAACCCTAGACCCTACCTGCTCAGCTTGATGGCGGTGGTGACGTACGGTTCGGTGATGACCTCTGAGTAAAACGATGCGCCTTTGGCCGCCTTCTTGTCGAAGTCCTGTACCGACATCTGGCCTTCGAACACCTGGTTCTTCATTTGGTCGTGCCCGCCGTTCCGGAGCATCTTCGTCCTCAATAGAAACTCCGTGGCGTACGCTTTTGTATCGCTCAACGACAATAGATCGCCGGTGACCGTCTTTTCGGCGGCGGCCCCAACTTGAGACTGCCCGCTTGCTCGCGGATTCGAGAAGCGCCAATCATCCTTCCGCGCCAGCGCTCGGTCGGAATCCGCCATCGCTACCGCCACGCGCTGTTTGTCGAACGCCGTCACCGTCCCGCCGCCAAAGGACTCCCCCACCCGAAGGTAGATTCCTTCCTTAGTGTCCTTGCGCTCCACCAGCGCCAGCTGCTCCCCGCCGATCTCCACGTCGCCCACGTATTCCCAACCGGCCAGCGGGTCGGGTGGGGGGGATGAAGGGGTGACTGGGGGAGGGGGTGGCGGAGTGGCCGGCCGAGATACCGGCTTCTCCTGCACAGGAGCGCCAAATAGGTCGGAACGGATTCCGCCGACGTCCACAGCCTTGCGGGCGTTCGATTCCGACACGCGGACGCCAGGCGGGATCACCGACCGATTCCGAGGAAACCGTCCTTCTGCCGCAATATTACCGCACCCCATCAGCCCGACAACGGCAAGTAGCAGCCAACTACCACGCATGCGAGTCTCCAACTGAAGAAATCTATGCTGAATAGACGTTTTGCGGCCTCCACTATATACAATAATCTTCAAGTTGTCGAGAATCGGATTAAATTCCTAAATTCCCCCACGATGCACATTCTTTGTCCGGTTGGACGCTCTGCGTTAAGTACCCGGCTTTTTTCGGTTCGGCTGGAGAAGTACGGCCAGCAGGATGATGGGACCTTCGAGGCCGAGGCCGACGTAGTAGTCGACTCCGTTTAGCTGGAGCACATTGCCGAGGATTCCGATGAAAAGCGTGCCGATTAGGGTGCCGGTGACGGTGCCGTAACCGCCGGTGAGTGCCGTACCGCCGACAACGACCGCCGCAATGGCGTCCAGCTCATAGCCAAACGCGCTGGACGGCGAGCCGGATTGGGTGCGGGCGGTGAACATGAGGGCGGCGAGCCCCACCAGCGCGCCGCTCAGTGCGTAAACGGCGGTCTTGACCCGGCCGACCGGAATGCCGGAGAGACGCGAAGCTTCCTCATTGCCGCCGATACTCATGACCTGGCGGCCGAAGCGAGTTGTGTTCAGCACTCCCTGCGTAATGAAGACCACTCCGATCAGCACCACGGCGAAAAGCGGAATCCGATTCCACGTTTCAATAGTGCCGAATACGGACTGAAGGAATGACGGAATCGGGACCATCAGCGAGGCCTTGAATGGATCGAGCGCGGTCCCCAGGCCGGTAACGAACGTGCTGTTCGTAATGACATACGCAAGCCCGCGGAGCGACACCATCATTGCCAGCGTGACCACGAACGGCTGAAGCCCGGTCTTCGCGATGATTCCTCCGCTGATTCCGCCGATAAGACCACCCAGCGCGAGTGTCGCAAGGATAATCAACGGGACCGGAAGATGCCCACCCACAACCATCAACGCCGCAGCGCACGAAAGAAACGCCACGCCCGATCCCACGGACAGGTCGATTCCGCCCGTGAGGATCACGAAGGTCATACCAACCGCCAGCACGCCCGTGATGGCGACTTGTTCCAGGATGTTCGCGAAATTGCCCCAGGTGCGGAAGTTCGGATTGTACAGGCTAATCCGCGTGTCTCCCAGGTAGAAGCCAAGCGGAAATGAAGCGAGCAAGAGGAGGATGAGCAGTCCAAACGCGCCCTGATAGCGTGAAAGGATCGTTCGAACCTCAAGCCAGACCGGAGTCTTCGCGGTAGTAGGGGCGCCGGAATTCACGATGGAGTAGTGGAGTCGGCCCGTTCGTTTAAGCCGTCGATTCCGCACGAACGATCCGGGTTGATTTCAACTTTAACCCGCGATGGTCCTTTAAGCCGCCTTCCAGGCTTGACGTCTGGATAGGGAGATTCACCAGCGGACGTGCGAGGCGGACCCCCACGCCATTTGTGTTCATTCGGGAATCGAGCGTACACGCGCCGGGGCTAACCGGAAGGCACCTGCGTATTGATGAGCTCGGTCAGGCTGTCGATGTCGAATCTGGCTGTCAGCGTCCCGGGGGCGCGGTCACGCCAGGCGTCGATCAGGAGATCCTGCAGCTCGTCGGTGTCGATGGCGGCGAGCCGAATCAGCACGGCGGGGTAGCCGTTGTAGTGGTCTTCGGTGAAGAACTTGTCGGGGTCCGCTGCGATTAGAGCCTGTTTTTCATCCTCGTTTTCAACACGGACGGCGAGCACATCGCGGTTCTCCACCCGCGCCTTCTTAGGATGAATCCGCTCAGCCCAGGACCAGGCAAACCCCTTCCCCGCCACGGAGAATGAGAGCCTGCCCTCACCCTCCGTTGCCTCCGGCAACGACAGCGCGATCCGCCGCACATCCTCTTCAGTGGCCATGGCTCAACTCCAACCCACACACCCACACACCCACACATCATTTCTGCCCGTTAATGAAGTCGGCGAGTTTGTCGGCGTCGGATTCTACCCAGATGGGGTCTATTTCGAGGGTGGAGACCTTCATGTGTTTCATGCGGGGGCATGAGATGATGTCGTCGCCGTTCAGGACGAAGACGAGGCGCTGCTCGTCGCGGCCTTTGGAGTACTGCCAGTAGCGGGAGCTGCCCTCCTCCGTCAGGTTGAGGTAGAGCTTATAGATCTTACGTTCGAACATATCGCTGCCCGTGTACTGCACGTGCGCGCTCGCGAAGTGCCGGCCGGTGAGAATGACGGGGCAGGTTTGCATCAGCTCCTCGATCGGGACGATCGATCCCTTCTCGCCGCGGCCGCCGCCGGGACCCGTGCCGCCGCGGTCCTTCAGCTCCGGCATCTCCTCGGCCGCCGGCCCGCCGGATTCCTCTTCCTCCTCCGCGGACGGACGCCGAATCTGCCAGTCCCTATTGACCTCAAAGGCCCGGTACTTCTCGGGAATCAGGCCCAGAACGGTCAGCCCCTTCGGCTCGGCGGTAAGCGCCGGCCACTGCTTGTTGCTCAGAACCCGGTCCCGCACGTTCCCGTAGACCATCCACGCCGCCACGAGAAGTGCCGCCCCGATCAGAATCCGCTGCGTCGCCCGCTCGCGAATCCACGTCCCGTAAGCGTTCCGTTTGGGAATGTACTGCGAGATGTCTTCCTGGTCGACTGCCATTCAAGAATCCTTAGTGTTAACTCAACACCCGTTTCATTGCCCCCAGCAGGAGAGTCACATTCCGCGTCGTCGCGGATTCACCCATCGTGCCGATGCGCCAGATCTTCCCTTTGAGCGGGCCTAATCCGCCCCCGATCTCGATGCCGTATTCTATCAGAAGCTGCTTGCGAACCGCGACATCATCCACGCCGTCTGGAATCCGCACCGCATTCAAGGTGGGCAGTCGGTGCTCGTCCGCCGGGAAGGGCCGGATTCCGAGCTCGGCCAAGCCGGAAATCAACAGATCACTTGCCGCCTTGTGTCGTGTGAATCGACTCTGCAAACCCTCTTCGTCGATCACCCGCAGCGCCTCGCGGAATCCCATGAGCAGGTTGCTCGGCACGGTATGGTGATACGCCCGGTCGCCGCCCCAGTAATTCGCCAGCAGCCCCCAATCCAGGTACCAGTTGCTCACCTTGGTCCGGCGATTCCGCGCTGCTTCCCAAGCCCGCTCGGAGACGGTTAGGGGAGCCAGGCCGGAAGGGCAGCCCATGCACTTCTGCGATGCCGAGTAGCAGGCATCGACTCCGATCCCATCCACGTCTACGGGCAGCCCGCCGAGCGACGTTACCGCGTCTACCATAAACAGCGCATTGTGCCGTCGCGCGATTTCAGCAATCGGCTCCAATGGTTGGCGCACACCCACCGAAGTTTCCGCATGAACACACGCGATCAGTTTCACCTTCTCCGCTCCGGCCGCCGCCTCCGCAACTCTCGCCGCGTCAAGCGGAATCCCCCACTTGGAATCAACTCGCACCACGTTCGCCCCGTAGCGTCCGGCGATCTCCACCTTCCGCTCGCCGAAAAATCCGTGAACGCCGATGACCGCCGTATCTCCCGGCTCGATCAGGTTGGCGAAACAGGACTCCATCCCCGCCATACCGGTTCCGGTCAGCGCGATCGTGAACGGATTCTGAGTTCCGAACACCCCGCGCAGCCGCTCCTGAATCTCATCCAGCGCCTCGAACAGCTCGGGATCCAGGTGCCCCAGCGGCGCCCGACCGATGGCTTCGATCACGCGGGTCGGCACGGAGCAGGGACCGGGGCCCATCAGAACGCGCGGGAAAGGCAAGGAAGCCACGGGCATGGCTCAATCCTCCAGGGAACGTTTCTCTTGACCGACATTTTCAGCTGCTATAGCGTCCGCACGTTACTACCGCACTCTCTTCAAATACCCGTCCGACGCGACGCTAATATGAGTATCTCGCGGTAATGGAAGCCCTGGTAAACTGCCGGGCAGCTTCGAGCACGGCGCGGTTCTTGGCGTTACCGTCAATCCGCTCGCTCACTTCCTGTTCGAATGCCGTCACTGTGCCTCCACTATCAGGTAATTGAACTGATTCCCCGTAATCTCCTGAATTTCCCTCAGGTAATTGCTGTTCATCACGAACAAGTCAGCCGCAGGCGGCAACTTCGCTTCTTCCGGTGACTGCACACGAATGCCCGTCGCTGCGAGATACTTGCCCTGCTTCGCCGGGTTGATATCGATCACTCGATCGATCTTCGCTCCGGCGCGCTGCATGAACAGCGCGAAAATGACGCCCTTCGACGCGCCGCCCCAGATTGCAGCCGGCTTTCCGCCTTCGGCCGATTGCATCTTTACTCGGTTGACGTACCGGTCGACAGGGTCGAGAAATCCGGCGGGAAAGTCGACGTAATCCTCGGTGTCGCACACTGGCGTTTTGATCGTGGCCAGATCGGCCACGACATAAAGGTACTGTCCGCCGAAGGCGTGACCGGCCTCGTGTACCACGCCGAACATGCGGTGAAAGTCGGAAAGCCGGAAGTAATTGACGTGCTCGTAGAAGATGTCCACCCACGAGCGATGTTTACATATCCAGTCAAAGCAGGGTACCTCGATGTAGATCTTGCCCTTTCCGCCATTGGCATCGCGAATGTCGGACAGGAAGGTGACTGGATCCTGGACGTGCTCTAGAACATGACGCAGAATAACTCCGTCGGCGCGGAGTCCGGTTTCAGAGCTGAAATACTCTTTTCTGACGGATGGATTGGAGCCCTCATAGGTTGGATCCAGGCCCGTAATCTCGAAGCCGATGCTCTGTAGCTGCTCCAGAAAGCGACCCTTTCCACAGCCGACCTCGAGCAGCGCATTTCCCCGAAAGTGCTTGACGACCACTTCCGACATTGCCGCCAGGTGCCGCTGAAAAACCGCACTCTCCCCCTGCTCATTCTGATAGTCAGCGTCGTACCGCATCAATTCAGGCCTGAACGCCCGATTGAAGATCAACCCGGTCCCGAGATCCTGGACCAGCGCCACGTCGCCCTTCGCGCAATCTCGGGCGGCCTGTTCGGAGTCAAACATCTTGTTCTGAAACACAGGCAACTGCGTCGCCTGATAAAGCTCTCGGTAGCGTATCATCGTGATTCCAGACAGCGATCCAATTTTTGTCGATTACCCCAAAATGCCATTGGCTCATAGTCCGGATAAGGGTAGAAGCCAAGATTCAACTCGATCGACCAGCCATTGTCCCTGATCCAGCTTTCGACGAGCTCGCGCACCGAGATTGGTGCACCCGAGCAGATATTGACGATGCCGTTGTCACTGTCTCTCATCGCCAGCGACACGAGGTAATTTGCTGCTTCGGTAACCGGCAGGTAATCGCGCACCTGCTCTCCGCCCGACATGTCGAAAACCTCGTCACCCCGCTCGACCGCCTTCTTGAGCTGCGGAAGCAGTGAACTCTCCGCCTGTCCTTCGCCATACAGATAAAACAGTCGCGCCCACGTCAGCGCGAATGGTGAGTCGTTCTTCAGGCTTTCGAGCCGGCGGCGTAAGCTGTCTTTTGCCAGGCCGTAGGGATTTGTCGGCTTAGTGTCCAGGTCCTCACGCAACTGTCCCGACGCCATCCCGTATTCGAAACACGTTCCCGCAACCACAATGTTCTTCAGACCAGAATCGACCAGTCCCCCGAGAAACCGGATTTGCGCCGGAAGCTCACGCTCGAGATGATGTGGTGATTTGTAGTTCGGCAGTCCATCCCAGGCAAGGTGAATTAATACGTCGGGCTGGCCAATCAGCTCGAAGGCGCTTGACGGCGGCTTTTCCAAATCCATCCGAGCGACCGTGTGATTCTCGAGCCACGCAGGTTCCGCCGACGAGGGACGGAGGATCAACGTGGGATGCAGCGACCGCTTCTCCAGGTCGCTGACAACGTGCCGTCCTATGAAACCGGTTGCCCCGGTCACTGCGACTTTCATGACGAGATCGTTAGTGTGGGAACCGCAACCACGAACTGCCCCGCCCGCTCCCGCATGTAAGCGTGTTGCTGCTCTTTCTCCGTTTCGAGATTCCAGGGCCAAATGACGACGCAATGTACAATGGAGGTTGAAATGTTCACCCGGGACATGATTGAAAGAACTCTAACAGGAAACCGGATTGCAGCGTCTTGCGTAGGATACCGGCATCGCGGTAAAGGGCGTCGACGATTTTCCCGGTGATTCGAGGAGAGCCTTCGTCATCGCTTCGCGAGTTTCGCGGCGACAACCAATGACCTCTAATGCTTCGCTCAGTCTTTCAGGCGCCATATATGGTCCAGTTCGGCTGGGATGGGAATTCCTAACGGCAGATCATTGTCCGGGAAAGTAAAGCTTCAGGGTTTGATTAAGCTATTAATGGTACTCCAAAACGGCTTTGGAGAGATAGAAGCCCGTCGGAGGGCCTCAGAAGCGTCGTCCGACGAGATGACGGCTCCCGCCATCTTAGCTCTCCCGGCGCGACGCAAACGCCCGAATTCCATGCACCCGTGCTTGGTTTTACTCTCGATAACTCCTTTGGTGACCACTTTGACAATTCGATCTGACGCCCAGGCCCTCAGTTACCCAATGACCCGCAAAACGGATGCGGTGGACGACTACCATAGCGTGAAAGTGCCTGATCCTTACCGATGGCTCGAGGACACAAATTCAGCGGAGACCGCGGGATGGGTCCAGGCTCAAAACAAAGTTACTTTCGACTATCTGAAGGAGCTGCCACAGCGCGAGGCGTTCAAAGCGCGTCTTACGAAGCTTTGGAATTACCCGAAGTTCGGAGTCCCGTTCAAAGAGGGCGGCTGGTACTTCTACTTTAAAAACGACGGACTTCAGAATCAGGACATTCTCTACGTTCAGCCTTCCCTGACCGCGGAGCCGCGCGTTCTCATCGACCCGAACGGATTTTCCAGCGACGGCACCGTGGCGCTTTCCGGAATCGCAGTCTCGGAAGATGCCAAGCACATTGCTTACGGGATATCCCAGGCCGGATCGGACTGGAAGGAAGTAAAGGTCCGCTCGGTAGTAACCGGCGAAGACACCGCAGACCACCTAAAGCACCTCAAATGGTCCGGCTTCGCCTGGACCCATGACCATCGGGGCTTCTTCTATTCTCGCTTCCCGGAACCGAGGGAAGGCCAGACCTACCTGGAAGCCAACCGGAACCAGAAGCTCTACTACCACTTCCTTGGCAAGCCGCAGTCCGAAGATATCCTCGTCTACGAACGGCCGGACCAGCCGGAATGGGGAATCAGCGCCGAAGTCTCCGAAGACGGCCGATACGCCATCATCTATCTTTCCCACGGCACCGACCCAAAGAATCGCATCTATTTCATCGACCTGGGCGACCCGCGGAATCCTCACTTCAAATCTGAGGTGGTGAAACTCCTCGACGGATTCGATGCCAACTACGACTTTGTTGGCAACGACCGTACGGTCTTCTACTTCAAAACGGACCTGAAAGCCCCGCGCTCCAGGGTCATTGCCATCGACATCACCCGTCCCGCGCCCTCCGGCTGGCGAACGATTCTCCCGGAATCCAAGGATCTGCTCGAAAGCGTCTCCCTGGCCGGAAACCAGTTAATCGCGGACTACCTCCACAACGCCTACAGCCAGGTCCGAGTGTACGACTTCCAGCCCGGAATCGAGGGCCCCGAGGCGAAGTTAAAGCGCACGATCAAGCTGCCATCCCTTGGATCGGCCGGCGGATTCGCCGGCGAGCGGACGGAGACCGAGCGATTCTACAGCTTCGCCTCCTTCTTCTACCCGCCTTCCGTATTCCGATATGACGTCAAGACGGGCAAAAGCGAGCTGTTCAAGAAGCCGGACGTGGCCTTCGATCCGTCAAAATTCGAGACGAAACAGGTCTGGTACACGAGCAAGGACGGGACGCGGATTCCGATGTTTGTCACCCACCGCAAGGGCATTAAGCTCAACGGAAAGAATCCGACGTACCTATACGGTTATGGCGGATTCAATTCGTCCATGACGCCCGGATTCTCCGTGTCCCGCTTGATCTGGATGGAAAACGGCGGCGTCTTCGCCATGCCGAATCTGCGCGGCGGGGGCGAGTACGGCGAAGAGTGGCATCGGGCCGGCACGAAACTGCGCAAACAGAACGTATTCGACGATTTCATCGGCGCCGCCGAGTTCCTGATCAAGCACGGGTACACGTCCCCCAAACACCTGGCGATTGCGGGCGGATCCAATGGAGGACTGCTGGTTGGCGCCGTGATGAACCAGCGCCCAGAACTCTTCGGCTGCGCCCTCCCCGCCGTCGGCGTCATGGATATGCTCCGATTCCACAAGTTCACTATCGGCTGGGCGTGGAAGTCCGATTACGGTTCCAGCGAGGAACCCGAGGAATTCAAGGCAATCTACGCCTACTCCCCGCTCCATAACCTCAAGAAGGGGACCTGTTATCCGCCGACCCTCGTCACTACCGGCGATCATGACGACCGCGTCGTCCCCGGCCACTCCTTCAAATACGCGGCGGCGCTCCAGGAAGCTCAGGGCTGCCCGAATCCGGTCCTCATCCGCATCGAGACCCGCGCCGGTCACGGCGCCGGCAAACCCACCACCAAGATCATCGAGGAAGCCGCCGACGCCTGGTCCTTCGCCATGCGCCACACCGGCCTCTCCATTAAGACCCCATAGTCCTCCTCTTAATCTTTCGCTTAATCTTAATCGCCGTTCCCACTCCGTGGCTTGGCACACATCATGAACGTCCCACGAAATACGGTCCATCCGTGTAATACAACTGTCCGGGGCGCCATTGCTCTGGACAAGCGGAATCGAAGAGCAATACAGGAGAGCAAGGATGAGGAGCGCTTTTGGAAAACTCGCGGCAATGATGTTGATCATAGCGGCCATCGCCACTGCGGCAGCGCCGGCCCACGCGTGGAAGCCGACGATGCACGCGTTTCTGGCCGACATCGCGCTGAGAGATGCAATAGATGATGGCAAGATTACGATCAACCGCGTCAACTATGAGACCGGGCAAGTACTCGGCCTCGTGAACACCTACAACGTCGATGCGGAGCTGCTCCAGGCCCTGCGAAGGTTCCCGGATCACTATCGCGCCGGAGTTGTGGGTCCCGACGGCTACCCGGACATCGTGACCGGCCAGCAATGCATCCACGTCGACGGACCGGACGGCTCTCCCGGCGGTACCAACGCCTGGCTGGAGTATATCTGGGCGCGCAGCCAGCTCCCATCCCTCACGGGCGACAAGCGGCTCAAGGCGCGCGCCTTCGCCGCCGGATATCTCACTCACGCTGCGGGCGATATGTACGCCCACACCTTCGTCAACTTCTTCACCGGCGGCGACTTCGTCATAGGTCAGAACGGAGTCCGCCACTTCGTGATGGAAGGCTACATCGGCAAGCGCTGCCCGCCCCCCACGTTATCCATCAGCGTAAGCGGAATCGAAGACTGGATATACGACACCCTCATCGACGCGCGTAAAGGCACATTCCTATCCGAGCGGCTTCTTATCGGCGCTAACCGCTTTCGCTCGCTCGGCTTCCTCTTCTCGAAGCTGCGAGACAAACTCGTGGCAGACGTGGACGAGTTCCACCGGCACGGAGACGACGTCGGCACTATCCTGGGAAGCGGAATCCAGACGAAATACAAGGAGGCCTGGATCAAGGACATCGACCGCGGGCTGCTCCAGCTCGTGACGGTGAGCCATGACCTCACCAAAGAGCTCTTTATGACGCCAGATCTGAACAGTGAGAGCATCTCGCGCGCCAAGGAGATTCTGCGCCGCTACATGACCCTCCACGTCCTCTCCATGGCCGGCGCCCCGGACTTCGTCGGCCTCACGCTCAACAAGATCCACGAGATCACCGAGGCCATCGTCAACGCCATCTTCCCGCAGTTCGTCAAGGACTTCATCAAGCAGATCAAGGAAGACATCCTCAACTACTTCCTGGTGAAGTACACCGGAATGACCATCGACCAGATCAAGTCCTTCCTGACCAGTCCGGAACAGCACTTCGATCCGGTCATGTTCACAGCGAACACGGGGAGCACGGGCGGCGCGAGGGTAACGATGGCGCAAATGAACCGCGACCACTTCAAGATCAACGACCCTGGATTCACCAACCCAGGCGAGAAATTCGTCGTCGAGAAGTTCAGCCCCGCCTACAACACCATGGTCCTGAGCAAGCTGATCCTGCTTCCGCAGGCCGAGGTGAACCGGCTGGTCGCCGACCTGAATCCGGGGGTGCGGCCGGGCCAGCTCCCCACCGTCCTCTCCCGCGGCCTGAACGACCGCGCGCTGCAGGAGCAGCGTCTCATGGGCGGTCAGCTCAAGGCGATGCTTCTGGCAGACGCGAGAAAAGACGCGGAGTCCAAAGCGCCGCCCGGCGGGCTGCTCGCCATTCAGGGCAAACTGGCTTTCCTCAATATCGCCACGGGGCCCGTCACGACCTTGAACGCTTCCAACATCATGCTGGGATACAACCGGAAGATCGACGGCGACAATCAGTGGCACGTGAACGCGAACAAGATGGTGCTGGTCCACGCCGGCAAATACGACCAGATCTTCATGAAGTTCGCCGGAGACCGCACGCCCATTGGGACCGCGCCCACTCCGCCCCCGCCGCCGGAGGACCCCTTCGTTCAGGTGACCGTCGTGATCAATCGTGTCGCCCAGATCGGAAAGAACATCGACCCGCCGTTTAACGGCGACGCAGACTTCTACACCAAAGTGAGCATAGACGGCGAAAACTTCGTCACCGACGACTTCGCCGGCAAGCGGGTCATAACCCCCAACTGGACCTTCCGCAAACAGGTCCTGCGCTCCAGGGGAACGATTCCTATAAGGATAGAGATCTGGGACGAGGACAGCAACGGCCGCGGCGACGACGACCAGATCGACGTGAACCCAGCGACCGGCCGCGGAATGACCCTGCAGTATGACCTCCGCAGCCGCCGCTTCACCGGCCCGGCCACCGGCGCGAGTGGAATTGGTGTCACGGTCCGAGGCAACGAATCCGACAACGCCGACCTCACGTTCACCGTAACGGGGACCTGACCGCGTCGGGATTGTGTTCGCAAGGGGCTCCGAATCCGTCTGGAATCGGAGCCCGTCCTTTCGACTCGGTCACCCTGGAATTCTTCGCCTAGAAGGGCCGGGCCCCTCGTTCGCCGAATCATCCTGGAGGAGGGTGGCTCGTCATGTTCCTAACGATGCTGATGTTAATGTCTCCGATTCCGGCGGTCCAGGGTGGGGAGTCGGACACGGCGGTGCGAGCGGCGGTTGGACGGAGCCTGGTGTTTTTGGAGAAGGGCGGGACGAGCTGGATGGAGCAGCGCGCTTGCACCTCCTGCCACACGGTCGGGATGATGGTATGGACCCACAATGAGGCGCGGCGCCGCGGATTCCCCGTACCGGCGAGTAAAACGCGCGCGTGGACGGATTGGGCGCTGGTGGATCTGCTCTCGCGCGGTAAGGAGGCAGGCCCGGATACGGTCAGCCAGGTCCTGCTTGCCCGTGAATCCGCATCGCCATGGCGGGTGAAGCCGGCTCTGGGGAGCAAGACGGCGGACCCGTATGAGAATCTGTGGGAGGCCTTGGTCGGCTTTCAACAGCCGGACGGTTCATGGAAGCCAGGCGCGCAGCTCAAGAGCCTGGAGGTGGCGACTCGTTGGGCCCTGATGGCGCTGGCCTCACGGGATTCGGTTCCCGAGCAGAATCCGGTCGGGGCACTGGCCGAGACAGTTAAGAAAGTGGACGCGAGGATTCCGGAATCTCGCAAGGCGGCCCAGGCGTGGCTGAGAGATCAGACGCCGGAGGATAACCTCGAAGCGCGGATTCTTCGGATGTTGATGATGCGGAAGCAGGAGCCGGCCCTGGCCCAGATATGGCTGCTAGAGCTGCTGGAATTGCAGAACGCTGACGGCGGCTGGAGCTACCAGAAGGGCGCAAAGGAGAGTGACGCCTTCGCCACCGGGCTCGCGCTATATGCAGCGATGGTGCAAGGTCATCCCCGCGATAACGACCAGGTCCGACGCGCCCGCGCCTACCTTCTGAAGTCCATGAAAGAGGATGGATCGTGGCTCGTGCGCACAGCCAGCTTCCACGAAGTCAAGGAGGGCAAAGACACCACGGGTACCGACGCCATCTGGTCCTACTGGGGCACCGGTTGGGCGACACTCGGCCTCCTGTGGACTCTGCCATTTACCGATTCCGAGGCATCCAAGCCTACCTGATTAAACAACCTCCGTATATGCGTGCAGAGAGTTTCTGTATAATTGAATGGTACTCCCTGAACGTTGGTTCGCGAGAAGCGACTTACAGCGAAGACGAACCAGGAATAGCGATCTCGAATGAACAGCCTTACTGTTGGCCGCAAAGGTGAAATCGCTCTACCGAATGAGCTGCGCAAACGCTATGGCATAGAGCCGAATAGTCCCGTGCGAGTTGTAGAAACCCGGAATGGAATTCTCCTCTTTCCGCTCACGGATCAGCCAATGGATGAAGGACTCGCTAAAGAGCTGGAAGAGTGGCAAACGCTCGGCGCCGAGTCCTGGACAGAGTTTCCGTACGAGGATGCTGCACAGAATTAAGGAATGAACCCTCGCGACGTATACTGGGTAGAGTTCCCAGCTGGAGCAAAAGGCCGAGCGCAAGCCGGGAAGCGCCCGGCGATCGTACTGCAAGGATCGGATGCTTCCGCAAAGCTTCCCACGGTCCTCTTCGTTCCCCTCACATCCCGACAGGACGCTCTGCGTTTCCCCGGCACGATACATCTGTACCCCGACGCACAAAAACGGACTCCGCAGACCTACTGTTGCATTGGTGTTCCAGGTGACTGCGGTTGACAAGCGGTTTATTCACAACCGAGCAGGCCAGGTTTCGGAGGCAGTCCTGAAATCTCTACGTGACGCGCTTGACGTGCTCACCGAGAGACCTGATTCCCCATAGCAAGGAGCAACGGATTCCGCGTCGAAGGACTGGTCACATCAATTCGGAGTTTGCAATGTCTGGCCGACCCTGGAATCTGCTTGTCTTTGCCATCGATAGCTTGCGGGCGGACCATATGTCGTGCTATGGGTACCGGAGGTTTACCACCCCTTTCGCGGACCGACTGGCGGCGGAGGGGGTGCTGTTCGAGCGGTGCTATAGCGCCTACATTCCCACCACCCCTGCCTACACCACCATCCTGACCGGGATGGACGTGATGCGGCACGAGATGGTGTCGCTCACGCCGAAAGGGCCCATAGACGACGGAATCCGCACGCTGCCGGAGCTGCTGCGAGAGGCCGGGTATGTCTCGTACCGGGTTGGATTCAAGGGCGAGTTCTTCCGCGGATTCGACAAGTACCTGGCGTATGACGAGGGCTGGGTAGCGTGGGAGGACCGTCCGGCGCGGAAGGCCGAGAACCTTAACGATACGGCGATTCCGGCGCTGGAGGAGCTCGTGGATTCCGGCCAGCCGTGGATGCTCTTCATGCGGCACATGGACCCCCACGCTCCCTATCTCCCTCCCCCACCTTACGACCAACTCTACTATCGCAAGGTCCCAACCCAGCCCGGCCTGGACATGGCCCCAATTCGCGACTTCCCCAACTTCGCGGACTTTCATCTCTCATGGATGCCGCCTGGAATCCAGGATGCGGAGCATCCCATTGCGATGTACGACGGCGCGGTCGCCTACATGGACGCCTGCATCGAGGTGATCTTGAACCGGCTAGATGAGCTCGGGCAGCGCGAGAATACGCTGGTCGTCTTCACCGCTGACCACGGCGAGACATTGTATGACCACGGCTGTTACTTCGATCATCATGGTCTCTACGAGCCGACTCTCCACGTCCCGCTGATCCTCCGCTTCCCGGACGGCCGCGGGGCAGGGAACCGGATTCCGGGGTACGTCCTGCACGAAGACCTCGCGCCATCCCTCCTGGAATTGATCGGCCTGAACAAGCTCGCCGAACGTGAAAAGATGGATGGAAGGTCGTGGATTAACCTCCTGAATGGCGAGCGAGCGACCAATTATAGTGAATTCTATCTAACCGAGTGCACGTGGATGCGGAAGCGGGGATGGCGGACTCCGGAGTGGAAGTTGATCGAAGCGCTGGAACCGGATTTCCATGGGAAACCGCCGGTAGAGTTGTACAATCTGGTCGCCGATCCCGAAGAGAACCGGAATCTGGCCGAATCCGAACCGGGCGTTGTCGCGCTGCTGAAGGACCGGATGACTCGGTGGGTCGAGCGGCGTATGGGCGAGACCGGCAAGCCGAACCCGATTCTGCAGTACGAGCTTGGGACGGAGAAGCGGATAGGGTCGATCGCGGTGGCGAAGACGCTTCAGGAAAGATAGGCGTTCAGGCGTTCAGGCGTTCAGGAGGAGGGGGATATGGCGGAGGTGATGGTTTATGATGAGACGGCGGGTGGGGAGCGGACCGAGGGGTTGAAACTTGAGTTCCTTACGGCTCGGATCACGGCGCGGGAGTTGATTCGGAAGCGGGTGTATGAAGAGGTTCGAGAGTACAACGCGACGGAACCGGAGTACTTCCGCGGATTGGTGCAGCCGACGGACGCCGAGCGGGTTTTGAACGGCTACAAGCTGCGCAAGCGGCGGCGGATCGATTGGGAAGAGCAGTATAGGAAAGCGGTCGAGGCGTTCGAGCGCAATGGATTCTTCATGCTGGTCGATAACCGGCAGGTGGAGTCGCTGGACGACGAGATCGAGATTCGGCTGGGTACAGAGGTGAGCTTCGTGAAGCTGGTCCCCCTGGTCGGAGGCTGAAAAGGGTGGTAATTCGAGACCTGCTAAACAAAATTATCGGCCGCACGGCCGTGGTCAGCATGCGTAGTGACACGTACGCTGACGCGGACCCACTTATCGACGCCTATTTGGACGAGGCCATGCGGATTAGACCCACCTGGCAGGTGAAACCGTCGGATACTCCCGCGGGCCTGGCCATATTGAATGCTGACCGAATCACGCAGGTTCGAGTAGTAGGAGCGGCGGTCGACAGGATGGCAGAGCTCCACCGCGACTCGCATGTCGACGGTAAGAGCTGGTGGAAGGGTTATGCCGTGGAAAACCTCTACGGCGCTCTGATAGTTAGGAATCTTCCGTTCTCGCACGCCGATATTGTTCGTTTGTTCGATGCGTATGGATCGGACTCGCTTCCTGGTTGCCCGACTTTGAGCGTGCTCAAGCAAATCGACAGGTTTGTCCAAGCGCACGGCATCTCAGTTGAACTAAGTTCGCGGCTAGAGCGCATGAAGGCAGGATTACGCCAAAGTCCACATTATCCGGACGCTCGCAAGTTGATGGAGCGGATCGATCAGATTCTGGGTGGGGTTCCGAATGAATTGCCACTCAAGGAGTTGGTGAATTCAGGCGAACCTTTTGCGGACGCTGCCCAGATGTACCTCGGCTCAGCAGCGTCCGAATTGCGACGGCCGTGGGCGGCCCTTCTAACGTACGCACAAACGGCTTCGTCCAGCAAACCTTCCTCTAAATGGCTCGCGGAAGCGCGAAAGAGGATGGAAGCTATCGAAGAAAGAGAGTTACGGGAGCAGATAGTGCGTTGGCTGCGAATGGTCGGCGATCGGCGGGACAAGCAGTTATCAGATCTCAACAGCGCCGTTGTGAAAGGGCTGGTCTGGTGTTGCAGCTTGCTCGACGACGCTGACGTTTGCCGGGCGGTTGCCGACTGCGCGGAATCATGCTTCCGAAAAATCTCCTGGCTGGGGCCGCGATCCGTGAAAGCGGGCAATGCGTGCATCTGGGCGCTGGGGGCGATGGCGGGGATGGAGCCGGTGGCGCAGTTGGCGCGGCTGCGGCTGCGGGTGAGGTACCATGCGGCGCAGGACCTGATTCAGCGAACCCTGGCGGCGGCGGCCGAGCGGGCGGGAGTCAGCCCGGAAGAGCTGGAGGAGATGGTCGTTCCCTCGTACGGTCTTGAGGAGGGCGGGGCGCTGGTCGATACACTGGGCGGATTCAGAGCGGAATCGCGGGTCGACGGGGTGCGGATGAGCGAGTGGTCGTGGACAGGGGCGCACGGGCGGAGCCAGAAGTCAGTCCCGGCCGATTTGAAGCAGAACCACGCCTCGGAGTGGAAGGAGCTCAAGCGGACGGCGGGTGAGATCGAGAAGATGCTGCCGGCTCAGCGGGACCGGATCGAGCGCCTCCTGTGGTCGGAGCGGGAGATCGATTTCCCGAAATGGAAGGAGCGCTACCTCGAACATCCGTTGCTCTCGTCGATGGTGGGAAGGCTGATCTGGCGTTTCCGCAGCGGGGACCGAACCGCGACTGGAATCCGGCATGAATCCGAGATTGTAGACCATTCCGGCCGGCGAATCGAATGGCTTGGAGACGATACGGAGGTCCGGCTGTGGCATCCGCTTGGGTTCGATCCGCAGGAAGTGCTGGCGTGGCGGATGTGGCTGGAGAACAACGGAATCGTCCAGCCGTTCAAACAGGCGCACAGAGAGATCTATATTCTGACGGACGCCGAGCTGGCTACCGGTACTTACTCCAATCGGTTTGCGGCGCACATCTTGAAGCAGCACCAGCTTGCGGCGCTGGCGAGGCAGCGAGGCTGGCGATATTCCCTGCAGGGAGAGTTCGACTCCATAAACTCGCCTACGTTGGAGCTGCCTCGATGGGACCTGCACGCCGAGTTCTGGGTAGAAGGCGGGATGCTGGCCGACACCACCGAGATGGGAATCTTCCTGTACGTAGCGACCGACCAGGTCCGGTTTTCTCGCGCGCACGGACCGATTCCGCTGACCGAAGTGCCGGCGACGGTTTTCTCGGAGGTGATGCGAGACGTGGACCTGTTTGTGGGAGTATCGAGCGTCGGGGCGGACCCGAACTGGCGCGACACCGGCGATCAAGAGCATCGAGGCTACTGGGACCGTTACGCATTCGGGGAGTTGAGCGGGTCGGCGAACACTCGACGCGACGTGCTCGAACGGCTTCTGCCCCGGCTCAAGATTAATGATCGCGCGCGCCTGGACGGCAAGTTCCTGATCGTGCGGGGCGACCGGCGGACCTATAAGATCCACCTTGGCAGCGCAAACATTCTTATGGAGCCGAACGATCAGTACCTCTGCATCGTCCCGAACCGGGGCTCGATCGCCGAAAAGGTGTTTCTGCCTTTCGAGGGAGATCAGACGCTGGCGGTGATCCTTAGCAAAGCGTTCATGTTGGCGGATGACCGAAGTATCAAAGACCCTACGATTCTTCGTCAGATAGGCCTTTGATTACATGAGATTCGCCCGTATCGCTTTGATTCTCCTCGCGGTGGTATCGATCGGACTTGCCGCATGGTGGTTTTATGGCGCGCCGCTTACCATTACCCTCACGCGCGATGAGCTCCAGAAGGAAGTGGAGAAGCGGTTCCCGATCGACAAGTCGGAACTCCTATTCACCGGCCGTCTGTCCGAGCCGCGCGTGCTGTTGAAGCAGGGGACAGACCGCATCGGGCTTGCCGTTTCTATCGCGGTCTCCGCGCCGATAATCAAGCCGGTCACGGGCAAAGGGGAACTCGATGGTAGGGTACGGTTCGACCCGGAGTCTCGGGAGCTATTCCTGGAATCGGCTGAACTTCGGCTGACGGAAGCGTCGGGCGTCTCGGATAAGGACCTGCGGACTGCTGAAGTACTCATTCGCCCGCTGCTATCCGGTCTGCTGGCGCGGATTCCGATCTACCGGCTCAAGGAGACTGACCTTCGAATTCCGGGCACAAACGCGCAGGTGAAGCAAATTCGGGTGGAAGAGGGCTGCGTGATTCTCCGCTTCGCTCGCTAGGCGGCTTTATCCATCTCATTTTCGGATTTCGAGGCAGGTTTGCTCGGGCCCGGGCTTATGCCGCTGCGTCAGAACAGGATGGCCAGGCGAATAGGCCGATAGCGACGAATTAGCGACTTTGGGATTCCAGAGAGTGGAGTAGGTTGCGGGCTTCGGCGTGGGTGGGGTCTAGTTCGAGGGTTTTGTGGAGTTCTACGAGGGCTCGGTGAGGTTCGCGGTCCTGGTGGTAGAGGCGGGCAAGCTGGAAGTGGGCGTCAGGGCTTTTTGATTTCGTCGCGACCAGGAGTCCTAGACGCGCTCGGCGCTGGGCCCGCTGCTGAAGTTCTTTCGACTCATGCAGCAGCCGGCGGCCTTCTTCGGTTCGGCCGCTCTGGAGATACAGGTTGCCGAGGATCACGCGCGTCTGCTCGTAACCGGGGCTCGCTCGGTGGACCTCTTCGAGCTCTTTCAGCGCGGCCGATTGGTCTCCCTGGCGCTGGTGGCAGAGGGCGAGGTAGTAGCGCGCGGCGACATTGGCGGCCTCATGCGCGAGCGCCTGGCGGAATGCGGCCATCGCTTCCGGCACGTGGTTCAGGCGGTAGAGGGCGAATCCGAGCTCGTTTCGAACAGGAACGTCTCCGGGTAGCCGAGAGAGAATCTCGCCGGCGATCCGCTCGGCGTCCGGGTAGCGCTTCTGGCTATTGTAGAGGTGTACCAGGGGGCTCCAGATCCGGATGTCATTTGGAGCAGCCTGGCGGACTTCCAACAGATACTTCTCGGCCCGAGCGAAGTCGGAGCCCTGGAGTGCCGCCATGGCGAGCGCGACCTTGAGCGGAAGCTCGTTGGGGCGGTCTTTAACCCGCGGTTCGAGCAGCTCATACACATCCCCGGTCCAGCCAAGGCTTATGTAGAGAGACGCGAGACCGGCGAGCGCGGGGCCGTTATCGGGATCCAGGCGCAGCGCCGTCTTGTATGCCTGGATGGATTCGTGAAGCTGCCTTGCGCGTCTTTGCAGGTCGGCGAGGAGCAGCCAAGCGTCCGAATTCCGTGCGTTCACTTTGGCGGCGGTTTGAGCGAATGGCAGCGCTTGCTCCGCGCTCCCGGCCTGCAGAAGGGCTTGTGCCGCCCTGAGCTGGGCGTCGGAATCGCGCGGCCGGCGGAGCGCCTCTTCGCGCGTGGAGGTGGCGACAGCCCGATCTTCCGCGGCTCTCCCCGCTCCGGCCAGAGTCGCCGCGCTTTCCCGCTCCATTCGTTCGGCGTTGGCGAGCATGCTCCGCAGTTTCGGCATCAGGAGGAGGAGTGCGAGGACCAGGACGCCCAGCAGCCCCAGCAGGATCTGCATCCGGGGCGACTTCGACTTGCTTGCGGAATCTACTTCAGTCATGCCGGGCTTCTTCCGGCTTGTTTGTTCCTTCGCGGACGAGCCAATAGCGGTCTGAGTTGAGTCCGACCAGGCGATCCAGTTTGCCGGAGGGCCACCGGACCTCGACGTCGGCTTTGTCGGCGGGACCGAGGCCGACATGAGCTCGGAGGTCGGACTGCGAGAGGTAGCTGGAGCCGCTGCGAATCATGGCTCGGCGCGTGATTCCGCCGGACGTGACAAGAACTATCGCTCCATGGCCATTCCGAGCGCTTGAATTGCCGATTAGCTTGAATCCGATCCAGTGACCGCTCGTGGACGAGTTGTTGCGCCAGAGCCTCGCCGGGCCATTATTGCTGGTCAGCATGAGGTCTACCCGACCGTCGTTGTCGTAGTCGCCGGCGGCGATTCCCCGCCAGACCTGACGCTCCGTGAACGGGGCGCCGCTCTTCAGTCCGACCTCTTCGAAAGTGCCGTCTTTTCGATTCCTCAGCAGAAGACTGGGTTGGGATTGACTGACAGTCGGCTCGCGCTTTGCAATGTCATCCTGCACGTGGCCATTGACCTGCGCGATGTCCCGGTAGCCGTCGTTGTCGAAGTCGAAGAAGAGGATTCCGAATCCGAGCACGGGTGTGGTGGGCTCGGCGACCTTCGCGTTGAAGCGCTCGTCCCGGAAAATGTCTGTCCCTGCGATCTTGTAAAGCGAGGTCTGCTGGCCTTGGTAGTTGGTGATGGCCAGCCAGCTCTTGCCGTCGTTTTGAAGATCGCCTGTATCCGTGCCCATTCCGGAATGAGGGTTTCCTTCCTCATCATAAGCGACGCCGCTCTCAACGCCGATCTCTTTGAACGTTCCATCGCCTTCGTTTCGGAATAGGAATCCGGCTACGGTATCGTTGGCGACGAAGACATCCGGATCGCCGTCGTCATCGTAATCCCATACCGTGACGCCCAGGGATTTCCCTCCCGAAGCGGCGATTCCGGATTCCGCGCTGACGTCGTGGAATCGGCCGCCCCCGAGATTGCGATAGAGAGTACACGTACTGGTCTCATACGCGGACGGGATGCAGTAGACGCGATCTCTCCCGCCCGAGGCGTAGCAGGGGAGATCGTCCGCCAGGCCGCGGTACTTGACGTAGTTCGCGATGAAGAGATCGAGCTTGCCGTCTTTGTCGTAATCCAACCAGGCGCAGGAGGTTCCCCATTTACCCTCATTGCCGACGCCCGCGGTTTTGGTTGTATCTTTGAAGCGTCCGCCCTCGTTATGGAAGAGCCGTCCCGGCTCGAGAACACAGGAAACGTAGATATCGTCGCGTCCATCGTTGTCGTAGTCGCCTACGGTCACGCCCATCGCGTAGATTTCGGCTTCGAGTCCGGCGCTGTTAGTGACGTCGCGGAATCGCTTGCCGCGCTCGTTCCGGTAGAGCTTGATGGTGGGCCGGCCTTCGACCCTACCGCCTGGAAGCTGCCGATTGTTCAGGAGGAGAATGTCCAGCCATTCATCGCCGTCATAATTCACGAACGCGCAGCCTGAACCCATGGTCTCGATAAGGTACTTGCGGGGGGTGCGGGAATTCTGGTGGCGAAAGTCGATACCGACGGAATCCGTCACGTCCACGAAAGTGGGAGCGGTGGATTGTGTGGGTGAGCTGATGGATGGGTGGGAGGGTGTGGAGGCGTGCTTGTTGCATCCCGGCGCAAGCATGAGGACCAGCAAGGGAAATATTTGCGGGTGGCGCATCACTGGACGGAACCTATTTTTGACTTTGGATTTTGGATTTTGGATTTTGGATGGTCAGCCATCAGGGCGCGGGCTTCGGTTTTGCGGCCGTGGCGCATGAGGACGTGGATGAGGTCTCTTCGAGCCTGAGCGTGCCGGGGGTTGAGCTCAAGTGCGCGCTTGAGCTCAACGATCGATTCCGGGAACTCCTCCGCCTCCAGGTGGAAGCGGGCGAGGCGATAGTGAAGGTCTGCGCTCGGAGGACGGGCGCTGAGCCGGGCGAGGAGCGTCTCATAGGCGGACGTGGTGGCATCCATCTTTCGGTACATATCCAATAGCTTGCGTCCCTCGGCCGACTTGCCTTCCTTAAGATACAGGTTTCCCAGCCGGTACGCAACGACTCCGAAACTTGCATCCTGCGCTGCGGCCTTTTCGAAGTAGCCCAGGGCGCGGGAATCGCCGCGTTTCTGCGCCAGCGCGCCCGACTCGAAGAGAGCTTCGATGTTCTCCGGATCGCGTCGCAGGACTGCGGCGAATTCCGAGGCGGCTTCCGTCGCCTTGCCTTGCCTGGCAAGCGTGTGGCCGAGGACCAAACGGTTTGGGACGTTTTGCGTGTCTATGGCAAGGGCTTCACGCGCCACCTTTTCGGCGGCGGCGTAGCGGAGTCGCTTGAGGAGGATTGTGGCATGGAGGTTCGCGATATCGGGATCGCGCGGGCGCGCGCGGCGTACGCCTTCGATGAACGGCAGGCCCAGCTCCGGCTCTTCTGAGCGGTAATAATAGACGGCGCGCGAGACGGCAGCGCGGTAGTTAGCGGGCTCGATCTTCAGCGCTTGCGCGCTCACCTTGCCTGCTTCCCGGCGCCAGCCGAGGTCCAGGTAGATGTAAAAGAGTCGCAGCAACGGCTCGGCGCTTCGAGGATACGCCTTCGCCCAATCGAGGAGCGCTTCTATCTCGAGGTCGAGGTATTCGGTCGCACGGAACACGTCGGCCTTGAGTCTACAAACGTCAGCCAACGGCGCGCCTTGCTTTTGCCCTTCGCCGATCAAACGCAATGCGATCGCAAATTCCTTCCGACGAAAGGCCGCTTCCGCGTCCTTAAGACGGGAATCCAGTGGCCGCCGATCTGCTACGGGGAGCGGGGCGTCGGCGACGGGCGGAGTGTTCCCCCTCCCACAGCCGGGGAACGATAAAATGGCGGCCGCCATCAGCATGGCGGCCGCCAACCATCTCGCGGTTCGGGCTGTCA
>JBKJZI010000196.1:0-16020 GCA_046715155.1 Chthonomonadales bacterium | reverse complement strand
GCCGGTCTGCAAGACCGCCGGACGACGCTCATTCCCAATCGTAATCGATAATCGTCAAAGTAATTCGGCCAGCGCAAGGCTAAGAGCACCGAGCAGGGCCTCGTTAGCTGGAACTTTCACAACCCCTTGTAGTACCGGTTTGTGCTGCGATTGGTTACGCAGAGCCTCGCGTGGGCGTTAGAGCGTTCCGCAATGTCCAATGTCCAATGTCCAATGACCAATCAACAATGGATCGGACTGGGGTGGCCATGCCCTTGGGCCGTCGCCGGACCGGCTCGGTGCGGACGGTTCCGCGGTTTGGGTTCCTCCTTGTCTTGAACTGTGATGCGTCGGATTGACATGACATGGCATACGGGTATCTATCTATACATTATAGTGCACGGCTGACGGGCTGTCAAGGAAGGTGGAGAATGATTTCTACACTGTTTTCACGTGGTTGGCCGTGTAGGGGGCCTTGGGCTTTGGACAAGCGGGGCCACCGGGAATTGACCCCTGAGGCAGCCTGGGATAGAATGGAGACAGCGGCCGATTTTTGGGTGGATTCCGGTATCGATCGCCGGTTGAAGCAATCCGCGCCGATAACGCGCGTTTTACGGCAAAGAGAGCGAAAACCCGCGAGACTTCCCTTAAGACCAAATAACGTATAGTATCGAGTTAGGCCCGTCGCGTAACAAGCAAACCGATGCCCGCTAACTCTGCGATTCCGAATGAGGTAAAGAACACGGATTTAGGACCTGTATACTTGGGATGGAGCTGGCAAGATCGTGGTCTACTGCAAACGCAACCTAGGAATACTCATCTTAGGAATCCTCATCTGACGCATAGGGATCGTTCCGAAATGTCGGGAGACGGTGACAGTCAACCGAATGCACGCTCCTCTGTCTGGCAATGGCTGGCCGTCGCGGGGATGGCGCTGTTCGTCGGAGCGTTTCTCTACTTCGCGGTAGGTGTTGGGAGGGTCATCTTCTACGAGTTCTTCCCGTCCATGCGTCCTTTCAAGCCGCCAAATGCGCAGGACTACGCGCTCCAGAAGGCGGTGGAGCAAAACAATATCGAAGCCGTCCGCCTTGAAATAGGGCGCGGAGCCAATCCAAATGGCATCGCTTATCGCAGGGGCTCCAGAGGCCATACCCGGCCGGACAAGCCGATTTTGCACAAGGCGATCGAACAGAAGACCCCTGCTATCGTCGCCGCCCTAATCGACGCGGGGGCTGATCCGAACATGCGAAACCCGCATGCATACCAGCCGCCGTTGTTAACCGCGGCCAGAATCGGTGATATCGAAATGTTGAAGGTCCTGCTGCACCGTGGGGCGGACGTACATTCGCACGACAGCCTGGGAAACGACTCGCTCATGGTCGCCCCTGACCTAAAGACGATTCGTTTTTGGAACAGCGTGGACTGTCTGTACACGCGCGACATGAGTGGAAATACGAAGCTCATGGAGACCAGGAGCATCGAGGTCGCCGCGTATCTTCTTTCGAAGGGGGTTGATGTAAATGCTCGGAACGCAGACGGCGACACGGCGCTCATCGGCATATCTCAATATGTCGGCACTGCCGACATGGTACGGTGGCTGTTGAAGCACGGCGCTAATGTCGACACTCGGAATAAGAATGGAGTAGGCGCGCTGGGAATGGCACAAGGAGGTAACAACTGGGAAATTGTGAACATTCTAGAGCAAGTAGGCGCCAAGAGGTAACTTACCTGTGCACAGGATGAACAGCAATGGTTCGCCCGCACCTGCGGCAGCCGCAGGTATTCGGGGCCGTCGCAGAATCATCTGCGACTTCGTAGCCCAACACGCGTTTCTGTCCGTCGGCTACCGCCCGGGCTGAACTCTGCTGTTGGGCGTCGTCGGTACAATGGTATGAGCGAGAATGTTCGTACCGGGCGGAAGGACCGCATGCTTGGCGGCGGGACGTGCCCGTACTGTGGAGCTAGCGGATCAGAGCCAGCGGACATGGACTCGTGGTCGTGCCCGAGCTGCCGGCGCGAGTACCCTACCCGCGCCTATAAGTGCCGCCACCTAGACTGCTGGGAGTGGGTGTTCCTCGAAGAATACTGCGAGCAGCACAAACCAGAGTCGAAGAAGACGTGATAATGGCGCTCGCTTCGCTCGGCCCGCCCATTGGACGACGGCGTGGCTGAGCTGAGTCGTTAGGCCGCATGCCGATGAAATCCGATCCGTCAGGGGTGTGATACACTGCATCTATGCCGACCGTCCTCCGTATTGGCCGATTCCGCTTTCTTTTCTACAGCAACGAAGGGGAGGAGCCGCCGCACATCCACGTGAAGGCTGGAGGAGACGAAGCGAAGTTCTGGCTAGCGCCGGTGGCGCTTGAGTCCAATTACGGGTTCAGCGGCCGGGAGCTGACGGAGATAGAGCAATTGGTGCGGCAACACCTGAATCAGCTACTGGAGGCGTGGAATGAGTACTTCGACCACGGATAAGCCGCGATCACCACGAGCGTTTGTTCCCAACACTGCGCTTGCCAAGCGCCTGGAGTTTACGGAAGATATGATGCAAGTCTACATGACCGACGGGCGTATCCTGGGCGTCCCTCTCGCGTGGTCACCGCGCCTCCTTCACGCAAGCGCCGAACAGCGAGAGCGCTACGAGATCGGCGGAGGAGGCCGCAGCATCCACTGGCCGGACATAGACGAAGACCTCTCGATTGCCGGTTTGATGGCCGGCGTAGACAAGCAAAGCGCCTGAGCAGGCCGACGGCTGCCGCTGCGTCTGAGCGAAGTCGTTAGCGCAGGAGAGTTGTCTTCGACACGGCGCGCTGGCGGGTTTCTTTGTATTCGCCGCGGCCGAAGAGGTCCATCTGGTCGGTGTAGTGGGGGCTGTTCGAATTCGTGGAGTTGCCGAAGGGGAGGATGCTCCAGGAGCGGATTCCGCCGGGGCGCAAGTCCGTGACCATGCGGAAGCTCGAGCCAACCGTGCAGACGATCTTGCCGTCTCGAAACGTTCCTGTGTTGGGACTCACCGCTACGAATTCCACCCGTTCGGCGTACATGCCGAATCCGGCGACCGGAGCTGTCTTGCCGCCTCGCTGAGAGAAGTGCATCCTCCCCCATGGCACATCCAATCGGGAGTGATGCTTGCGCATCTCCGTCGCCGCCTGCCTAAGACCGGCCAGCGCCGCTGCGGAATCCGTCTCACTCCAGGTACGGTCCTTCTCCGCAGTGACTGCCAGTGCCGGCATCCCTTTGACCCGCAGCCAGTAATTAAATAGGCCCGTACCCCTCGACCTAACGTCCGCCCGCCCATCCCACCGTCCGAGGACTGCAACGGCTTCCTTCGTCTCTGAGTCCGCCTTTCCCGCTCCTGCTTTGAAGGCGGCGATGACTGCCCTGGCGCGCGGGACCTCAGTGTCCGTCGCCAGCTTGCGTGACTTCCCGGCGTCCGGCTGGCTGGAGGAAACCGAATCCAGCAGGGCGGCCAGGCGTGTGATGCGGGTGGTCGGCCCGTGGCTGAGCACATACTTTGGCCATGTACCGCGAATCACGTCGCCGAGCGACGTGAGCTGGGGGGTGGAGTTGGCGTTGGCAAGCAATCGATTCCGCGGATTCTCAACGTGCGGGAGTTCGTCAAGCGTCCAGAGACTCCCCCACTTCGACTTCGGGTCGGCTCCCGGAACCGGCTTCGTCCAATCGAAGGACTCATCCCTTCGCGGGACGCGTGCGTTGTACTGATAGCCGATATTGCCCTGCGTGTCAGCGTAAACCACATTCCACATGGACATGCCGAGGGGCCGAAGCGCCTCACGGAACTGCTTCGCATCCTTCGCCCGCGCCATGTTCAGGGATTCGTCGAGAATCTCCCAGGACCCAAGCATTGAGAGCGCGACGGCGTTCGATGAGAACGGCACCATGGGCCCCCACGCCGTCCGGCGTACCCGGTGCGGCTGCGTCTTAAGCTCGTTCCCGTCGCGATACTTCAGCTCATAACTCTTGTCTTCGTAGTCTCGCCATTCGCCGTGGTAGTTGTAGCGGGCGCGGTTGTTAGGATCGGTCGTCACCTGGAAGAAGTCCCACAGGTCCGGATCGTTGTTCGTCATGCACCACGCCACTTTGTCCGTATGCCCCATCACGCCGAATGGGAGCCCCGGCAGCGTGATTCCGCGGAATCGAAACTCGTCGCATTCCAGTCCGATCTCATACCAGGAGAGGATTCCCTCCCACGGCAAGTGAGGATCGGCCGACAGGACGGCTTTATCTCGACCTTGCCACGCGAACTGGTTCGAGCCAGCCCCGGGCATCAATCTGCCTGCGATCTCTTGCAGCGGAAATGCGGCATTCGCCAACTGAGAGAGGGCGAGAACGTCGACCGGGGTGATCGGCTCCACCCACGCCGGCCGATCCTTTAACTCGCCGATCGCCTTGTTCGCTCCGGCGCAAAACGACTGAATCAGAAGCGCAAGTTCACCGGAAAGACTTTTCGCCTTCTCCTGGGCCAGATCTTCGATCCCGAGCGAGCGGACGAATCCATCGGTCAAAAGCTGTGATCTCCCCTCCACCTCAGCCAGCCGCCCCCGAGCCTGCTTATAGTTCCGCGCCATCCGCTCGGCATGATCCTGAACGGTGGCATAACCCAGTCCAAACATCACATCCGCCAGTCGCGACGCCTTGATGGTCGGGACGCCGTATTTGTCACGCGAAACCGTAATATCCGCTCGCGCAGCACACCCGCAGAGGATGAATGCTGACAAAGCCAGAACTGATCGCTGAAGAATCAAAATTGGTGTCTCCGATGATGGAATGACTCCCGTATTCTTGCCGGGCCCGATCTCGTCCTTTCAAGCAAACAAGTCTCTTAATCTAAATTGTCAAGTTCCAGCACATTATTCACAACCTTGCTTCCCGTTCAGCCGAAGAGGACCCCATCGCTCGACCCCGGATTCCTCCCGGCCTCCCTCGTCAATCGCCGATTCCGCGAGCTGGTCGCGCAAGAGGGCGGCGAGTCGCTGCGAATCGCAATCGAACGCGGCGACGGGATCGTTTCCACCTTCGAGACCGGCGTCTTCCGCTCAGATTCGGTCCTGGCAAAAGCAAATCTGCCGTACGTGGAGCGGATCGTCAAGTTCCTCCTCTGGCAGCGCGGTGGCTGGAAGGTCATCGTCGGCGGGCCTAGAGAAATCGGCGAGGGAATCCGCGGTATCTATCGGCCCGGCGGTGAGCGGGAGTTCGATGCCCGGTTCATGGGCGATGTCTACGAACACCCGTTTACGGTGGAGATTACTGATGCCGAATCCGTGCCGGAATCGAACGAGGGCTCGACGCCGATCGGGCGGAATCTGGACGGATGTCGGGTCGGATTCGACCTCGGCGCCAGCGACCGGAAAGCCGCCGCGGTCATTGACGGCGATGTTGTCTTCTCGGAAGAGATTCCGTGGGACCCCAGCCCCCAATCAGACCCTGACTACCATTATCACGGTGTCTTGGATTCCATCGGACGGGCGGCCGCACACCTCCCGCGGCTCGAAGCTGTGGGCGGCAGCGCGGCCGGAATCTACATTCAGAACCGCGTCCGCGTCGGCTCGCTTTATCGCGGGGTGTCCAGCAGCGATTTCAACACAAAGATCGCGGGTATGTTTTTGCGTATTGGAAAGGAACTGGGTGTCCCCATCGAGATCGCCAATGACGGCGACGTGACCGCGCTGGCCGGTTCGATGTCGCTCGGCGCCGACCCGGTACTCGGAATCGCCATGGGCTCCAGCCAGGCCGGCGGATACGTAAACCGCAACGGCCACATCACCGGCTGGCTAAACGAGCTCGCGTTCTGCCCTGTCGACTACCGGCCGGACGCTCCTCGAGATGAGTGGTCTGGTGACATTGGCCGCGGCGTCCAATACTTCTCCCAGCAGGGCGCAGTTCGAATTGCCGAAGGGGCGTCACTTCCGTTCGAGAGATTCCGCGAAGCGACAACACTTCCCGACAAGCTCGAAGTCCTTCAAGGCCTCACGGAGAACGTACTCGTTCAGGAGGTCTACCGCTCCCTCGGAATCTGCCTGGGATACGCTATCGCGCATTACGCCGACTTCTATGACCTGGAGCGCGTCCTAATCCTCGGGCGAGTGACCACCGGCCCGGGAGGCGATATAATGATTGAGTCCGCCGAAGATGTCTTGAAAGTCGAGTTCCCAGACTTAAGCGAGCGCGTCACCCTTTCCCTTCCCGATGAAAAGAGCCGCCGAGTAGGCCAGAGCATCGCCGCCGCCAGCCTGCCGACTCTTAGAAAGGACTAACTGCGGAGAGCGCGGAGGAACGCGGAGAAAGACGACATAGGAAGAGTGGAAGAATGGAAGAGTGGAAGAAACGACGGGACAGTCCAATCTTCCACTCTTCCACTCTGCTAATCTTCCACTCTCAGAATCTCCGCGCCCTCCGCAGTTAGAATCTAACCATGCAGTTTTCGAGACCGACCGCAGAGCTGTGGATTCCGGATAGTACGCCGGAGGATGTGGCGCTGGCCCGCACGACTCATATGGCTATCGGCGCGCACCAAGATGACCTGGAGATCATGGCCTTCGAGGGCATCCTCGCAGGTTATGGCTTGAAGGACAAGTGGTTCCTCGGCGTGATAATGACCGACGGCGCCAGTTCCGCCCGCGCAGGCCTGCCGGGCTCGAACCTCTATGCCAACTACTCCGATGAGGAGATGAAGGCGGTCCGGAGGGCCGAGCAGAAGAAGGCCGCCGTAATCGGGGAATATACGGCGCAGGCGCTGTTGGACCATCCGAGCGCATCGGTCAAAGACCCTGAGAACCGCGCCCCTGTAGATGACGTGAAGAAGCTGCTTGAAGCGTCACGGCCGGAAGTCGTGTATCTACACAACCTCGCCGACAAGCACGCCACCCACATCGCCGTCTCCTTGCGCTGCATCGCCGCCCTTCGCGAGCTGCCGAAGGAAAAACGCCCGAAGCGCGTGGTCGGCTGCGAGGTCTGGCGCGACCTGGATTGGCTGGTGGATTCCGATAAGGTCGTCTTCCGGCTGGACCACCACGAGAACCTCGCCTGGGCTCTCATCGGAGTTTTCGACTCTCAGATCGAAGGCGGTAAGCGTTACGACGTAGCCACCATCGGCCGCCGCCGCGCCCACGCCACCTATCACGAGAGCCGAGTGGTGGACGCCAACTCCATGCTCAACTTCGGGATGGACCTCACCCCACTGATCGAAGACGATAAACTCGACATCTCCCAGTACGTTCTCTCACATGTAGACCGATTCCGCCAGGACGTAGCCTCTAATCTCGCCGCGTTCGCCTCCAGGAAGTAGCGAGAATGACCCAGCAGTCCGCGGACACTCTGACTCTTACCGACATTACGAGCATCGCGCGGCAATTCGATATTCCGGAGCCGGTACGGTTAGAGGACTATCCACAGAAGGGGAACATCAACCTCCACACTTACCAGGTGACGGACGGCAAAGGGCAGCACTACCTCCTGCAGAGCATCAACGAGCGCGTCTTCACGCGGCCGGACAACACGATGCAGGCCATGATCGCTGCTCTGGACGCGCAGCGGGAATACCTCGCGAACAACGACCTCCCAGCCGGCGTCGATTGGCTGCCAATCCGCCTGATTCCAACAGACCAGGGAGATCCATACGTCAAGATTCCGGAGCTTCAACACGCAACCGTGTGGCGGCTGATGATAAAGATTCCGGCCTGCCGCACGTACAAGAGTCTGAGTGAGATCGACGATCCTCAGGCGCGATTGCACGCGGCGGAAGAGGCCGGCAAGGGAATGGCGCTTTACCTGCGCCTCACTGCCGCCATGAAGACCGAGGGACTGGAGAGCCCGCTTCCTGGATATCGCGACACGCGACTCTACTATAACCAGCTACTCTCCATACTCGAGGGAAACCGCACCTACGAGCAGGCCGCCGATTACCTCCCGGAGGATGAAACGGTGCTGCACAGCACGCGGGAGCACTTCCTTGTTCACCTGCCGGATTCCGAGTGTCGCGACCGTCGGGAGGACCCCGAGCTGCAGCACTTCATATCCCTCGCGCAGCACCAGATGGACCATGCGCTCAGCCTCCAGCGCCGCATGGAGGCCGGTGAAATCTCCACCGTCGCCATCCACGGCGACCCGAAGATAGAGAACTTCCTCTTCGATGAGCAGACGGGCTGCGTCAAGTCTATGGTGGACCTGGATACCATCATGCCGCAAACCTGGCTGGTGGACTGGGGCGACATGGCCCGCTCGCTCGTGAACATCGCCGGGGAAAAAGAGCCGGACCTGTCGAAAGTAGTCGTTGACGAGTATATCTATGAAGCTGTCACGCGAGGATTCTTGAGCGCATCCGAGAATCTGCCCCGAGAAGAGATCGCGCTCATGGCCGATGCCACGGAAATCATGGCGTTGGAACTCGGGGTTCGATTCCTTGTCGACTACCTGCGTGGCGACAATTACTTCCGCCTGGGTCAAAGCGATCCGCACGCCCTCAACAAGATCCGCGCTATGGTCCAGCTCCGCCTGTTTGAAGAGTTGAGAGAGTGTCGCGATTCCGCGCAGGCCAGAATCCGCGAGCTCGCTACGCGCTGATTGAGGAATGGATGGCAGACTACGTTGTGGGCGTCGATCTGGGGGGGACCAACGTCCGCGCGGCGGTCGTTGACGGTCACGAGAAGATTCTCGGGCAAGCGCGTAATCCGTCGGCGGCCAAAGAGGGGCAGCGGCGGGTGGTCGAGCAGATCGCGCTTACCGTTCGCCAGGCGGCAAAAGATTCCGGAATCGAACTTGATCAGGTTGGCGCGGTCGGCATGGCGGTGCCCGGCCACATCGATCAGCGCACCGGCGTTACGAAGTGGTCCCCAAACTTCGGCGAGGTGATCGACGATCATTTCCAGATGTTTCTAGACGTACCGATCGCGGGCCCGGTCTCCGAGCTGCTCAGAATCCCCGCATTTGCCGGCAATGATGCTAACGTTGCAGCCCTCGGTGAGTTCCGTTATGGCGCGGGACGGGATGTGAACGACATGGTGATGCTCACGCTCGGTACCGGAATCGGCAGCGGAGTCGTCGTGGATGGCAGGCTGATACTGGGGGCGACCGGCGGGGCGGTGGAGTTCGGACATCATGTCATCGTCGCCGGGAGCCTCGAACAGTGCCCCTGTGGAGACTTCGGTCACCTGGAGGCCTACTGCGGCACTCCCGGAATAATCCGCCGCGCCCAACGCTTCATCGAATCCGGCCGGCCAACTGTCCTGCCCGACCTGGTTGACGGCGACCGCGCCGCCCTCACCCCCAAACTGATCGACGACGCCGCGCGCCAGGGAGACCTGCTCGCCATCGAGATATTCCAGGAGACCGGCTACTACCTCGGAATCGGCCTCTCCAACGCGGTCTGTCTCTTCAACCCGGCGCTCATCGTCCTTGGCGGCGGAATCCGCAAAGCCACCGGCCTGATGGAATCCGCCGAGCGCTCCATGCGCGTCCACAGCGTCCGGTCCCTCCTCCGCGACTGCCGACTGGTCGAAGCCTCCCTCGGCGAAGATGCCGGCGTAATGGGCGCCGCCGAGCTCGCCTGGCGTCAGCTCGATTGAGTGTTGGCTCAGGGAAACCAATTGATCGAGTTCCTCAAAGCAACAGAAATAGGAACCGGAGGGTCGCGAACACTCCCCGGGAAATATTACACGTCGACTGAAGTGTTCTCGGACGAGCATGAACGGGTTTTCTACCGGCGCTGGTTGTGCGCCGGTAGGGAGGAGAGGATTCCGGGTGCGGGCGATTACTTTACGCTGGAGATCGGGACTGAAAGCGTCATTATATCGCGCGATCACGGCGGCCGAATCCGCGCATTTTATAACGTTTGCCGGCATCGCGGGACGCGAATATGTGAGGAGCCTTCCGGACGCTTCGCCAATGCCATCTCATGCCCCTATCATGCCTGGACATACAACCTCGACGGCCGACTCCGGGGCGCGCCGAATATGGATGGGGTTTCGGGATTCGATCCCGCGGACTATCCGCTGCATCCCGTGGCAGTCGCCCTGTGGGAAGGCTTCGTATTTATCTGTCTTGACCAGGAGCCCGAGCCTTTCGAGGAAGCGTTCCATCCCCTGATCGGCAGGTTTACGCGCTTCAATCTCCCCCAACTCCGAGTCGTCAAACGCATCGATTATGACGTCCGCGCGAATTGGAAGCTGCTCTTCCAGAACTATTCGGAGTGCTATCATTGCCCCGCCGTGCATCCCGCGCTGGTGAAGCTCTCGCCCGCCGATAGCGGAGAGAACGACCTCGTGGAGGGTCCGTTTCTTGGCGGATTCATGCTCGTCTCGCGCGAAGGCGGAAGCATGACCCTCTCTGGCCGCGCCTGCAGCATTCCGGTGGGGGAGCTTCCACTGGAAGATCTCCAGCGGGTGTACTACTACACGATTTTCCCGAACATGCTGCTGAGCCTCCACCCTGATTACGTGATGGCCCACACCCTCTGGCCGCAGTCACCGGACCGGACCCTCATTGAGTGCGAGTGGCTTTTTCATCCGGACGCCGCTTCCCAGCCGGAATTCGACCCCGAGGACGGAATCCGCTTCTGGGACCGCACCAACCGTGAGGACTGGCACATCTGCGAGCAGAGCCAGCTCGGCGCCTCCTCCCGCGCCTATACTCCGGGCCCCTATTCTCCGCGCGAAAGCATCTCCGCCGCCTTCGACCGCGAATACCTCATCGCCATGGGCCTCACACAAGATGCGGATTCCGCCCGTCTTTAAGTGCGGCAACATGCAGACTCCCTCTCGGCGATGAAATTCCACCTTCTAACACGCAAAGTGCACTACTGGGGCGCCATTGTCATCGCTGTCCCGGTCGTCATTATCATCTGCACGGGCCTCGTGCTGCAGGTCAAGAAACAGGTCTCCTGGGTACAGCCGGCGGAGCTCAAAGGGAGCGGAATCGAGCCGACGATTCCGTTTGCTCGGATTCTTGAGAGCTGTCGAGCTATACCGGAAGCCGGAATCCGTACATGGGATGACATCGACCGTGTCGACGTGCGGCCTTCGAAGGGGATGCTTAAGGTAGTTGCGCGGAATCGCTGGGAAATTCAGCTTGATTCCGCAACCGGCGATGTTCTACAAACCGCCTATCGCCGGTCGGACGTGATTGAATCCATTCACGACGGCTCATGGTTTCACGATGCTGCAAAGCTCTATCTCTTCCTACCAGCCGGGGCCGTTCTGCTCGTCCTCTGGATCACCGGAATCTACCTCTTCCTGCTCCCTATCAGGGTCCGCCGCCGCAAGGCCGCCGCAAGAGCTCGGTTGACCGACGGCCGGTAATTGCGAAGGCTGCCGCATAATGGAAACTGGGTAGAACGGCCCATAACATCCCGACCTTCACGCCCCATACTTAGTTTGGGCGAAGGAGGCGCACTCGGTGAGACAGATACTGATTGAGCCGGAGAATGCGGAAGACCGGGATGCCATCTATAGCATCCGACACGAGGTCTACGCGCGCGAGCTTCGGCAGCATCCGGTAAACGAATCTGGACGATTGAGCGATGGTATTGACCTTTACAACGAGTACATCGTGGCCCGTGTCGGCGCCGAGATTGTCGGATTCGTAAGCGTCACCCCTCCCGGCAACGCTCGCTACTCGTTTGAAAAGTATGTTGACCGCAAAGAGTGCCCATTCAAGGTGGACGACTCCCTCTATGAGGTCCGCCTGCTCACGGTAGTTCCGTCCTTTCGCGGAAGCTGCTCCGCCGTACTCTTGATGTGGGCTGCTCTCCGATCGGTAATGGAGCGGGGAGGAACACATGCCGTCGCAATTGGACGGGAGGAGGTTCTTCCACTCTACCTGAAGTGCGGGCTGAAGCCTCAGCGGCGCCGAATCCGGTGCGGAGAAGTGACGTTTGAGCTCTTATATGCGAACGTTGCCAATATTGTCGAGAGAGCTCTGCCGCGACTTGCCAGGCTCAGACTGGATCGACGAGTAGATTGGCGCCTCCCATATTCTCTCCTGCCGGGTGTACGTTGTCTCCACGGTGGTCTCTTCTTCGAAGCCATTGGAGAGAAGTTCGACAACCTGGAACGCCGCAAAGAGATCATAAATGCCGATGTATTGGATGCCTGGTTTCCGCCTGCTCCAAGCGTGCTCACAGCTCTGCAATCGCATCTACCATGGATTGCCGCAACCTCACCACCGACACATGCATCCGGGTTGGTTGAAGCGATCGCGGAATCGCGCGGCGTCCCGGCAGATTCTATTCTCCCGGGCGCCGGTTCGTCGGCTTTGATCTTCCTGGCTTTTCGGGAATGGCTCCGTCCCGGTTCGCGCGCGTTGATTATCGATCCGACCTACGGCGAGTACGCGCACGTGCTGGAAAACATCGTGGGCTGCCGAGTCGACCGATTCCCACTCCACCGTTCCGATGGATTCCGTCTCGATCTTGCAGGGTGGCTGAGCTGCGTGACAAGGGGTTATGACCTGGTCGTGCTTGCGAACCCCAATAATCCGACAGGCTGCTTCGTGCCGAGAGAAGAGTTGGAGTCCGCTCTCGCGACAATACCGATTCAGACACGCGTGTGGATCGACGAAGCTTATGTCGAGTACGCGAATACCGACGAATCCCTCGAACGATTGGCGGCGCGATCGCACAACGTCGTGGTGTGTAAGTCGATGTCGAAAGCGTATGCCCTGAGCGGACTGCGAGTGGGGTATTTGTGCGGGCCCCCGCGCATCCTGCAGCCGCCTCGCCGACTGACGCCTCCCTGGGCCGTCAGCCTGCCCGCGCAAGTTGCCGCAGTATCAGCCCTGCAGGCGCCGGCCTACTACGCTCGTCGTTACGCCGAAACGCGTGATCATCGCGGGCGGCTGTTGGAGGACCTCCAATCCATCGGTCTGTCACAGGCATCGTCCAGCAGCATCAACGCCATACTTTGCGACCTTCCGCGGAACGGTCCGGACGCATCCCAGGTAGTCGACCGCTGCCGGACCGAGGGTCTATTCATCCGCGATGCGGGCACGATTTCCGCTCGACTCGGAAGCCGCAGCCTCCGAATTGCCGTAAAAGACGGCCCAACTAATGAGAGAGTGGCGGATATACTGCGCGCTGCCAGCAAGTGAGATGGCGACCGCGGGTAACGGGCGCTTGACTATTCAACTAAGGCGCCGAATTTGCGTATGCGAGTCTGGTAATCGGTTATCGCAGCCACAAGGTTGTCCCGGCTGAAGTCCGGCCAGCAGGTTTCGGTGACCCAGATTTCTGAATATGCCGTTTCCCAGAGGAGGAAATTGGAGAGGCGAAGTTCTCCGGCAGTGCGGATCAGGAGGTCAGGATCGGGAATGTCGGGCGCGTAGAGATGCCGCGCGACGTCCTCTTCCTCGATGGATGCCAGCGGAATCTCCCCCGCCTGGGCGATCGAGCGGACGGCGTCTATGATCTCGGCGCGGCCACCGTAGTTGATCGCGAGATTGAATGTGAGTCCCGTGTTTCCCCGCGTGCGGTCAACTGCATCCTGAAACTCGGATTGCAGGTCCTTCGGGAGCTGGTGCATACGCCCGGACACACGCACTTTTACGCCCTTCTCGATAAGCTCCTCGATCTCGGACCGCATAGCCCGGAGCATGAGGTTCATCAACCCGCCCACTTCTTGCTCCGACCGGCGCCAGTTCTCGGAGGAGAATCCGTAAACCGTTAGATACCGGATTCCGATCTCATCCGCCGCATATACGATCTGCTTGAGCGTGCGATATCCTTGCCAGTGTCCTTCCAGCCGGTCCAGGCCCCGCGCCTGCGCCCACCGCCCGTTGCCATCCATGATGATGGCGACGTGGCCAGGGAGGTCGTTGGGTCGTTGGGTCGTTGGGTAGTTGGGCATGGTGTTCAGGTATTCAGGTGTTCGGGTGTTCGGGCCAGTCTCTCAACACCTGAACACCCGAACACCTGAATACCTGAATCAGACCTCCATCAATTCCTGTTCTTTGATCTTCGTGGCTTTGTCGATCTCGGCTATGTGATGGTCGGTCAGTTTCTGAACACGGTCGTGAGCTCGTTTCTCTTCGTCCTCGCTGATCTCTTTGTTCTTTGTCATCGCCTTCAAGTGGTTATTGGCTTCGTGGCGGACATTGCGAATCGCGGCGTGGCCGTGCTCCGCCTTTTTATGGAGCGCCTTGATGAACTCTTTTCGGCGCTCCTCGGTGAGTGGAGGAATGTTTATGCGGATAGCCTGCCCGTCGTTATTGGGAGTCAGGTTGATCTCCGATTTGAGAATGGCCTTTTCGATAGCGCCGAGAGCGTTCTTATCAAACGGAGCGATGAGAAGCTGGCGGGGGTCCGGAACGGTTACCGACGCGACTTGCAGGAGATCGAGGTCGCTTCCGTAGTAGTTGACCTTTATCTCCTCCACCATCGCAGGGTTTGCGCGGCCGGTTCGGATTTGAATGTATTCGTGGCGCGTCGCCTCCACGCTCTTCTTCATCTTGTCTTCCGCTTGCTTGATCACATCATCGATCATTCCGGTCTCCTTGATCATCACTTATCAATGCTTGGTCGAGACCAACTTACAGTTGATAATTGATTATTTCATAACCACAGTCCCGATCTCATCTCCGAATACGGCGCGCCGAATGTTTCCTTCTCCCGCGATGCTGAACACCAGTATCGGGAGGTTGTTCTCGGCACAGAGGGCGAATGCCGCCATGTCCATGACGCCCAGCTTGTTGTCAATGCAATAATCGTAATCCAGGTGGGTGAAGCGGCGGGCGTCGGTGTGCTTGTGAGGGTCTTTGTCATAGATGCCATCTACATTCGTGGCTTTGAGGACGGCGTTGGCTTTGATTTCTAGGGCGCGGAGGACGGCGGCGGTGTCGGTGGAGAAGTATGGGTTGCCGGTCCCGCCTGCGAAGATGACGATTCGGTCCAGCTCCAGATGGCGCATGGCTCGGCGGCGGATGAAGGGCTCCGCGAGGGCGGTCATCTCGATGGCGGTCTGCAGGCGCACCTGGGCGCCGAGCTTCTCAATGGCGTCCTGCAATGCGAGCGCGTTTTGCACCGTTGCGAGCATGCCGATGTGATCGGCCGCCACGCGATCCATGCCTGATTCCGCTGCTATGGAGCCGCGCATGATGTTTCCGCCGCCGACGACGATTGCGACTTCCGCCCCTGCCTGGTGCACTCCGGCAACTTCCCGGGCGATGAATCGGACCGTCTCCGCGTCGAATCCGAACTCTCGGCCGCCGGCGAAGGCCTCCCCGGAAAGCTTCAGCACTACGCGCTTCCAGCGCGGCTGGTCCATTGCAATGTCCTCGGCGTTAGGCGTTCAGGTGTTCAGGTGTTCGGGTGTTCAGGATCACTACTGATCGGTCAGATCGGTCGGATCGGGCAGATGGCTAGTCCTGGCCCACTACGAATAGGGTGAAACGGCGGACTTTGGCGCCGGCCTCTTCGGCGAGATGGGAGATCTTTTTGCTCTGGTCGCGGACGTAGGGTTGGTCCACCAGGGCGACGCGCTCGAAGTATTTGCCGATTCGGCCTTCCACGATCTTCGGAATGGCCGCCTCAGGTTTCCCCTCGTTTCGGGTCAGCTCGGCGAGGACCTGCTTTTCGCGCTCCACTGCCTCCGCCGGTACATCTTCTCGGCTAAGGTATTCCGGCTTGTTGGCCGCGATGTGCATGGCGATGTTGCGGGCCAGCTCCTGTTGGGAAGCATTGCCGGGGTCGCCTTCGAGCTCCACCAACACGCCAATCTTGTTGGTCACGGTGTGGATGTAGGTGGCGAAGACGGAATCGGGACGGGTTTCGTAGCGGGCGAATCTGCGGAACAGTACGTTCTCGCGGAGCTTGGCGCGGGCGTCGTCCAGTCGCTGCCCGGCGGTTTCCGACCCGTTGAGATTCTGGGCCAAAACGTCGTCTACGGAATCGGCTTTCACTTTGGTGACCAGCTCAGCGAGGTCGCGGGCGAGCGCCTTGAACTCCTCGTTTCGGGCCACGAAGTCGGTCTCGGAGTTCAGCTCCACGAGCGCGGCGGCTGCGCCGGTGGTCGTCGCGGCCACCACGCCCTCGGC
>JBKJZI010000195.1:0-9670 GCA_046715155.1 Chthonomonadales bacterium | reverse complement strand
GCTCACGAGTATGCGCACTTCCTTACAACACGACTTGGCGCAGAGGTAAATGGAAATGGGGTAGAAGGTTCCGGAATGCGCCTTTCTTTCGAGGAGAAGGTCGCTCGAGAGTTTCCAAATCACTTCTTGATGCCAGCACCAGGAGTCCGAAGGCGAATCACTCACATTAAGCAGACTGCTGGCGGACTATCGGCCAAATCATTGATTGACTTTGCCGCGTACCTAGGCGTTTCTGTCGAGGCGTTGATGCGGTGGCTCGAAGAACTGAGGCTATTGCCGACCGGTACATATGAAGCTGCGAAACGCCGCGGGTTTCCAATTCGGAAAATCCAGACTGAGGCAGGAATCAATCCAGTTGCAGAGCGGCAAGACAGGCTACCGCTGGGTTTTCAGCGGTTGGCTTTCCGTGGGCTCGAGGAAGCGAGAATCTCTGAGGGGAGATTTGCTGAATTCTTCGGTATAGATCGTGTGGAAGCTCGCCGGATAACCAGGGCTATGTGGGAGGAGCACGAATCGCTCAATCTTGTCGCTGACGTGGTCGTAGGCTAAGGAGATGCCGGGGTGTCATTCTCGCTTATCGTTCCGCACTCCGGTCTTTTGCTAGACGCCTGCTCTGCGATTGTGTTGGATGCAAGCGGCATGATGACGCAGATCATCGACGCGGTCCCTGTACCTTGCTACATCCCCAAGTACGTCCAGGACGTTGAGTTACGATCACTCGATCTAAGGATTGCAATTGCAACCGGATACCTAAGCCACGTCGACTTATCCGGCGATGAAGAGGCCCTCTCGGCCTTGCATTTTGGAACGGATCCCAGGATGCATACCGGTGAAGCGGTATGCGCTGCGCTCGCGGTCCACCGCGATTTCGCTATAGCCACAGACGACGCGAGCGCAATCTCCTTCTTTACCGAGAGACTACCTGCCGTCCTGTTAGTTTCTTCGGCAGATCTAGTTCGGAATTGGGCCAACAATGCCGACCATTCCGACGTGGTGAGTGCGATAAGAAGGATTCGAGACCGAGACGGTTATCTGCCACACAAAACACACAATCTTCGCTCTTGGTGGGTGAGCCATCTCTAGAATCCACGCTTTCACGAATCATGTCACGGTGCGTCACGTTCGTCAGACGGTCCGGCGCCCTTGGTATTCAGTGGTCCCCACCATCTCTCCCGTAATAGGTCGAATAATTTCTGCCAATAGGCATTGACAAGTGGACGGGCGTATGTTATAGTGGATATGGGGACCGTGCGGACAATTGAATAAGGTGGGTTTGGAGCGCGACCCGGGAGGGTGGCGCTTTCGCTTTTTGGGTCGTTGGGAAAGGAGGGTTGAACGTCAAAAGCAGATGCTTACAGCATGACGGTTTGCGGCGGGTGCGCTGTTTAGTTGGCTGCGGTACCCGCGCATGTGAGTAAGGAACGGCTGAATGCGCACGAGCCCCGAACGAGGAAAGGATGGGCGAGGAAGGCATGAGCGAGCAGGTGGTTGCGGAGGGGCGGTTTGATTTGAAGGGGCGGTTGTTGAAGGGGTTCGAGGTGGTGGATGAGGTTCTGGATCGGCTGCGGAAGGAGGAGGACGCGGAGGGGAAGCTGGCGGCGATCGCAGAGCACCGGAAGCACGTTGCGATGCTGGAGCGGGTAATGGCGACGGCGACGCGGGCGGAGGCGGTGGCGCGGTTTCAGGGTGCGGTGCTGGATGCGCTGGACCGGGAGAGCGCGGCGGTGCGCCGGCGGGTGCTGGGGGCGGTGGAGGCTCGGCTGGGGGAGGAGTGAAGAGTGATCAGTGATCAGTGATCAGTGATCAGTGATCGAGTGATCGAGTGATCGAGTGATCGAGTGATCGAGTGATAGTGAACTCGGAAGGTATGGGGACAAGATGCGCGGGAGGGAGATTGAGCGGGGGTTTTGTCGGGAGTTTGTGGAGCGGGGACGGGCGCGGATGGGGGATGCGGACTGGTCGGAGTGGGTGATGCGGTATCGAGGGAGGCCGAACGATTTCGCGCTGAAGGTGCTGGGGTCGCGATGGTGGTCGGCGCAGGAAGAGGTGGGCCGGGCGCTGACGACGAGCCGGAGAGTGGCGGTGAGGAGCGGGAACGGAGTCGGCAAGACGTATTTGGCGGCGGACTTAGCGCTCTGGTTTCTGTACACACACCGGCCGGTGGCGGTGATTACGACGGCGCCTACGCTGCGGCAGGTGGAGGGGGTGCTCTGGCGCGAGATTCGGCGGCGGGTGAAGGGCGTGAAGAAGAGGCTGCCGGGGAGGCTGCTCACAAAGCGGTTGGAGCTGGCGGACGAGTCGTTTGCGATGGGGGTCTCGGCGGAAGGAGGGGTGGAGTTCCAGGGAGTGCACTGCGAGAATCTGCTGATCATCTTCGATGAGGCGAGCGGGATTCCAGAGGATATCTGGGACGCAGCGGAGGGGATGGCGGTGAGCGCGAACAACCGGATCCTGGCGATCGGAAACCCGCTGCAGTGTTCAGGGCGGTTTTATCAGGCTTTCGCGCGAGCGAAGGGATGGAAGCGCGTCACGATCAGCGCGCTGCAGCACCCGAACGTGACCGGGCGCGGACGGCCAATTCCGGGGTGCGTGACGGCGGGGCATTTAGAGGAGAAGTTGGAGGAGTGGTGTGAGGAGGCCGAGGGTACAGGGTTCAGGGTACAGGGTACAGGGTCGGACGAGACCACCGACGACCGACCACCGACCGCCGACGGATTCGTTTGGCACGGAAGGGTGTATGTGCCGAATGATTTGTTTCGGGCGCGGGTGCTGGGGGAGTTTCCGAAGGAGGAAGAGTATGCTTTGATTCCTCTGCGGTGGATCGAGGCGGCGGCCGCGCGGAGTCTGCCGGTCGAGGGCTGCAAGCGGGCGGCGGTGGATGTGGCCCGGTTCGGGGGCGATTCGACGGTGATCGGAATGCGCGTTGGGTCGGTGCTGACCTTTATGGACGTGATCCGCGGGGCGGATACCGGCGCAGTGACGGGGGCGATCAAGCGGGTGGCTTATGGAGAGCATCCGGCCTCCATCGCGGTGGACGGTATCGGGCTGGGCGCGGGGATCGTGGACCGGCTTCGGGAGGATGAGATCGACGGAGTTGTGGAGGTGAACGTAGCTCAGGCTGCGTTCGACTCGGAGCATTTCGCGAACCGGCGGGCGGAGCTCTACTGGGGACTGCGAGAGCGCTTCCGGAAGGGGGACATCCAGATCAAGGACGACCCTCAGTTGGTGGAGGAGCTAGCGTCGATTCGGTATCGCCTCAACGCGAAGGGGCAGACCCAGATCGAGGAAAAGCACAAGATGAAACAGCGGCTGCGGCGATCGCCGGATCGGGCGGACATGCTGGCGATGCTTTTCGATTCTTCCTGCGATTGGGTGACTGGAGGCGCACAGGTGTATGTGCCGCCGTCTCCCGCTGCGATTCTGCGGAGGGAGATGGAAGTCTGGTGAGCTGCGTGATGCGTGATGGCTTAGTTCCGTCGAGCGCCCGATGGTCGGCGACGGCCAGGAAACCCACGGCGGCAAAGGCTAACCCCTAACCACTGTTGGAATCGAATCGTATCTTCAGGCGGTCCCGACCTACGGGACCGCCTTTCAACGTCACTGGCCTTCGGCACATGACGTCATTCTGAGGCGCAGGCCGAGGAATTCGGTGTTCGCTCCAGCCCATCCGCGAAATACCAGTATCCAAACCTCGTCGTTTCAAAACACTGGAAGTGTGGAAACATTGGCATAGTCGCGCTGAAACCGGCTGGATTCGGCTGCGCGACAACAACCTCAGAGCAATCTCGCCTGAAGGATCCGAACCCGGACGAGTAATCCCGGAGAATGGAATCCGCCAAGATGCGCAGGCTGTACTGGGTAATTATCACCGCCATACTCACAGTTGGCGGTGTATTGATAGCCCACTCCTTCACCACCCGCGGCATCGCGCCCGTTCTTAGGGATTCAGCAAAACCCGGAATCCTCCGCCCGGTCTCCCGTCTGGATCCTTTCGCTCAGCCGCCTGTGCGACGTTCGCCTGCGCTCAACGGCCCTGCCCGGATTCCGTCCGATCTCAAAAGTTTCCCTTCCGTAGCGCACCGTGCCGGCGTCAAGAAGTCCCGCAAGGAATCGACGATTGTCATTCAGCCCGACCCGATGATTCTGGTAGGCGGAAAGCGGGCCCGACTCCAGGTTCAGCTCCCGCGCGCCGCCACAACCGAAACTATCGTCGCGCTCAAAACCGATTCCGCCATCCTGACTCTTCCGGATTCCATCGTCGTACCTGCCGGTCATATCGTCGCCAGTTTCCAGATACAGCCGGGGAAGGTACGTCGGCCGACCCGCGTGTCGGTCATTGCCGCGACCACCGATTCCGAGGCAGCCGCTTCTAGGAGTATCTTGACCATCCATCCGAATAACTGAGAGGAATGAAATGTACGCGAATATAGGCCGGCTCACCTTTGCCGCGATAACAACCGTCCTGGCCCTGTTGCCCGTCAATGCGGACGCACAGCGAATCAGGTTGACCAATCTTGGGACGCTCGAACGGGCCTTCAGCTCCGCCTCCGCAGTGCTCCCCGACGGGACTATCCTGGGCCAGGTTTCTAATCCGCACAATGACCGCGAACAGGCCTTCCTATACACCGGCGGCCAGCGAATTCACCTTACTCTCGGAGGTAAGTTCAGCATCGCCTCCTATGACAGCCAGAACGGACTGATCACCGGGCGGGCGACACTGCAAGGGGAAGACAGAACCCACCCGTTCTTCGTGGACAGCATGACCGCCGTTGACATGGGAACGCTCGGTGGTTCAATCGCCGAAGTCATGGGCGGCAGCAAGAATGGCCGCTTCCTCGTCGGTTGGTCGTTCCTGCCCGGAGACGCGCAATCGCACGCCTTCCGTTACGATACGCAGCTCCGCACCATGGAGAACCTTGGCGGTGCGGGAGGAGCGCAAGCGTTTGCCGACCTCGCTGCGGATGACGGCCGAGCCATTGGCTCCACGCGAACTCCGGAGAACCGTCGCGTCTCATTCCTGTACGATTCCGCCGGAACCCATCTCTTCTCACTTGGCGGCCCCACGAGCGAAGCTCGGTTTACTCCGGTTGGCGAGCATGTCGTCGGTAACGCAGACCTTATAGGACCGAACGGCAACGTATTGATCCATGCGTTCGCCTACGGTCCCAACGGATTCCGCGAGCTCACCTTCGGCGGCAGGTTTGGCCAGCTCAGCGTGCTCGACGAAAACGCCGGAGTTAACGGCAACGTAGTCGGATTTGAATCCCAGGAGTCAGGCGCCTATCGAGCGTTCATCTACAACTTCCCGGCCGACCGCTTTATGGAGCTTACTCCCCCCGGAGCGACGAGCGCGATGGCGCTTGCCCAGACAGCAGACGGAAAAGTTGTGGGAAGCGCGAGAGGTCCGGACGGGTTCTGGCGCGCCTTCATCTACGATGTATCCGCCGACGTGTACCGGACAATAGGTCTCGGCGGCGAGAGCTGGATCAACGATTGGAACCCCGCCGGACAGTTCGTTGGCGGATCATTCCTTCCCGGCGGCTCCGCATTCCGAGCCTACGTATACGACTGGAACGCGGACACGACCACCCCGCTCGGTACCCTCGGCGGCGATAACAGCGACGCGCGCGAAATAGCGGATGACGGCCGAATCATCGGCGCTTCCAACACTTCCGGCGCGACCGGCTCATTGGCATTCCTCCTGGATTCCAGCGGAATGCATCCCTTATCGCTCGGAGGGGACGTCAGCTTCGCGGAGTTTATCAATGGAGGCGCGCAGGTAATCGGTTCTTCATTGCTGGCGGGCGGCGTCGGTGAGCACGTTTTCGAGTATGACGGGAGCGGAATCCACGGAATCTCTCTTGGCGGTTCGTTCAGCGTCGCCCGTTTCTTCAACAGTTCCGGCAAGCTTGTCGGAGTCTCCGACGTGCCGGGAGACGCGGCATCGCGCGGCTTTTACTACGACTGCGCTTCGAACGCGACGCTTGACTTCGGCACCTTTGGCGGACCGTACAGCGAGCCGAGCGGAATCAACGACCAGGGAGTCATGGCCGGCAACAGCCAGATCAGCCAGGGATCTAACTACCATGCGTTCCTCGCGACCATCGGTGCTTCCGATGACGGCCCCCCGGCGACGAGCTTCATGTTCTTCACCTCCGCGAATGGAGCCGGCTGGTTCAAGTCGGACGTAACTATTCAACTGGTAGCCGAGGATGAAGCAGGCGGCTCCGGCCTCAAGGAGATCAATTACAGCGCTTCCGGCGCCCAACCCATTCCGTCCACTACCGCGGCAACCAGCCCGGTCCAATTGGTCATCAGTTCGGAAGGCGAGACCACTATCACCTTCACCGCTACCGACAATGGCGGAAATACAAGCGTGCCCAAGTCTCTAACGGTAAAGCTCGACAAGACCGCACCGGTGATTTCCGTTACTCCCGCGAGCGGCGAATGGAGCCGAGAAGACATATCTGTGCATGTGACCGCGTCGGACAGCCTGTCCGGGCTCGCAAATGGTGCAGATTCCGCTTTCACGTTGACCACGAGCGTGGCCGAAGGGACGGAGACGGCCAACGCCTCCACCGGCACGCGCATCGTGATGGACGTCGCCGGCAATGATGCCGTCGCCGGGCCGGTATCGGGCCTTAAGGTCGACAAGAAGGCGCCCGAGATCACAGTGACCACTCCAAGCGGGGAGAGCTACTTGCTCCACCAGGCGGTAAACGCGGCCTTCAGCGTGACCGACGGTGGCTCTGGCGTTGGTTCCATCATGAGCTCATCGGCCAATGGCAGCCCCCTGGACACTTCCACGGTCGGCACAAAGACCTTCACGGTGTCGGCGAGTGACAGGGTCGGCAATCTGGCGGTCCCGGTGACCAGGTCCTACACTGTGTCTTTCGGGATCAAGCTGCTGTACGACTCGAGCCGCGCCGTTCGCAGTGGGGCGGCCTACCCGATCAAGCTCCAGCTTGTGGACGCCAACGGGGTTAACGTCTCATCGCCTGACATCACGCTCCACGCGCTCGGAGTCCGCAAAACCTCAGAGAGCACGACGGAGGATGTGGACGATGCGGGTAACTCCAATGAAGATGACAACTTCCGGTTCAGCGAGGGCCTCGGCGGTTCGCCTGGAGGATACATCTTTAATCTCAAGACCCGTGGACTCGGCAGCGGCACTTACGAGATCGTCTTCACCGCCGGAGCCGATCCCGAAGAGCACTCAGCTCGATTCCGCGTCAGATAGGCAGTCGAGCGTGTAATGAAAGAGGGCTGGCCGGGAGGATACCACTCCCGGCCAGTCTTCTTTCATTCACCGGAATCCGCTGACACCGATCACGCGCCACGAATGGTATAATAGCCGTCGTTTGGGTGGTTAGCTCAATTGGCAGAGCAGCTGACTCTTAATCAGCCGGTTCTGGGTTCGATTCCCAGGCCACCCACCAATCTGCTCCCATGACCGAATCCAGGAATCGCCTCTTAACGCGCGGAATCTGCTCTCACTCTCAGACCGGAGCAGAATTCGATGCGCGGAATCCATCTCATCCTCTTGGCAGCTATCCTTCCTTCCTCCGTTGCCGCCCAACCGCTTCCCGGCACGCATCCTCTCACCACCCAGGGCGACCTGGCGATGCAGATGGTGGACGGAATCGGCCGCTACCTCGATAGGGAGATAGCGGCGCTCCCATCCCGGCGGGCGACGGCGTGGGCGCCGGTCCTCGATCCCCAACGGTCACCGGAAGCCCTCAAGCAACGTCGCGAACGACTTCGGCAGATGCTCGGAATCCGGGGCCCCGTCGTTCAACCGCAGGTGACCGATCTCTGGACGGAGACGAGGATCGGGCAGCGCGGACCGGGCGGGCCGGCGCTCGCGAGGAGCCGGGCGTTCACAGCATACAGCGTGCGCTGGCGGTCGGGCGAAAGCCTCGAAGCCGAAGGCATTCTGCTGATTCCGACCGGGCCTATCCTCGCCAACGTCATAGCCATTCCGGATTGCGATCAGCCGCCGGACCGGCTCGCCGGAATCGGAAACCCGGGCCTGGAACCGACCTACGCGCGGCGCCTTGCCGAAAACGGGTGCCGAGTGCTTGTCCCAAGCCTCATCGACCGCCGAGAGCACTACTCCCGCCTGGGGCCGCGAGAAACCAACATCCCTCACCGGGAATTCATTTACCGGGCCGCCTTCGAGCTGGGCCGCCACGTAATCGGCTACGAAGTCGAGAAGGTCCTCGCGGCCGCGGATTGGATGAGCATCGATCTGCCCCCAACTGGCATGCCGCGCAGGACAACTGTCGGCATCATCGGTCACGGAGAGGGCGGCCTGCTTGCCTTGTATGCCGGCGCGCTGGCGGAGCCCTACGTCAAAGCGGTAGGCGTAAGCGGGTACTTCGGGCCGCGAGGGGAGCTCTGGACGGAGCCCATCTACCGAAACGTGTTTGGGCTTCTGAACGAGTTCGCAGATGCGGAGCTTGCCGCCCTGGCACGCGGGACGGTCGTGGTGGAAGCGGCCCGGTTCCCTCATGTCCCCGGGCCGCCCCGGCCGGTTTCGGGCGGTCGCAATGACGCCGCCCCAGGCGCTTTAACAACGCCCGCACCCGCGAAGGTTGAAGCGGAGGTAAAACGCAGCCGCGATCTTCTGCCTACAGGCAGAGGGGACCGAATCGTTTACGCACAGAGCGGTGACGGAAGTGAGTTGCCGGGAAGCGACGCGGCGCTCCAGGCGTTTCTAAGGGGACTCGGCGTCTCGCGCAAACTCGCGCCGCCAGGGTCTGAACCGGAGATTCTTGGCGGGTACCTCGCCGCCGATGCGCTGCGCCGAAACTTCGATGGAATGCTGGAAGAGACGCAACGGACGCTGCGGAATGCGCAAGGTGTACGGCAGGAATTTTGGAAGAACGCCGATGGTTCCAGCCTGGACCGCTGGGCAGCCACATCTCGCCCTTACCGTGACTACCTGTGGGAGAAGGTGATCGGGAAGCTGCCAAAGCCTGAGATTCCGCCTAATCCACAGTCGCGGGCGATTTATGATGAGCCTAAGTATCGTGGGTATGAGGTGACGCTTGACGTTTATCCGGACGTGTTCGCTTACGGGATCCTGCTGGTGCCTAAGGACATCAAGGAGGGGGAAAAACGGCCGGTAGTGGTTTGCCAGCATGGGCTGGAGGGGCGGCCGACGGACGTGGCAGACCCGAAGCTGGATCATCCGGCCTATCACCGATATGCCTGCCGGCTGGCGGAGCGCGGATTTGTGGTGTTTGCGCCGCAGAATCCGTATATCGGAGGAGACCGATTCCGCGTGCTGCAGCGCAAGGCGAATCCGCTCGGCCTCTCCCTTTTCTCCTTCATCACCCGCCAACACGAGCGGATTCTGGAGTGGCTGGGGACGCTGCCGTTTGTAGACGCCAAGCGAATCGGTTTCTACGGCCTCAGCTACGGCGGAAAGACCGCCATGCGGGTGCCGGCGCTTCTGGAGGGCTACTGCCTCTCCATTTGCTCCGCGGACTACAACGAGTGGATCTGGAAAAACGTTTCCGCCACCAGTCCTTACTCCTACCTCTTCACCAACGAGTACGAGATGCCGGAGTGGAACCTGGGCAACACCTTCAATTACGCCGAGATGAGCTGGCTGATCGCGCCGCGGCCCTTCATGGTGGAGCGCGGACACAAGGACGGCGTT
>JBKJZI010000194.1:0-5813 GCA_046715155.1 Chthonomonadales bacterium | reverse complement strand
GAATCGTCGCCGATGGAGTAAACGCACTCCGCAGCCCGGAGCGCTCCTTCGTAATCATTACCCACTACCAGCGCCTCCTCAACTACATCGAGCCCGACTTCGTCCACGTACTTCTCGACGGCAGAATCGTTAGATCAGGCGGCAAAGAATTGGCCCTGGAGCTCGAAGAGAAGGGCTACGAGTGGATTCAGAAGGAAGCGCTTGCCGGCGTCAGGGCATAGGTGAAAGATGCTTGAACTAGGTAGAGAGACGGATCACTATGTCGCCGAGTTTGAGCGGCGGAATCTTGGCGGGCCGAATTGGCTACAAGTGCTGCGCCGCGCCGCGTTGGACCGCTTCGCCGAGTTCGGATTCCCCACAACGCGTTGGGAAGAGTGGAAGTACACCAACATCCGCCCAATTCCGGAGATTCCGTTTACGCAAGGCGGATATGATCCGTCCGATCTGCCCGACCTGGTTGATCTGACTTTCGACGATTCCGGCGCTTTCCGACTCGTCTTCATCAACGGCCACCTTTCGCGTGAGCACTCAAGCGTGGAGAGCCTACCGACTGGAGTCCGCGTGGAATCGCTGGCAGCCGCGATTGAAGCCACGCCGGAAATCGTGGAGCGCTACCTAGGCCGGCAGACTCCGCATGCGAACCGTCCATTTGTCGCGCTGAACACGGCGTTTATCGAGGAAGGGGCTTTCATCTACGCCCCCCGCGGAGTCGTGGTGGAGGCCCCGATTCACCTCGTGTTCCTCTCACGGGCGGCCGATAAACCAACACTATCCCATCCGCGGAATCTGATTATCGCGGAAGAGAACAGCCAGGTCACCATCGTTGAGAGCTACGTCGGAGAATCCGGCAGGTACCTAACAAACTCCGTTACCGAAGCGATTGTTGGGGAGAACGCCGTCATCGATCACTACAAGGTCCAGCGGGAAGGTCCCGATGCCTTTCATATGGCGACCATCCAGGTATTGCAAAGCCGGAGCAGCAACTTTACCAATACGAATGTAGCGTTCGGTGGAGCGATCGCGCGAACCGACGTAAGTGTCCACCTTGACGGCGAAGGAGCGGAGGCCACGCTGAACGGCCTCTCCCTCGGAGGCGGCAAGCAGCTCATCGACAACCACACCAAGATCGAGCACGCCATGCCGCACTGCCCAAGCCACGAGCTGTACAAGGGTATCTGGGACGACGAATCCGAGGGCGTCTTCAACGGCCGGATTCACGTCCACCAGGACGCGCAGAAGACCGACGCCAAGCAGACCAACCAGCACATCCTGTTGTCCAAAGACGCGACCATCAACACCAAACCAGAACTGGAGATCTACGCGGATGACGTCCGCTGCACTCACGGCGCCACCATCGGCCAGCTCTCCGACGACGCACTCTTCTACCTGCGATCACGCGGCATCAGCCTAGACGAGGCCCGAAGCCTGCTGACCTACGCATTCGCCAGCGACATCCTGGAACGCATTAAGGTCGACCCGCTGCGCGATCGCCTGGAAGAGCACCTCATCGCTCTTCGAGGCGTCGCAGCCGACGTCCAGGAGATCAGGCCGGAATCCGGGCGAGATTCTTGAAACGGGGTTTTTAACGTAAATCTGAGTGTCGAACGTGCGCATCCTGCTGGTTCGGGATAGAAACACTCGGCGGGCCGTCATCCTGTAAGGATCTGCTTTTCCGCCGTTAGTTTCTTACGCGCCAATTGGCGAAGAATCCAGCGCCAACTACTTTAGTCAACATACCTTTCAAATATGAGAGCTACCCTCGAACAACCGAAGATCGGATTCCATGTCGACGGCGTTCGCAAGGACTTCCCGATCCTCCGGGAGACCGTGCGTGGCAAGCCCCTGGTCTACCTCGACAACGCCGCCACGTCCCAGAAGCCGCGCCAGGTGATCGACGCGATCAGCCGTTACTACGAGCACGATAACGCCAACGTCCACCGGGGCGTACACATGCTCAGCGAGCGAGCCACCCGCGAATATGAAGAGTCGCGCATCCGAATCGCCCGCTACATCAATGCGGCGGACCCGCACGAGGTCATCTTCACGCGCGGCACAACCGAAGGCATCAACCTGGTCGCCCAGGCCTTTGCGCGCCAAAGACTGAATCCCGGCGACGAGGTCCTGATCTCGCACATGGAGCACCACTCCAACATCGTCCCCTGGCAGATGGCGTGTGAGGAGAGGGAAGCCCTGCTGCGGGTGATTCCGATCGACGACCGGGGAGCCCTGGACCTGGAAGCATTCGAGAAGTTGCTGAATCCGCGCACGAAAATGCTCGCCATCGTCCACGTCTCCAACTCGCTCGGAACCATCAACCCGGTGAAGGAGATGATCCGGAAGGCCCACGACTCAGGGATTCCGGTCCTCGTGGATGGAGCGCAAGCCCTTCCCCACATGCGCGTTGACGTGCAGGACCTCGACGCCGACTTCTATGCCTTCTCCGGCCACAAGATGTTCGGCCCCACCGGAATCGGCGTACTCTTCGGCAAGACAGCTCTTCTGGACGACATGCCCCCCTGGCAGGGCGGAGGCGACATGATCCGCTCCGTCTCCTTCGAGCGCACCACCTACAACCAGCTTCCCTACAAGTTCGAAGCCGGCACTCCCAATATCGCCGATTCCATCGGCCTGGGCGCCGCCATCGACTACCTGGATGCGCTGGACATGGATTCCGTAGCCCGCCATGAGCACGGCCTTTTAGATTACGGCACGCAGTTGTTATCGGATATACCTGGTGTCAGGCTGGTGGGAACCGCTCCTGAAAAAGCAAGCGTCATCTCCTTCACGCTCAACGGAATCCACCCACACGATGCCGGGACGGTACTGGACCAGGAAGGGATCGCCGTCCGCACCGGCCACCATTGCACCCAGCCGATCATGGACCGCTTCGGAATCCCGGCCACCATTCGCGCCTCACTCGCCTTCTACAACACCCGCGAAGAGCTGGACATCCTGGCCCACGGAATCCGCCGCGTCCAGCAAATGTTTGCGTAAAGCGAACTATCAGTGATCACAACCGGCATCGGATTTATTGATAGTTGATAATTGATAATTGATAATTGATAACTGATAATTGATAACTGATAATTCACCATGTCAGACTTACGCGACCTATACCAGGAGGTAATTCTGGATCACTATAAGCGGCCGAAGAACTTTCGAAAGATCGAAGGTCAAGCACGCCGCGTGGATGGGCATAATCCCCTCTGCGGCGACCGTCTCACCGTCTATGCGCAGGTCGAAGATGGCGTGGTGAAGGATGTGAGCTTTGAAGGCACCGGATGTGCCATCTCAACCGCTTCGGCATCATTGATGACGGAATCGCTAAAGGGCAAAACGGCACAAGAAGCCGAACAGCTCTTTCACAAGTTTCATGAACTGGTGACCGGCGATCCCGAGGGAACCCCCGACATCGAGGGCCTGGGCAAGCTGGAGGTCTTCGCCGGAGTCCGCGAATTCCCGGCCCGCGTAAAATGCGCCAGCCTCGCATGGCACACGGTTCGAGCCGCATTGCAGGGAGAAGATCAGACGGTATCGACGGAGTAATACGTCACCAGTATTGCGTAACCTGGGTTACGTACTACGCACTTCGCAATAAACCATGGAAACCACCGAAACCACAACCCAAACCACGGAATCCGCCCCGAATCCGATGCGGGCGTTGATGATCGAGAACGACGTCGTAGAGGCGCTGCGCACCGTATACGACCCGGAGATTCCGGTCAACATCTACGAGCTGGGCTTGATCTACGATATCGCCGTCTCTCCTGCCGCCTTCGTCGATGTGAAGATGACGCTCACGTCGCCCGCCTGCCCCGTAGCGGGCTCGCTCCCCGGAGAAGTCGAACAAAAGGTGCTTAGCGTGGACGGTGTGAACGGCGCAAAGGTCGAAGTCGTCTGGGATCCGCCGTGGAACCCGGAGCTGATGTCCGAAGAGGCCAGGCTAGAGCTCGGATTCTTCTAGTAACTTGTAAACCCGATACCCCGTTCATCGCACGGCGCGTTAGTCCGGAGGACGTTTGGCCGTAGGCCCCCAAGTCGGGACGTTTACCGTCCCGAGTCAGTCAGTGCACCGATAAACAGCAATGGGTCGGCCATTTAATGGCCGACCCAATTCAATTCGGATTCAGGACGCCTAGCGAAGTGCTCTGGATGGCGTTGCGAAGCGTTCCGTCTGGCTCACCTCATGCGTCATCCGAGCATGGTGGGGAAGCCCGGCGTAACACTCGGCCTCTTCATTGTTGCGCAGCTTGATCCAGTTCCAATGCTGATCGCACACATACAGGGCGGCGCCCTCCCCGTACTGCGAGACGCGTATCCAGCGGGCATCGAATCCGCAGCCCGCTATCCCACACGTTCCACCCATATGTCTTACCCTTTCTGCCTGTCACAGATACCGGCGACCAAGCATCCGTGCAGTTGCTTCCAGGGAGATGGACGGCGCCCGGGAACAGAAAGTTCCGGGGAAGGGATTCCAATGTAGAATGCAAAGTTAGCAGTTAGCAATGCAAAATGAATATCTGAAGTACGATACTGACCATCGTTCTGCATTGCTAACTTTGCACTGCTAACTTTGCATTTTACATTGGAATCCCCGTGTCCCCCGTGTTCCCCGTGGGTAAGATTCATGGCCCCGAAGGCAGCGGCGCGGCAATTGCCCGCGCTAACGCGGCGCGCGCCTGATCTACCGCGGACAGCGCGTTGACGCGGTTGGTGCGCGAGGTCAGCAGCGCGTTCTGTGCGTCTATCACCTCGATGAAGATTCCAAGTCCTCCGCCGAACCGGCCCTGAGCTAATCGCACACTCTCCTGCGCGTTTGCCACTTCGGCATCTGCGGTCACGACGCGCTGTTCCGCCGTCCGCAGATTCAGGTAAGCCTGCGAAACATCCGACGTCACGATCAGCTCCACGTTTCGCAGATCCGCTCGCGCCGCATCGAGATTGGCCTGGGCTTCCCGCGACCGTCCGGCCGTCAGACCGGAATCGAACGGGTTCCACTGGATATTAGCGCCGACACTCGCAAACGTACTGTTCGGTATAAGGGAATTGCCTCTCCCGCCGACGCCGAGATTTGCGGAAAGCGAAGGCACGTTTGTAGCGCGGGCCACTTTCAAACCGAGTTCCGCCGCCCTCACCATCTCTCGCGCCTGCCGAACCTCGGGGCGCTGACCCAGCGCGGTTGTTACGAGCGTATTGACTTCCGTCACCGGAATCGCCGGCTCATCCGCATCTGCTGCCCGGATCGGTGTTCGCGGGTCGAATCCCATCGTCGCCGCGAGGTTCACTCGGGAAATCGAAGCGTTGTTACGGGCAACCTGCAGCGCCTGTATGGCCTGCGCAACCGCAGTCTGCGCCCGCACGACATCCAGCGGTAGACCAAGCCCACTGTTCAACCGCGCCTGGGCCAGGGCGACCTGCGCCTGCTGCGCGCGAACATTGGATTCGTTCACCTCGACAAGGCGCGTATTTTGAACGTAGCTGTAGAACGCCTGTTTAACAAGTTGTACGAGGTCCGCCTGAGCGCGGGTTAGATTCGCCGTCGAAGCATTCTCCAGCGCTTGCGCCTGGCGAACCTGATTCCGGGCTCTACCGAAGTCGAAGACAAGCTGCCTCAGGTTAACGGACGCCTGGTAGCCCGGTGACGCCACAACAGAGCCACCCCCCGGAAGCCCCACGGTGCCCCCGCCGCCCCCACTCCCGCCCGTAAGCGATTCGAAGCGTGTGTAGCCGAGACCCGCCCCCACCGTGGGGAGCAGCGCTGACCGCGATTGCTGCACCCTCCCCCGCGCCGCCTCGATGCCGGCGCGCGCAAC
>JBKJZI010000193.1:0-22213 GCA_046715155.1 Chthonomonadales bacterium | reverse complement strand
GTTCCCTGGTGTATCGAGACGACCGCTTCGCCGGATTCGACGCTGCGCTTTTGGTGGAGGTCATCGAGCACCTGGAACCGACCAGGCTTTCCGCGCTCGAGGGGGTTGTCTTCGCCCACGCCCGCCCTCGCCGCGTGATCGTTACGACGCCGAACGCGGAGTACAACGCCACCTGGCCCACGCTCCCGGCCGGCCGATTCCGTCACCGGGACCACCGCTTCGAATGGACCCGCGCCCAATTCCACGATTGGGCCAACCGGGCCGCCGAATCGTACGGCTATACCGTTTCATTCCATGCGATCGGTCCTGAGGATTCCGCCCTCGGCCCTGCAACGCAAATGGCGATCTTCGATCGCGTCTCCTGAACTCTCAAGACGAATCCGATTGTTCTGGTCCCTCTCGCGGAGAGCTCGCACTCCTCCGGGCCGATGCTCTGCAGCTTGCGAACCTCCTCCTTGATTTCCAGAGTTCCATGCCTAGGCGTCCTCATCCGTCGCAGGCCGAAGGAGCATATCGGGGCTTTCACCCGCACTAGATGCCGATGGCCGAAGAAGCGACTCCGGGGAGTCTATGGATACAGCGCGAAGAAGAGTAAAGGGCTGCTGCTGCTCAGCAATTCGAGCCTCAATCACTGCGGCGCAGTTCGCGGCCGCCTCCTTGAGTGCTTGCGGTTTTCGCCAGGGGAAGCTCCGACGTTTCCAATATTGCAGCGCGTTAAGGGTTCCGTAGTTCCCGATGCGGGAGAGAACATCCATCACATGCAAAACGAATTCGACGTCGTACCGGTAGAACTCCGTTGAAGCGATCTTGTTCAGCTCGGCCAGCGTATTAGCCGGGAGGTCCGCCGCATAGCTCTCGGTGAGCTTGGGCAGAATGCTCCGGATCGCAGCCACTAAGTCGGCGACGTACGGAAGGGGAGCCGTTTTCTGGGTCAGGAAGTCGAGGAGAGGAACCAGGACAGCCGGGCTCTCAAGCCGACCAAGCACCTGCCGCTCTACGGTCGAAGGGCGGTCCTTAATCAGCTTTCTAACTAGAGGCGCGGCGGTTATTGCCAGAAACGAGAGCAGTGCGGCGTATGCGTACAAACGACCGCCTGCGAGTAAATAAAGGGCCGCTACGATAGCTCCGATTACGCCCCCGTATCCGAGGATCCAGGAAGCGCAGACGGCATTCCAATTGATAGTGTCTCGCTTGACCTGTTCATCCAGCGACCATTTTAGCAGCCCGCGAACGTCGTCGGCGGTCAGCGATGCCAGTCGGGTTTCAGCTCGATGCCGTTCGATGGCATCCGAGCTTTTCAGGGCCAGAACCTGCTGCGCGACCTCGCGCGGGGTCACCACTCGGATTCCTCCTGGACGAGCGGCCTGAGAAGAATGTCAGAATCCTCAGCCGGAAGTTTCGACGAAGGATGAAGGAGCGTGTCCATGGATTCGAATGCCGCGGAACGCAGCAGGGTGTTCGCCTGGCGTTCTTCATTCAATCGGAGTTTTAGCACATCCAGGACCGGATACGCGGCTGACTGAATCCGGCCGTGTCGCTTGTTGTAGACCGGCTGCTTGAGGAGGCGCTCAAGCGCCCTTTCGGAGGAGGAATCGCCGACCTGCTGCAGCGCGTTGATGGCTCTCACTATCAATTCGGCGCGGAATCCGTAGCCTCCGTCAGATAGGAATAGCCGATGGATAGCGTTTCGGGCCGTGCGCGGGAAACTAGCGGAATCAGAAGCCTTGAGCTGAGGGAGGAGCCGGATCAGCGCGTCCGTCGCAGCCTTCCTGACGGGCGGATTCAGGTTAAACAGATTGTGAAGGATCGGAGCGCTTACTTCAGGATTGTCCACCCTTGCCAAGGCTTCGGATTCTACCGAACCATCTCGTCCGCGAATCAGTTTTCCAGCGCTAAAGGCAATCGTCAGCGCTGTAACCGCCATTACGAGCGAGGCCATTAGATCGTTTGGACGCGTTATCAGAACGAAAAAGGCCAAGGCAAGAGCGACTGCGCCGACGACGCCGCACCCGGCCGCCGCGCAGCCGGAACACCCATTAAGCAACTGCTGGCTGGAGTCCTGGGCACGAGACCAGACCAGCAGGTTGTCCACATCGGCAAGCGTTAGGGCGCGAAGCTGACGATCGGCCGACGCCCGTTCGGTCTCGTCCTTGCTGTTCAATCTGCCCACCAGCGCTGCGATCTCGTCCCCGTACAAAGGCCACTCGTTCCTTTCGCAACGGCCCGTTCCGTTTCGCGCCCTGCGACTCCTCCCGCCCCTACGCGAGGCTGCGCCTGGAGGATACAATGAAGGGCTATGTTACAGGAATCCGTCGTGATTAAGATTCCGGAGTTCTCGCTGGTGCTGCTCGTCGGGCCTAGCGGGTGTGGGAAGAGCACGTTTGCGGCGCGCCACTTCAAGGATACGGAAGTGCTTAGCTCGGACCGATTCCGAGGGATGGTGTCGGACGATGAGAACAGCCTGGAGGCGACCTCCGACGCCTTCGATGCCCTGCACCACCTCGTCCGAATCCGTCTGCGCCGCCGGAAGCTGGTCGTCGTCGACGCGACGAATGTGCAGCCGGAATCCAGGAAGCCCCTGCTGAAACTGGCGGACGAGCACGATGCGCTGGCTGCTGCGATTGTTCTTAACCTGCCGGAAAGACTCTGCCAGGATCGGAACCGAGAACGCCCTGATCGCGATTTCGGCCCGCATGTGATCCGCAATCAGTCGCGGCAACTCCGCCAGAGCCTAAAGAACCTCCGCCGAGAGGGATTCCGCTACGTTTACGTCTTGAGCACTCCCGAGGAAGTGGATTCAGCGGTTATCGAGCGGACGCCGCTCTGGACGGACCGGCGCTCCGACCACGGCCCATTCGACATTGTCGGAGACGTTCACGGCTGCAAAGACGAGCTAACGGAGCTCCTCTCGAGAATGGGATACGCGCGAGATTCCGCGGGCGTCTACCGCCACCCGGAAGGACGGCGGCTCATCTTTATCGGGGACCTGGCGGACCGGGGTCCGGGTGTTGTGGAAGTCTTCAGGATTGCAATGACCGCCGCTAAAGCGGAGGCCGCCCTCTGTGTACCTGGAAACCATGATATCAAGCTGATGCGCTGGATTCAGGGGAAGAACGTGCAGATCACGCACGGGCTGGGCGACAGCATCGCGCAAGTCGAATCGCTGCCGGAAGACGAGCGCGAGCCATTCACGCAAGAGGCGGCGGCGTTCGTGGATTCTCTCGTCTCGCACTTTTTGCTGGATGACGGGCGGCTGGTGGTTGCGCACGCTGGAATGAAGGAGTCTTTTCAGGGACGCGCATCCGGCCGGGTCCGCGAGTTCGCAATATGGGGTGATACCACGGGAGAAACGGACGAATTCGGACTTCCAGTTCGATATCCCTGGGCGGAGGAGTATCGCGGCAGCGCCACGGTGGTCTACGGCCACACGCCCGTGCCGGAATCGGAGTGGCTCAATAATACGATCAACATAGACACCGGCTGCGTGTTCGGAGGAAAGCTCACCGCTCTGCGCTATCCCGAGCGTGAGCTGGTTCAGGTCGCCGCCCGCCAGGTCTATGCTATTCCGTCGAAGCCGTTCCTGGATGACGACCGACCACCGTCCACCGACGACCAGGAATCCCAACCACTTTCCGTACAATGGCAGTCGGATGAGCTCCTCCGCGCGGAAGACGTGCTCGGCAAACGGATCGTCCAGACGCGGCTGGCGGGGAATGTGACGGTGCGGGCGGAGAACGCAGCGGCGGCGCTGGAGGTAATGAGCCGGTTCGCGGTGGAGCCGCGCTGGCTCATCTATTTGCCGCCCACGATGTCTCCTTCCGAGACCACCCAGGAACCGGGATTCCTGGAGTATCCGCGCGAGGCGTTCGCCTACTTCCGGAATCAGGGCGTGCCCTCGGTAGTCTGTCAGGCAAAGCACATGGGCAGCCGGGCAGTAGTGGTCGTCTGCCGCGATGAGGAATCGGCATTCCGGCGTTTCGGCGCCCCGGGATCGATTGGAGAGTGCTTTACCCGTACCGGCCGGCGATTCTTTGAGAACGAATCGCTTCATCGCGAGTTCCTGGAAGAGGTTTCAAGGGCGCTCAAAGCAGTCGGATTCTGGGAGGAGCTGCAGACGGATTGGGCTTGCCTGGACTGCGAGCTCATGCCGTGGAACGCCAAGGCTCAGGCACTATTGCGCGATCAGTATGCGCCGGTCGGCGCTGCGGCCCGGATCTCATTAGATGCTGCCCTGGAGTCCGTCCGTCATGCGGAAGCGCGAGGGCTCCAGCTCGGCGATCTGGCGGAATCCCTCTCAAAGCGAAAGGACGATGCGGCCCGCTATACCGAGGCGTATGCCCACTACTGCTGGGACGTGAAGGGTTTGGAGGACCTTAAGCTCGCCCCCTTTCATTTGCTGGCGACGGAAAGTCGAACCTATTTTGATCGCGATCATGAATGGCATGGGGGAACGCTTGCTCGCCTTGCCGAGCATAGCCCACTCTTCAGCCCAACGGAATCCCGCAGTATCAGCCTGCTCGAGGAATCGGAGATGTCGGACATGACTGACTGGTGGCTCGATTACACGGGATCGGGCGGGGAGGGAATGGTTGTCAAGCCGAAGGAGTTTGTTGTTCGCGGGAGCCGGGGACTCGTTCAGCCGGCGGTAAAGGTCCGGGGTCGCGAATACCTGCGAATCATCTACGGGCCGGAGTATACGGAGCCTCAGAATCTGGTACGGCTGCGGCAGCGCGGTCTTGGCGCCAAGCGGAGCCTTGCGGTCAAAGAGTTTGCCCTAGGGGTGGAAGGTTTGGAGCGATTTGTGCGACGCGAGCCGCTTCGCCGGGTACACGAGTGCGCGTTCGCCGTGCTCGCCCTGGAGTCCGAGCCGGTAGACCCGCGCTTATAACGGGCGCGCCCTCGCCGAGCGCTTGGATTACTTCGACTATGGCCTCCAAGGCTCGGTCATCCGTCTCTCATTCTGGCTAACCCGCGCCGAATCCGTAGCGTATCTGTTGCATGTTTGCAATCGAGCCCATCACCCCACCGGGATATGTTACAATTGTTCGTAAACCCCACTCGGAGCTTACGCTATGGCATTCTGCGAGCTGCACTACTGGAGTCCGTCGCTCGCCAAACAGACGGCTGCCAATGTCATCATTCCCCAGGCAGAGAATCCGCGGGGACCATACGCTGTCTTCTACCTGCTTCATGGGTTGTCGGACGACCATTCGATCTGGGTTCGCCGGACGAGTATCGAGCGATATGTCGAGGGGCTGCCCTTGATTGTGGTGATGCCGGATGGAGGCCGCGGATTCTACACCGACGCGGAAGCCGGTTTCAAGTACGAATCCGCCATCGTTAAGGACCTGATTCCGTTCATCGACTGCACTTTTCAGACGAAGACGGACCGCGGCGGGAGATGTGTGGGCGGCCTGTCGATGGGTGGATACGGCGCGATCAAGCTGGCGCTCAAATACCCCGAGCTCTTCTCCTCGGCGAACAGCCACTCCGGAGCGCTGGCGTGGAGTCACCGCCCTTTCCGTGGCAACGATCCGTTCAATGTCGAATTTCGACGCATCGCCGGAGAGACTCCGGGCGGAGGACCGAACGATCCGTTTGCCCTGGCGGACAAAATCGACCGGAATCGCCTGCCGAAGATGCGGATCGACTGTGGAACCGAGGACTTCCTGCTGAATGACAACCGGGAGTTCCACGGTCACCTGGAAAAGCTGCAGATTCCGCACGAATACGAAGAGTTCCCCGGCTCCCACAACTGGGCCTACTGGGACCAGCACGTGCAGGAAGCGATCAAGTTCCACGCCAAAAACCTGGGGCTGAAGTAAGACTGCATGGGTGTATGGGAGCTGTCCGTTCTTCCACACTCCCAAACACCCACCCTCGCACACCTACCGCACGGCAACTACCGCCTGGCCACCGTTAGCTGGCGATCCGGTTGAGAGGTTTCCGGCTTTATCCAAGGCGATCACTTCGTAGCGGTAGGACCGTCCAGGCAGGGCGCTTCCATCGACGAAGCTCGGACCGGTGACCTGACCGCTAACCTGGCGGAACTCGCCGGAGACGGCCGGAGCGCGGCGGACGATGTATCCTTCTGCATCTTTCAAGGCGCTCCAGCGAATCTCCACGCCCTTCGGTCCCGCGATCGCCGCAACCCCGGAAGCCGCTGCCGCGCCGGCATCGATGGGCGCGGCGCCCAGCGGCGCGGAACGCTCCGAGCGCAGCCCGCTCATGTTCTCGGCGACTATCCGATAGAAGTAGTGCTGTGATGGGTCGACATTCGCGTCGGCGAGCGCGATCTTTCCGGCTGCGTCCTTGGCGGTGGCCGGGAAAGCGCCTGCCTCGACATATCCAGCATCGGATTCAGGCGAGAGGGCATCCGTGGGAATGCCGCGTGATCCGGGCCGGGATTGCGGGGAGGCCCCACCTGGATTGATCTGTGGCCTGGCCGCCACGGTTCCTGCGGGGCGGTTGACCGGCGGCAGCTTATCTTCCCAGGCCGGCTTGATCGCCGCCGCGGCTTGTGGGCTCAGCGCCTTGCGGTAAATGCGATATCTCACGACTTCCTCGGAATCCGCATTAGCTCGGACCGAGAGCAGGATTCGGCCCTGACGGTCCGGTGTGACGGAAAGCAGCACGGGGGCGCTCGGCGGAATCGTCGACGGCGCCCGCACGCCTACCTCGGCCGGAGCGCTTTCCATCCCCCAGCGGTTCACGGCAATGACCCGATAGCTGTAGTCCAGCGCCTGTGAACGGCTCAGCATGTCCGCGAAGGAAGACGCGCTCTCGACCCTGCCGACTGCAGTGAACGCCTGGGGCGCGGCTGCCGGGAGTTTTCCGGCAGCGCGCAGTATTCGGTAGGTCGTCTCCTTGGGTCCGGGGGCCCACGTTATAGTAACAATCCCGCCAGCGTCAACGGGCGCGGTGGCAACGGGAGCGATGGGCTTCGCGCCGGAATCGTTTGCGATATCTCTCTCGCGCGCCTCGCTGATTTGCCGGGTCACCCCTCGAGCTGCGACGTAAGAGCGAGTGGATGCCGTCGGTCGCGTAGATGCCGTAAAGACCGCTTTCAGTTCGGAAGGGGCGGAAGGTGGACTGTCCGCCGGTACAGGCACGACCGCTGTGTCTACCGCGGACGATTCCCGATTGTTAGCTGAGTACAGCGCGGTGATGGAGTATTGTAAGTACCTGTCCTTTGGGGCGGCGGCGTCGACAAACCTGCGGATGGAAGTTGCGATTACCTGCGACAGTGGGCGTTTGGGGTCCTGCCCCTCCAGCGGGGTCAACGGTTCTCCCGGAATCGGCGTCGGCGTAATAAGCTGCGGCGCCTGGCCCGGCTGCTCTGGATCCGACCGGTAAACCTTGTAACGAACACTTTGCGACTCGCTCGCCACCCACTGAATGGAAGGCCGCCCATCGCGGAGCGAGGCGTGAGCGGCGACGACCGGGGCCGGAGTACGCCAGTCTTCCACCGTAAAGGCGAGTGTGGCGGGCGCGCTTTCCCGGCCGAACATGTCTACCAGGCTCACGCGGTAGTTGAAAGCGCCCGGACCCACTTCAGCGTCCCGGAAGAAGTAAATGGGCTCTAGCGGCCCCGAGGGTGTTTCCAGGTCGGCGATAACCACCGGCTGCGGATTTAGCTTGCGCGGCGCGGCTGCTCCCGGATCAAGTCTATAGATGTTGTAGCTCGCAATTCCGGCCCTCTGCTCCTGTTCCAGCGTGAGCCGGTCCCAGCGCAGGTTAACGGAATCCTCGCTTCCCTGCATGGCTTTAAAGCCAGTCGGCGCGGCCGGCTGGGGGTCGGCGCCGACCGTGACGTTCTGGACTACCGCGACGGGCCGAGGGCTCTCCTGGCCTGCAGCTTCGACCGTATGGAGCGCGTAGCCGTATCGTGCCCCCGCGGTTACTTCCGTGTCGTCGAATCCGAGGCCCAGCGCCGCACTCACCTCCCGGCGGGTCATCGCGGCGGCGAGAAGATCCGCCCGCGCCGAACGGACTCTTTCGGAATCTGTCGGCAGCGCGCGCGTCCCGGGCGGGGTCGACCGGATTCGCTGCCGGTACTGCTGGACTGCCGGATCATTCTGAATTTCGCGTGATAGATCACGGCTGGCCAGGCCCGGCCCGGGCAGCGAACGCGCGCGGATGGTGCTTGCGCGGAGGGCATCGAAAACTGCCGCCGAGCTCGCCGGCCGCGTCGGCTGGGATTCGAATAGCGGCGCGCTGCGATCGGCGGCATCGCGAAGCTCGGTGTCCGCCAGCGCCAACGCCGAAGCAAAGTCATAGCTGCCCGGAATGGAGCGAAGGAGCGACCTGCTCTGTGTGCCGGCTGCGGCCGATGCCGGTGAAGAGTAGATCGGTTTTCTGTCTGTGCCGGCGAGCTTATAGAGCCGGAATCCGCCCTTGGGAAGCCAACCGGAGTCGAGTGTCCACCGAACGCGGACCTGCGGCCGACCGTTGACGACCGCCGTGGCCGCTTCCATCGAGACCTGGGCCGTGGCCGGAAAAGCGGCGGTGACACCGAGCGTTATGCAAAACGTTGTGCGAAAGCGGTTCATGTCCTGAGTTCCTTAAGGCAGCGTGACGTCGAAGTTCTGCTTTTTGCTGACCTTTTTGCCGAAAGGCTTTTTGCCGACGTAGACGGAGCCCTGGACCCATCCGTCCAGGTTAAGTTTGTTGCGGTAAGATGGCGTGTTGAGCTTGCATGCGACATGGCCATGTCCGTTGGCCGTTCCAACCGCGAAGTCCACTTCGGCGTCGATGTCCAGCGACCCGGTTCCCGACGGATCCGAACCGGTTGTGAGCTCCATATCGCCGCTGATTTCTCCTTCGATTTTGCCCCCGAGCATCTTGCCCTTGATGCTGAAGAACAGGCCGGCTTTGCGATTCTGGAAGTCGATCTGCATCCCGCTCGTGGCCTTGACTTTAGTGATCTTGCCGATCGCTTTGAAATCCATCGTCACGGGCGATTGATAGGGCTGCCACCCTATCCGGAGGTACTTCTCACGCGGCGCGATCTTCATCTCGATCGGCCCGTGAATTTCGGCTGCGAGGGCCTTGCGGGCCGGTAGGTAAAGGTCCATCTGCCCGGCGAAGAGGAAGGTCTTAGCGGCCTGGTTCCAATTGATATATGCGGACGCGGTCCGGTCCTGCTGCAGCCACCAGGATGGAGGATAGTAGCCCTTGGGATTCGAGGCGATGTTGTTTCCGAACGTCACCTTGCCTGAGACATCCACGACGAACTTTGGAATCCCGAGCGTGAGCGTGAGCTCTCCCCACCAGAGCACACCCTGATCGACATAGGAGCCGAGCAGCGTCCCGGCCTGCACCATCCAGTTGCCGGTGGCAAGCTGGAGCTTGTCCAGCGTGTCGATGCGCCCCGCGCCGGGTTTGGCCGCAACGTTATGGCCGAATCCGCCGTGGAATCCGAAGAGTCCGATCAGTGGGGCGCTTGTGGGGCTGGGCGGCGGAATCGGGATGCCCGGACCGCTCAGCACCGCGCCACCTCCAACGAACCAGGCCTTACGGGAGATCATGAAGCTGACGTTGATTCCCGCGCCTCCCAGGCAGTTGAGCTGTAGGCTCGCCGCGCCGAAGTAACAGTCCGGAAACGCCTTGAGGATGGCGATCTGCACCGGGTCTCCGGAGGCTTCAGTCGGCCGTTTCAACGTTCCGGAAACGGCGCCGACTCCGGGAATCTGGGCAGCGACGGTGATTCCGCCCATTTTCACGTCCGGAAGGCTGTCGGCGTCGTTGCCGTCGCGCTCGATCTCCAGGCCTTCGAACTCGACTTCCCCTGTGAACGGCAGGTTGTTCTCGAACTTGACCGCGCCGGTCAGGATGATCGAGTTGAAGCGCTCACTCTTTGTCGTAAACCCGATGCGGCGCGCCTCGAGGAGACACACCTTGAGATCGATCGGAATCGGCTTCGGAATTGTCAGCCAACCGCCGGGTGGGAGGTACATTTTTCCTTCGGAGTCCACTCCCATATCCTGCACCTGAATGGTGGCGCCGGACATCTGCGGGACGCCCGGGAATGACAGCGTGCCGGAGAATATCAGCCGCGTGACCCCGTTCGGCTGAATCTGCACCTGGCCGCGTTCCACCAGTATCTGCGCGCCGACCTTCGCAAGGTCCAGCGGCTTCCCCGGCTTGACTTCCACAGAGATCAGGCCCTCCGTCGTGAAACCGACACCGATCCCCAGCGGGCCCATCTCCGGTATCTCGATCGTCCCTCCCAGGCTGCAGGCGGTAATCTGATTCTGCGCGAACTCCATCTTTCCGCTCAGGTCCTTAGCCGGAAATCCCGCGACTCCGGGAATCTGGCCGGTCTTCACCTCGACCGAGCCCGACACGCCTTTCGTCTCGACGTAGAAGTTTTCGATGGTCAGCGCGGTAGGTTTGTCCGGCGCTCCCCCGAAGGACGGCGGGAGATCGAGCGTCGCGCTGCCGATAAGAACGCCCATCCAGCCTGGCCTGGTCTTAAGGGCGTCCGGAACCGTCGGCAGGTTTGCCGTCGAGGAAAGATCGACTGTGAAGCCCTTAACGTGCAGGACAAGGGAGCTCCAGTAAAGGTCCAGCGGCTTGGCTGCGTCCGGGACAACGGAGATGATTGCGCCCTTATCGGCGTCGAGCTTGATTCCGGAGATGACGACCGGCTTGCCTTCTTTGTCCGTAACGCTAGGAGGAAGCTTCAGGTCCGCGGTGACGGAGAATCCGTCGTATTTGCCGCCGGTAACCTGGACCTCACCCCCTTTTATCGTCAGCTCGAAGTCCGCCGGATTCGCAAGCTTCACCACCCGGGGACCGTCGATCTGCGTCTTGCCGAAGGTGAGGGCGCCCTCCTCGTTCATCTTGAGGTTGTTCACGGTGAGGGTGATGGGCTTATCTTCCTCCGTGAGGAGGCCCGGGAGCGACATCGCGAGCTTCGCGCTCGGCATGGTCATCACAACGGATGAGCCGCCCTCCGGCGCCCATTTGAACGTGGTATCGAGCTCAGACGCCTTCAGGTTGAATCCGAGGAGGGAGAGCCCGTTCTGCACTGCAAGACCGGTGAACTTCGCGCCCTTGACATCGACCTGAACGCCTTTTTCAGCCGCCTGGACGCTCAGCGTGGTTACTTGTAGGTCCGCGTAGGCGCCGCCCTCGAATCGGAACGGGAGCCGGACGATGAGGGCGCCTTTTACATCGAGCTTACTGTCCGCTATGGGACTGTTGAATTCGGTGCCGGTGGGCAGCTCGATCTCGATTCCGGATCCCAGGATGTCCGGGATGACGCCTTTGTCCTCCAGGATGGCGACTGCGTCCTTTTTCGCCTTGTCCTTGTCGTCCAGCGCGACGTTACGGAAGGCTGCCGGTCTCAGAGCGCCTTCCTTCCCAAAGATCTTGAGCTGAATCTGGCCCTTGCCCGAGGCGGCCATCGCCTTATTCTCCGGCGAGTCCTGCGCCCACTGAACGTTCTTGAAAGTGAGGGAGAATCCGGGAATGGACGTAAACGCGAACTCGGTCGGCCGTGGTGCTCCCACCGCCGGAACGATGGCGATAACGCCAAAAATAAAACCAGCTGCTCCGCGCGCGAAGTGACGCCCGGTATTTTTCATTATTGATAACTGCAATGGACTCTCCGATTCTGTTAAAAAGCGGTGGATTGATCCTTGGTCGAGTACTAATTTGCGGGACCCTCGCCGCAGAGCGTCTTCACGTCCCAGATCGATAGGGCCGGGCTGTTATCAGAAATGGCCACTCGCCTGCCATCTGCGCTGAAGGTGATGTGCATAGCGCCGCCCTGGAGCTTCAGCCGGCGCAGCTCGCGCCCACTTGCGATCTCAAAGAACCGGACGACTCCGCGCGCACTGGACACGGCAAGGACCCTTCCGTCGGGACAGAAGGCGATCGCCTGTTCGCCGACGTCGGATCCCTTCCCTCGAAGGATCACCCTGCCATCGGATACATCCCACACAAGGAACTCTCCCGGATCTGCTAGCTGGGGTATCCTGCTGCAGGCGGCTGCAATCCGCTTCCCGTCCGCGCTGAACACGAGTTGACGTATGGGCGTATTCGACCCGAATATGATTCGATCCGGCTCGCCGGCCAAGTCCTTGAGCTTGACATCGATTCGGAATTCGGATGCGAACACCGGCGTATTCGGCGCCCAGGCATCAGGTTGGACGGCGGTCGCCAGGAATTTGCCCGCAGGATGGAACGCAAACGCTCCGGCGCAAGGGTAAGCAACGACCTCCTTGCCGGTGGCAGAGTCCCAGAGACGCACATGGTTCCTAAACGAAAATTCACTATGCGAGGTGGTAGCCAGCATCTTGCCGTCGGGGCTGAATGCCACCCTCTTCACCAAGCCTTCGGCCTCGATGGTCAGCAGCAGCTTGCCCGATTCGGAATCCCAGATTTTGGCAGTCTTGTCGGCGCCGGCCCAAGCGATCCTGGCGCCATCCGGGCTGAACGCCACGGCCCAGACCCACGACGTGTGCCCCAGAAACTGAACGACGGGTTCCCCAGTATCCGCCGCGTGGGTCGCGAAAGTCGTGTTGAACGAGCCGGTAGTGAGAACGACCCTCTTATCGTCCGCGCTGAAGACAGCCCCCCTCGCCCCGCCCGGAACTCTCAGAAGCGGCTCCGGCTGCGATGGCTCCTTCTGCTGCGGAACCATAGCGTGGACCCGCGTTGAAGTATGGAGCGCCGAGCCAAGCAGAAGGGCTGCAAGAAGCCACCGAAATGTCACTGGCAGAGATTGTATATGCCTCATGGTTATAACCTCGCGCGGGAAGCAGGCTTAGAACCGAGGTTCGGTCGATCAATCGAATAATAATCGAATAAAAGTTGGAAGTAAAGTGAAACGCGTGGCAGTGGGGCTGTTACGGTGTCCACGCTCCTGTTCTAACTTCGATCACTGGGGCGGCTTCGACCGGCGAATCAACTTTCTCGCGGGTGGCGCAAAATACCTTTACGTGCGATTCATGCTCAATCTATTGACTTCCGGCAGTTCCGGGAGTATATTAACCCTGTTGGTGCGGGGTGGAGCAGTCCGGTAGCTCGTCGGGCTCATAACCCGAAGGTCGCAGGTTCGAGTCCTGCCCCCGCTCCCAATAAGGCCGCTCGGTCATCGTGACCGAGCGGCCTTTTCGTGCCTGCCTCGGCTCGACAGCAGGAAGAACCGTCTGCAAATCAGAACAAAGGCAGATACCGCCATGTGCGTGGACCTGATACATGCCTGTGCCAACCGGCACCGTCACGTTTCTTGGGGCCGTTGAACTTTGACTGGCCGCCTGTGAGGAGTTGGAGACCGAGCAAGGTGACGCCCTTATTCGCGGGATTCAATCTCGGCCCAGGACGAGGCACGCCACAGAAGGAGTTTTCCGTCGGTTCCCCCGCTAGCGAGAACCTTATTGTCGTGTGAGAAGGCGACAAACCTGACAGGTCCAGTATGAGCAGAGGTTGAGAAGACTTCCCGCAGGATGATCATACTCCACAGCTTAACAGTTCCATCCTCGCTTGCCGATGCCAATGTCCGACCATCTGGTGAAAAGCTGAGAGAACCTACAGCCCCTCCATGCCCGCGTAGCTCCCCGATCTGTCGAAGGGGCGAGAGATTCCAAAGCGCAATACTGCCCGTGTGACCGCCCAATGCCAGGTAACGGCCATCGGGCGAGAAGGCCGAGCGGCTCGTCCCACCCTCTTTAGTTGCGATACGCCCTTTCACTTTATGCTCGTTTATGTCAAAGATCGTATGATGTCCTTCTCCATGAGGAAAGATTATCCAGTTTCCTGTCCAACTTATTGAATCTGCAAACCAGTTCTCTGCAGGCAGGTTTCCGTGTTCCTTCCCGGACAGGAGATCGATCAGTGTGAAGCTGGATTCTGGTTTGTTGCGTGGGCGGACTCCAACCAAACAATCGCCATCGGGTTGATAGCCAATAAACACATCAGCTTTTCGTTCTATCACTTGCTTGCGACTTTTCAAACTCCAAATCTGAGCTCCGCCTACATTCCAGCTTGCGAAGTGTACGGAATCCGGAGCGAATGATAGTCTCCAAGTGCTTTTAGGATGCGATTTCCTTACTTCCGCGGTTTGTTGAATGTCCTTCAATCGCCAAGCCTTGATACTACCGTTCAATGCTCCTGTGGCAATGAATTGGCTGTCCGGCGAAAACGCGCCGGAGGTTATCTGCGTTCCGTGGGCATGAATGATCTGCGACCCGCCGACGCCGGGCAATCGCTCTGGATTCCATATCCTCACCGTTCCGTCTTCACTCGCCGATGCAAGTTGTCGTCCGTCTGAGGAAAACGCAATGGCGGTTACGGTTGCGCGATGGCCGGTCAAGTTGGCTGTTTGCGCAAGAGAACCGAGGTCCCACACGCGAGCGGTACCGTCCTGACCTCCAGTTACAATTAGGTTTCCACTTGGTGAGAACGCAACCGTGCGTACGAATCCGATGTGAACGTTTGGCGCCTGCCGCTTGCGGCCCGTTCGCACGTCCCAAACCATAAGTGATCCGTCCCACGTCCCAACGGCTAGCTGCAGACCATCTGGGGAGAATGCTGCCGCTGAAGCCTCCGCATTAGACTCAACCTTGAGCACAATACGTCGAAGCGGAATGCTCCAAACGCTGACAATGTCCTTTAACGGATCCGCATTGCTGGAGCCATGCGCGGCAAGATACTTTCCATCTCGAGAGATTGCAAGCGGATAATGATAAGAGTGATGCCCGGACTTAGCAGAGAACAGGAGAGCTCTTGTGCCGGCGTCCTCGACTCGAACTGCATTTGTCCCTCTGTGGAGCCCGATAAATCGGCCACCCGCCAGAGCCACCTTACAGTCAAACTCGTGAGCGCCACCAGTTCCACAAAGTTCGTGGGTAGAGTGCTGCTCTTCATCTTTCAACTCCCACACAGTCGTGTCGCTATGGCTCATTCGTGCTAGGCGCATCCCATCATCCGAGTATGCCAGAGATTGTACGGGAAACAAGTACCCGTGCCAGAGATCACGTTCTTCGGTCCGGCCTGGCCTTCCAAGCGTTCGCCAATTCTTCCAGCTTGTTGTACTCCAGAGGGCCACCTGTCCGTTTTCTCCGCTTACGGCAAGATTACGGCCACTCGGTGAGAAGGCTATTGCGCCAACCGCTCCCCGTGGTCCGCGAAGCTCCATCAAGTGCTGATGAAACAACGACCAGAGATACCGCCATTCGAATCCTCGGAAATCTGGTCCTCCCAGTCCTGGCCGGCTTGATTCAAGCAGCTCAAGAGCACGTAGTGCGTTTCCCTGGTTCTGTGCATGCTGTGCAAGTGTCATCTCGGCCGCATAGAGCCGTTCATCTGCCTTTCGCCGCTGAACTCGTTCCGAAAGGAATAACCAAATTATCAGCGCAACAATTGGTACGGCTATAGAGCCAATCCGCAATGCAGCTCGCCGGTTAGCGATTAGTTGCCTACGGGCTTCTTCTATTGGAGTGTTTTCGCGAATCCACCTTTCGTTGAATGCACACCGATAGATGGGATTCCTGATGCGCAATATACCTCCATCCTCCTTAACTATTCCGGCCATCTTTAGCACACTTACGATGGGATTAGTTTCATTGGCTGGAATCCTTCGGCCTTGCCAGATCCTCCGGTAGACCTCCAAGACCCGGATGAGGGGCGCCCCACCGCGAAGCATCCGATCTCGAACAAAGAGCAAGTTATCATCCCGCTCCATGGCCTGTTCGTTGAGAAACAAGTCCCTGCATATGCGATCTACGTCAGATGGAGACGTTGCACTTTTGTCCTGGGCAATCGCCCGGCAGAGCCGCTGGGACAGGTACGGGTGACCCCCGGTCCAGTAACTTACTCGTTTCAATAGTGGGGACTGCTCCCTCAACCCGGTACTGAGTGCTTCAGCCTCAAGATCGGTGAAGTCTCGCAACTCGATTCGGCGGCCTATGTTAAAAGGGGTAGTACGTGTGTCGCGTATGAGATCTGCGGGCGTAGCGACCCCGATCAGACAGAATATGAGTCGGTCAAAACGAGGGGCGGTTGTCCGCCGGTTGTAACATTCGCGTATGGCCGCGAAGAACTCGTCCGCAGGAAACGAGAGGGAACGAACATAGTCGATTTCATCAATGAACACCACTAGATTCGTATCCGTTTCGACTATGCGTCCTAGGACCACCTCATCCAATACGGACATGAATCGCTGGAGCGGGCCGAGATTCGGCGAATCCAGCCAGTGCTGCTCGAGTTCAACTTCGAGGTCGAGTTGCTCTCCGAGTGAATCCAGGAGACCGGAATACCATTGTTCGGCGGTGAGATTCTGGCCGATGGCGGTCAAATCTAGGACGACAACTCGGACACCTTGGGCCTTTAGGCGGAGCGCAGTGCGAACCATAAGGGAAGACTTCCCCATCTGTCGCGAATTGAGTACGTAACAGTATTGGCCGCGGAACAGCGAATCATAGAGGTCTCGGTCCGCCTGACGCTCAACGTAAGAGCCGGCGTCTACCGGAAGGGTCCCGCCCGTGATGAAGAAACGCTCGAACGGAGTTTCAGTGTGCATAGGGGAAGATGTCATCGGAATATAGCTGGTCGATCAAGCGGTCATATTCAGAGTGGGAGCCGATCCAGAACCAGTTTATAGTATCGCCTTCGACCAGTCCCAACGCCCTCCAGTTTCGAGTGATCGCTTTGAGTAGATGCCTTCACGCCGCTGTATCGGCTTGAACTGAAGTCCGGGATGAGAGGGATTATGCTGCCAGAGCTGGTAAGCTTTCCGCGCCTGATTCTGGACGTGCGCCGACAGTTTCGGGAAGAGTAAGCGGAATTCCTCGGTTAGTCGCGAATTCAAAGGTCGTCCAGAGTGCTACCGGAGATCCGTCCGGCGCGGATGTTTTCGCGCACCTTCTCGGCCAGCTTCGCGAGTTGATCCTGAGATTGGGCGACAACTTCGTCCCGGCGTCTTTCGTCTTCCAGTTCATCCAGGATCACGGCCGCAATAGTGTCCTGTTCCGACAAAATCTTGATGGGCCCGGAGACCGCAGTTCATCGTCTGCTCTCCTGAGCAGTCATAATGTTCTAGGCGAAACCTCCGGTGGACTTCAAGGGAACTCTAGTATCTAGTTGCAAGAATCCGTATCGACGTTTTCAGGCCAAATCAATCTCGAATGGTACTATGTGGACTTTTGCAACGAGGTACTAGGTTTGATGCTAGCTCGTCGGGCTCATAACCTTGAACCGAAGACATGAAGCCAGACAGTCCGGTAGCTCATCGGGCTCATTGTCCGGAACTCGGTGGTTCGAGTCCTGCCCCAGCTCTTTTAGTCTAAAAGCGACCCAGAAGGCACAATTCCGTGCTCACTGGGTCGCTTTTGTTGCTCTACCCCCCGATCGGACTCTAACCAAATGAACGTTTGGCGAGCGGGTTACATCTGATAAAGAACGTTATTGGGGTACGCACGCACGTCGTCGATGGGCGGCGATTGCTCGGTCGGTTCGACGGACAATTGAGGAACTCCGAGGGCCTCGCCAGAAGAAGCCCGCCCTTCAGACTCTTACTTCTGATCCCCCGTCGCACGATCTCTCCTCGACGAGTGTAGCGGTCATCTGCCGGACCCATTCCCGCCGGCTCGCGGGAGTTGTCCCTCGAGCTGCAAGAGCGCTTTTTTTAAGAGGTCCGTCGCCATCGTGAGCTGACCGACCTTGCGCTCTAATTCGGCGATTTTAGCTCCGTCTGTGTAGGAGTGGCCGTTGTCTTGGAAAGCCTGTTCCGCGTACTGTTCGTGGCGCTTGCGCCAACCGAGGATCGTGCGGCCGTGCAATTCGTGTTCGCGCGCTGCTTGGGCCAAAGGCTAGCCGGCCCTCCACTTCACGCAGCACGTGGAGCTTGAAGTCCTTGGTAAACTGACGATGTCTGAGTGCCATGAATGGCTCCTTTCGTGAAGGATACCATTCGTTAACTCAGTGTCTCATTTTAGGGGTGCACTCCATGATGCGTGAATGGGGCGAGCCCGGGCTTACCGATCCCGCCATCCTTCAGAACCGAGGTCCTGTCGCTCTGCCGCATCCTCTACACGCTCCAAACAGGCGAGGTCGCCTCGAGACCTGCCGCCGCAATGTGGGCCCGCGAGGCACTGGGTGAGCGATGGGCTCCGTGATCGAACGAGCAATTATTGGGAGGCAAGTCCCTCAGGAAGAATCGGAATCACGGGACGTGCGGGGTACCCTCGACTTTATACGGTTCGCGCTTGATTGTTGCGCCGAGTATGAGATCCAGGGGCGAGGAATTCGGGAATGGATGAGGAGTTTCGAAGCTGCGTCGTTCTGGGTGTAAAGCCTGACGCCTCGCCGGAGGAAATCAAGAAGGCATACCGGGCGCTCGCGCGGCGCTGGCATCCGGACCGCGTGCATGATGACGATCGCAGACGCCGCGAGGCGGAAGACCGTCTGCGTGCGATCAATTCGGCCTATCGCCGGTTAATGTCGGAAAAACGGAGTGTCAGGGCCATTAGAGGCACGCGCCCTTCTGAACCGGGATATGATCTGTTTGGATGGAAGCAAAGCGCCGCGGAATCCGGGAAGGCTTCGGAATCCGTTGAGGACGACCGCTCGTTCTATGGACGTGCGCTCGATCTCCACTTCCGCGGAATGGAACAGTTTGAAGCAGCGAATTATCGCGATGCGATCAGCAGTCTGATGCAGTCCGTTTGCCTCGTCCAGAACAACCCCGAAGCCTATCAAACGCTCGGTCGTGCCCACCGCCGCTTGAATCAGCCCGCGAAAGCGGTCGCCGCATACCGCAATGCCGTGCGAATGGAGCCCGATTCCGCCGAATGCCGCTACGAGCTTGGCGAGGCGCTGTTGAAGGTTGCGGATACCGACGGCGCGGCTTGCGAAGCAAAAGCGCTCGACCTATTGGATTCCGAGCTTGCAGCGCTCCTCCGTGATTCTATCGCGCGGCGAACCAGGGATTCGTAGAGATGGCGAAGCGGAGAGAGGAGATACTCCTTGACGCCGGAGTGTGCCTCGTACGCTCGTGGAGGAAGACCGACAAAGCCGACCTCGTTCGTTACGCAAACAACCGGAACGTATCACGGAATCTGCGCGACGCCTTTCCCTTTCCATACACACCCGCGGATGCCGAATACTGGCTGGACTACGCCCGCTCACGCGAGCCGGAGACCAACTTCGCCATCGAGGTGGATTGTCACGCGGTGGGTGGAATCGGGTTTACTCTGCAGCAAGACGTCTACAAGCGCACCGCGGAGATCGGCTACTGGCTGGGCGAACCGTATTGGGGACGCGGAGTCGTCGCGGCGGCGTTAACAACCCTCACGGATTACGCGTTTGCCCACCATGACCTGTCGCGCATCTACGCCGGAGTCTTCGGGTGGAATGCGGCTTCGATGCGCGTGCTGGAGAAAGCGGGATACCGCCGCGAAGCCATCCATCGAAACGCGGTCACCAAGGATGGACAGCAAACAGACGAGGTGATCTATGTACGATTCCGCGAGTCCTAATCCGTCAGCATCCGTTCTTGACGTCAAGAACGCTAGTAGCGGCGCGTGCCGACGTCCTTCAGTGATATTCGACGCCGTCTAACCGAGTAATCGAGCGCGCTGCGCCAGCGGCCCTCCGAGCGGCGCTGCGCGGTGCGAAGAGCCGACTCCGCTTCACGAGAGGAATTTCGCTCCAGCGCCATCCTGGCATCCTCCCGCAATATTGGGTCGTCAAGAAGAACTGCTAAGGCGGGGACGGAATCCGCGCTATTTGCAAAGCCGAGAAGATAGAGAGCCTCGCGGCGCAGCTTTTCGGACTGGTCGCTTCCGATGAGCTTGAGCAGCTCCGCGGTGACCGCCGACTGTTCTCCCCCCGCCCGGTAGCCGTTCAGGACGATCCGCTTGATTGCCTCATGAGCGCCGCGCAACTGGCCCGGCGTCTTCCAGGCAGCCATAACTCGCGCCAGTTGGGGAATCGCCTTCGTGCCCAGAAGCGGCGCAGAATCGATCGCCTCGTTCCGCTGAACGTTCGTACCAAACTTTATCTGGTACAGCAGGTCCCGGACGGACGGGTCGAGCGGGGCATCAGGTTGCATCATCACCTCGAAATGTACACTCATCCCTTTAGATTCTCCAGGGAGAGCGCATGGGCTCGCTTAGGAGGCGATTGGCCTCGGGGTCGTTTACGAACTGGTCTTTGGAGGCGTCGAAGTTCACCTTGCGGCCCAGGCGGTAGGCGATCACGGCCAGGATGCAGAGGTTGCAGGAGCGGCGGCCGATCTCTACGTCGCCGGCCGGCTTTTCGCGCGTCTTGATGCAGTGGTACCAGTTCTCTCGATGGCGCTGGGTGGCGTCGTTGTGGGTCGTCGGGTGCAGATGCGTCTTTTCGCCGCCGGATGGGACGTGGTAGCTGCGCGCCTTTTCATGCGTGGTCGCGCCTCCATCGCCGCCGAACAGTACGAGAGTATCGCGATCGCCATGGTAGGTCGCGCCCCATTCGCCAGGCTTCTCACCGGCTTTGAGAGGCTTCGCAACACCCGGTTGGCTCCACGTGACCGTCAGGTCTCTTTTAGGGAACTCCCAGATAACATCCATCATGTACGGCGCGTCGCGCTGGCTGTCGGTTTGGACAGTGCCTGCCGCCTCCACGTTGATAAGACCATTGTAGTTGTCGTTATCCAGCACCAGGTTCATGCTGGAAAGGGCGTGGTTGCCGCGGTCTCGGATAAATCCGCCGCCGGAATCCATGTACCATCGGAAGTTGAAGGGATGGTAATCCGGGGTGTATGGGCGGTAGCGCATCGGGCCCAGCCACATCTCCCAATCGAGGTTCGGCGGAACAGGGACCTCCGGAGCCCACTGGCCCTGGAAGTTCATGGGGTGCCAGAAAACGACCTTGTTGACCTTGCCTATTCCGCCGTTTCGCACGAATTCCGCAGCCTTGTGGACCTCGCTGTTCGAGCGGCCCTGAATGCCGATCTGCACCACGCGCTTGTACTTTCGGGCGGCGTTAACCATCGCGCGGCCTTCTTCGATGGTGCGCATGGTCGGCTTCTCGGAGTAGACGTCCTTGCCCGCCTGACATGCCATGACGGCCATGACCGCATGCCAGTGGTCCGGGGTCCCGATGGTGACGGCGTCGATATCCTTGCGGTCAAGCACCTGTCGAAAGTCTTTATAGGTCGCCGGGTTCGCGTTGGGATTCCGCTTCCTAACGTTTTCGAGGACGGATTTGATCTTGGTGTCGTCCACGTCGCAAAGCGCAGCGCAAGAATCGGCCACGACATGGCTCTGTCCCATCCCTCCGATTCCGATATGGCCGAAGACGATGCGGTCATTCGCGCCGGGCCGGCCGTTCTGGGCCAACACGCCGCTGGGAATGATGTAAGGAATGCTTACCGCCGCCGCTCCGCCCAGGAGCTGCCGCCGCGTCACTAGCTTCTCCGTCGCCATGGATGCCCCTCGCCTTTCTTTCATGAAAGGATACTACCCCACGATTCAACGGTCACGCCTTCGTCACCTCCAGTTTGCCCGCCCGCTCACGGCTATGCTAAAATGCCGGTAGAATTGCCCATGTCCGACGTCTCAAACACTCTTCAAGAGCTCATCGCTCTATCCCGCAGTCTCGGCGATCCGTCGCGAGACCTGGCCATCCTCGGCGAAGGCAATACCTCCGCGCGTGTAGGTGACGCCAATTTCCTCGTTAAAGCGAGCGGAAAAGAGCTGCGAACCGCCGATGAATCCAGCTTCGTGCTTGTCTCGATGAATCGCGCCCTGCAAGTGCTAAATGGAGCCGATCTCGCAGATTCCGAGGTCAGACAAGCGCTAGTTCACTGCTCAATCCAAAATCCAAAATCCAAAATCCAAAATCCCCTTCCGTCCGTTGAGACCTTCCTTCACGCCTATCTACTCTCGCTTCCGGACATTCGATTCATCGGACACACACATCCAGTCGCGGTCAACGCAATCCTGTGCTCGCAACGGTCTCGTGATGCGGTCGCCGGACGGCTCTTTCCGGATGAGATCGTCTGCTGCGGCCCCGCTGTCTGTTACGTCGAATACACCGATCCCGGGATTCCGTTGGCGCGGTTTCTTCAATCTCAGGTCGAGGAATTCATCGTCGAGCACAACATGGCGCCAAAGGTGATCCTGATGGAGAACCACGGCTTCATCGCCCTCGGCGCCACCCCGCGCGACGTGGAGACCATCACCTCGATGTACGTCAAAGCCGCCCGGATTCTGCT
>JBKJZI010000192.1:0-17109 GCA_046715155.1 Chthonomonadales bacterium | reverse complement strand
GGCCCGGGGTTCCCGTTGAAGACGTCGATATCGAACTTCTGCCCGTGCCGCTTCGTCAGCTCCGGCTTCGGATCGAAGAGGTCCACACCGCTCGGCCCGCCTTCCATGAAGAGCCAGATGATGCTCTTCGCCCTTGGAGTGTAGTGCGGGGCCCGCGGCGCCATCGGATCCTGCGATTGCGGATTGCGGATTGCGGATTGCGGATTGGCGAGAGCGTTTTCGCCCCCCAATAGGTCCGCAAGGGCGAGCATGCCGAAGCCTGCCCCGGCCTTCTTGAGGAAGTCCCTCCGGTTCAGAACGCGCTGATATCGACCACAGTGACTGTCCATAGGAATCTTAATCCACGTATAGGAACTCGTTTAAGCCGAAGAGTACCTGCGCGAAGTCGGTGAGGGCGAGCAGATTCGGGTCCGCCGCCTTGTCTCGTTCCGCACGCCGCCTAACCTGAACTTCGAGAAAATGTCGCGATGAGTTTAGCTCGCGAGCGGTGGGCGGGCGACCGAGGGCAAGGCGATAAGCGCGCTGAATCTGGCCGGATGCATCCTTACCGGCCTCAAGAATCAGTCGTTTTGCAAACTCCTCCGAGCGCAGGCGAACAAAGGGCTCATTCAGAACGGCTAATGCCTGCGGCGCGACCGTGGTCACGTTCCGCCTCCCACAGCTTGCAGATGCATCCGGACCGTCGAACACCTGCAGCAGGGGAACCGGTATCACGCGTTTGGTAAACATGTAGACGGTGCGCCGCCGCGTTTCCGGCGAGTCCTTCGCGTCGGCGGGATAGGGGCTTTGCACGTTTCGAGCCAGCATCGCTTCGGGCGGAATCGGCGGCTTGAATGCAGGACCAAACATCTCCCGGTTAAGCGTCCCGGCGATAGCAAGCATCGAATCGCGGTACGCCTCGGACTCGATCCGCCACGGCCGCCTCCGCCATAAGAGCCGATTCTCCGGATCGATCGATTGCGGATTGCGGATTGCGGATTGCGGAATGACTGATGACTGGCGATAGGTGTCGCTGGTGACGATGAGACGGTGAATGTGTTTTAGGGACCAGCGTTGAGCGTTGAGCGTTGAGCGTTCAGACCCGGATCCTTTAACGCTTGACGCTTCAGGCTTAACGCTCGGATTGACCAGTTCCGCCGCCAGCCACTCCAGCAGCTCCGGATGCGTGGGCGGGTCGGCGCGGCGGCCGAAGTCATTGACGGTGCGGACGAGGCCTTCGCCGAAGTGGTTCTGCCAGAGGCGGTTAACAGCCACGCGGGCCAACAGAGCGCCGGGGCCATCCTTTAGGTTCGTGATCCAATCGGCCAGCGCCATCCGCTGATAGCTCGTGTCCGTACGGATTCCCTTCGCTTTGGCGGCTTCCCAGTAGGCGGTCACGGTCCGATTCCGGGTGAGCGAGGAGATAAAGCCCATCTGGACCTTCTCCTTTTTCGCAAACATGTTTCCGCGTTCGAGCAGCCAGCTTTCGGCCGGATTCGGCCCGAGGTCGATCATGGCGTACGTAGTCGGAGTAGACGACTTTCTCGCTTCGATCTCCTTGACTTTGGCCGCGTTCTTCTCCTTCTTAGCTGCCTCAAGCTCCGCCATCCACTCTGCTTGCTCTTTCTGCCATTTCGCGATTTCACGGTGCGGAATGCGGGGCGCTTCCCCTCGATCGGCCGAGTTGAAGATGGCCGCCAATTGGTAGTAGTCACGGATGGAAATGGGATCGTACTTGTGGTCGTGGCAGCGGGCGCAGCCGGCCGTCAGGGCAAGGAAAGCCTGTCCGGTGGTGGAGATCATGTCGTCGAGATCGTTGTATCGCTCGCGGATCTTTTCTTCCCCCAGGAGATTGCCAGGGAGCACCGCATGGGGTCCGGCGATGATGAATCCAGTGGCTGCGATCGCCACCAGGTTATCCGGCTCGTACTCGTCGCCGGCGAGCTGCCAGCGCACGAATCGATCGAAGGGCATGTCCTCGTTCAGTGCTTTGATCACGAAATCGCGATAGTGATAGGCGGTGAGCCGGTCGCGATCGCCTTCTCGGCCGTCGCTGTCGGCATAGCGGGCCACATCAAGCCAATGCCGCCCCCATCGCTCCCCATAGTGCGGCGAAGCCAACAGCCGGTCCACCAGCTTTTCATAAGCCTTGTCCAACCGATCTACCAGGAAGGAATCAAGTTCTTCCGGCGTCGGGGGCAGCCCAATCAGATCGAAATTAAGCCGTCGTATCAGCGTGCGTCGGTCGGCACCCGGAGATAGCGTTAAACCTTTAGCCGTTAGACGGGAGATGACGAATACGTCAATGGGATTTTGGACTTTGGATTTTGGATTTTGGATTGCGGGAACTGCGGGGCGCCGGAGCGGTTGGAACGCCCAATGCGAGGCGGCAGAGGCGCGCGGCTGGGCATCCAGCGAAAAGGCCGACGCGCAAGTAATCACGGCCAGCGCGCACAGCGCGATGACAATACCGGTTACTCTTGAGCCACGTATCTTCAGCATAGGAGCGCAGGTTCCCGCCATTGCGGCGATTCACCTCCCCGGACTAGAACGGATTGGAGGGAAACATCTTCCAGGCGGTCAGGCGTCGTATCCGCGCCGGGCCGCCGACTGAAAACACGGATATCCCGAGCGAATCGGTTCGGGACGGATAGCATCGGCGCACCACGGCCTGCCGGTCTTCCGCGAACGCTTCGACAATCGAGCGATCCAAGAATACTCGTATTGTAACCGCCTTGGCGTCCGACTGGAAAGGCCCGGCCTCCTGATTGATCCCGAAGCGTTTATGCTCCTTATCGACATAGACCGACATCTTCTCCGAGCCGTCCGGAGAGCGGCGCACATGCAGTCCGAATTTCGCTGCGCCCCGAGGCTCGATCTCGACCTCCAATTCCAGCGTGTCCCCGGTCAGCCCGTCGACTATCTTTTCGCTGTCTGTCGCTAGATCGAATGGTCCGAACGTTCGCTTATCATAGCGGAGGCGCTTCAACTCCTCCACCGGTCGCATCCGCAGTCGATTGTCCGGGCCAAGGGTTAGCTCTCGCGGCAGCGCCATTTCGCCGGACCAGCCGCTCGCCTTTCGGGCCGGACCCGACCTCTGGTCGAATACCCAGGCCCACATAATTCTCCGGCCTTTCGGGTCTTCTAGGGATTCAGGAGCGAAGTAAAGATTGTCCGACCAGCTCATCCGTTCGTGGACTTCGGGGTGGAACTGCTCGTCCTTCCATTCGCCCACGTAGTAGCGGGCGCCCAGCCGGTGGCTGATACACACCAGCACCCGCTTTCCACCGATCGTAAAGAGATCAGGACAGGAGATGTCCTCCCGCAAGTCTACTCCTGGAACCGAATGGTGCAGCAGATCTCCCACGTACGTCCATTGGTTCAGATTCTGCGCCTTGAAGACCGCTGCACGTTCTCCGCCGAAGATGGCGTAGTAAGTGTTGCCTTCCTTCCAGCCGTGCGGGTCCCAGGACCGAAACAGCGCGCCCGGTGGAGGGTTGGGAACGATCGGATTCGACGGGAGCTTAGTCCAACTTTCCAGAAGCTCATCCGTACTCGTCGCGATGCAGTTCCCGGCGTCGACTCCGTGATAGAGCATGGTGGCCCGGCCATCCCGGTCGACGAAGCAGTTGCCGCTGAACATGCCTTTGTCCGGTTCCGCCGCTTTGGGCACGAACGCGGGCGGATGGTGACGCCAGTGAATCAGGTCGACACTCGAGACATGCCCGTAACTATGAGCGCCGCGCTCCTGGTAGATGTAGAAGAGGTGGTACCGCCCCTTCCAGAAGATCGCCCCGTTTGGATCGAACGGCATTGCGTAATCTTCAGGGATGACGAAGTGGTAGGCCGGCCGGTCCTTATCCGCTAGCAGGCGATTCCGGAATCGCCTAACGTTCTCGATCACGTCCGGCGGAATCGGCGGCCCCGGAGGGACCATTCGTTCCAGCTCGGATTCGGTTCGCGCGGCAAACATCGCTCCCGTCTTCCCGTCCAGAACCAGCCTGCCTTGCTTTATGCGGGCTCCACCCGAAAGCCGCGTGGCCGCGAACCGCCCGGACTTCTCGCGCGAGTCACTTTCGAAATCCCAGAGTGCCCATGGGTGTGGGCCGGCCGAATCGTTCGGTTTTAAGCTGCGAAGCTGCTCCGGAGATAAGGGCGTGTCATAAACGCGAAGTTCTTCGATTTCACCCGCAAAATGCGACTCATCGCCTTGATCGAGATGGCGCATGCCGGCGATCACGACCGCATTCGAACCGAATTCAAGCGGCTGCTTTCCGGTTTCCAGTTCGTAATTCGCGATGGGCTGGCCGTCCCGGACGATCGTGATTGTCCGGTCGCGATAAATGACGGCGATCTGGACGATCCGGCCGGCACTTGCGGTCTCCTCCGCCCATGCAGCCTGATCGCGGCGAGTCCGGTTGAAGTTCTCGCTCCCGGCCATCCATCTTGCGCGGGCAAGCTCTCCGAAGATGATTCCGTCGAATCGGGATTGCCGGTCGTCGATCGTGAGGACGCTGCCGCCCCGCTGGTCCAGATTCGCCGGAGCTACCCACGCTATGAGCGTCTTGTCTCGAAGCTTCTCCTGGGCAAACATTGACGTGGAGGTTGCGAACGCAGCAACGATGACAATGAAGACTTTAGACCTCATGCGAGTAGCTCGCATGCAAATAATGGACTTGGACCGGATTCTCCGAAACGTTGGGGCCGAAGCAATGGAATCGCATCTACGGCTCATCCGCGGGCGCATCTGCATGACGACCGTGGAATTGCTCTTCGCGGCGAATTGCCATAATGATCGGGCGATTCATCTTCAACGCTTCAATGGTCGCACGCCCTATCGGCGTCAGACCTTTCAGAACCACTCCCTCCCAGGCAAAGTGGCCCCGCCAGGAGTGATTCCGCGGGTCGAACAGCGGCGTATCGACGCCTGTTTCCGGATTCGGAACTGATCGCCTGTCCCCTTTGCGCAGAGAACAGGATACACAGGCAAGGGCCAGATTCGAGGCCTCGGTGCGACCACCCGATTTCCTCGGAATTACGTGGTCGATATGGAAGACAGCTTCCTGGCCCTCCTGCGACAACTGGCAGTACTCACAGCGACCCTCAGCGCGGTTTACCACAAGACGCCGCAGGGCTGCCGGGATCACGTTCAAAGCTGGTCGGCTGGCCCGGATACTCTCCTGGCTCGCAGGCGAAGTAAGGAAAGTAATTCGGATAAGTCGACGAGTCCCTCCGCTTCCTTTGTTTCCGCGAGCGTTAGCGTTTCGCCTTGATCCTGTCGATCGAGCAGATCCTGCAGCCGCTGTTGTACCCCGTCCGGAATCCGGAATTCGCTTAGCTCCGACGGCACTTCAATTTCCATGACAACAGCGGACATGTTCCACCCTTTCTCACAAGCCCATCAAGTAGTTTCGCTTGATCGGTGGACCTGTGTCGACGCTTCCCACGAACCGGCGGAGGTACTTCACGCAAGAATATCCTTGACTACGCGGCCGTGGACGTCGGTGAGGCGGAAGTCTCGGCCGGAGTAGTGGTAGGTCAGCTTTTCGTGGTCGATTCCGAGGAGGTGGAGGATAGTCGCGTGTAGGTCGTGGACGTGGACTGGATTCTCCGCGACGTTCAGGCCGAACTCGTCCGTAGTTCCGTATACTGTTCCGCCCTTGACTCCGCCTCCGGCAAGCAGCATCGAGAACGCGGTGTGGTGATGGTCGCGGCCGGCCGTCTTCTTTTCCTGGTTCTCGGCGTAGGGTGTGCGGCCGAACTCTCCGCCCCAGATGACTAGCGTATCCTCCAGCAAACCACGCGACTTGAGATCGGTGATAAGCGCGGCGGCGGCGCGGTCGCCGTCGGCGCAGAGCTGTTTGTGGCGCTCGTCGTGGTTGGCGTGCGTGTCCCACGGCTGGTTGTCTTTGTCGCTGGTGTAATACACGGTTACGAACCGGACGCCGTCCTCCACCAACCGTCGCGCCAGGATACAGGAGCGGCCGAAAATCGTGTCAGGATACATCTTGCGGATGTGCTCCGGCTCATGACTGATGTCGAAAGTCTGCATTGCCTGCTTCTGCATCCGGAATGCCGTCTCCATCGCCTTGATCTGGCCGTCCAGCTCGGAATCGCCGTTTCGCTGCTGCATGTGGAGCCGGTTTAGCCGTTCGAGCAGATCTAACTGCTCGCGCTGCTGTGGCTCGGAGAGCTTCGGATTCCGCACGTTGGCGACGAGCTTGTCTACCTGCATGTCGGAAGTGATCACGCTGGTGGCCTGGAACTCCGCCGGGAGAAAGCTGTTGCTCCAAAGCGCGGGACCGACGACGATCTTGGGGCTGGGCCGCAGAACGACATACCCCGGCAAACTCTGATTTTCGGTGCCAAGCCCGTAGAGCATCCATGAGCCGATGGAGGGCCGGATGGGCTGGACGTTCCCGGTGTGCATCTGGAGGAGCGCGGGCTCGTGGTTCGGCACGTCGGTGCGCATCGAGCGGATGACGCAGCAGTCGTCGATGATCCTCGCGAGGTTGGGCAGGGAATCGCTGACTTCGATTCCGCTCTGACCGTGGCGCGCAAAATTGAGAGGCGAGGGCATGTATCCGGAGCCCTTGCTCATCTTGTAGAGCTTGCCGGTTGGCTGCTGGCCCTCATACCGCTTGAGCGCGGGCTTAGGGTCGAACGTATCGACGTGCGAGGGCCCGCCGTTCAGAAAGAGGAAGATGACCCGTTTCGCTCTCGGTGCGAAATGAAGGGACTTTGCGCTTTCGATTCCGGCAATCGGATCCGCGGCGGCTACCTGGCTCAACAGACTGCCAAGGCCGACCATGCCGAATCCGGCGCACATCTTGCAGAGCGCTTCGCGACGGGTCATGCCGGGTGTTCCATTGTCTTGCATCGGCGGAATCTGTCCCCTCAATCCAGGTACAGCATCTCGTTGGAAGCGAGCAGAATCTGCGAATACTGCGCGAGCCGCTTCATCTGCGGCGCCTCGGGTCGTCGCAAGAACTCAAGAGCAATTTCCACCTCGCTCTTCGCGGGCTCTCGGGAGAATAACAACTTGTATGCTCGCTTGATCCGCGATTCGTCGTTCTCCGGCGCTTCTGAAGTGAGACGCGCGGCCAGGGCGTCCGCCTGGGTAACGATAAACGGGCTGTTGAGCATGAAAAGCTTCTGGGTGGCGGTTGTGGTGACCGAGCGCTTCTCGGCGTGCACGTTGGCATCAGGGTAGTCGAATAGCGCGAGGAAGTCATTCAGCTTAAGCCGGCTGACGTATCCATATACCGTTCTCAGATTGTTCGCCGGATCGCTCAATTCGGCAGACTTCCCGCCCTCCCACTTCAGATTCCCAGCAACGAACAGCACGGAATCCCGCCACTGCTCCACGCTCAACCGCCGCCGGGGCATCCGAGCAAGCAGCCGGTTCGCGGCGTCTGGGGCATTCTGTCCGACAAGTCTGACTTGTCCGACCTCCTTCTGACCGCCGGCATTGGAGGCCTGCCGATACGTGGACGAATGCACAATCTCTCGAACGAGCCACTTGATGGACCATCCGTTGTCCATGAACCGGACGGCCAGATCATCCAGGAGCTCGGGGTGAGTGGGGGTCGAGCCGGAACGGCCGAGATTGCTGGGAGTATCGACGAGGGGCTGTCCGAAGAAGAGGCCCCACACACGGTTGACGATCACGCGGGCGGTGAGCGGATTCCGTCGGTCGGCGATCAGTTCCGCCAGTTCTTTGCGACCGCTGCCATCTTTGAACGGCTGTGGTTCCGCCGGTGAGAGCACCTGCAGGAACCGCCGGTCGGCTACGGGTCCTTTGCTCTCGGGGTTGCCGCGGAGAAACACGTTCAGGTTGGAGGGCGGTCCATCTTCTACCACGTGCAGCGTGTTGGAATCCATCTTATCCGCCATCACGTTGGTCTTTTCGGCCAATCCATCCGGGCGGCGGTTGATCATCCTCGTGCTGGCGAAGACTCCGGCCAGGGCGTAGTAGTCTCGCTGGGTGACCGGTTCGAACTTGTGGTCGTGACAGCGCGCGCAGGCGACCGTGAGTCCGAGGAACGTGCGTGACACGGTATCGACCCGGTCTTCCCACTCGTCCGCCATCACTTCGATCTTGCCGCGGTTGTAGTACTTGGGGCCGAGACCCAGGAATCCGAGGGCGGCGAGGTCGGTGGGATTAGGGGCGTTGAGAGGTGGGCGTTGGGCGCTGAGCTTATCGGCTTCGGATTCCGGCACGTCGCCCTCTTCGGTGGCTTCGGGCGCGGAGGTAGGTCGAACTTCGAGGTAGCGGTCGGCGGCGAGTTGGAGCTTGATGAACTGATTGTAGGGCAGGTCGCGGTTGAAAGCGTCGATGACCCAGTTCCGGTACTTGTAGGCGTTCGGATAGAAGAACTTGGTATCGCTTCCCACCTGGTGGGCCTGGTCCTCCCCAAATCGAGCAAGCGGCAGCCACATACTCCCCATCCGCTCGCCGTACCGAGGGGATGCAAGCAGCCGCTCCACAAGTGTCACGTACGAGTCTCTCCGGGTGTTGCCCAGGAACGAATCCGTCTCTTCCGGGGTGGCAGGGAGCCCGGTCAGGTCCAAAGTGAGGCGACGAATAAGTGTCCGCTTATCCGCGTCAGCCGCGGGTGAAAGCTTCTCCCGCTCCAGCGCTGCCAAAATGAATGCGTCTACCGCGCGCCGTGACCACTGCTTGTTCTTCACCACCGGCCGGCGATACGCGACGGGCGACTTAAAGCACCAGAACTGCTTCGCCGCGTTCCAATCCACCTTCGGAACGGAATCTGCCTCCTGCGCCCGCGCCAACAACGAGACACAAGCAAGAGCCCCGGCCGCCAGAGCCGCCGCCGAATACCTGAGGAGATTCCGATTCTGCAAATGGAATGTAAGCATCGTGATTTGGGACTATTCTACACCGTTAATCGTTTCGCCTATTTAGGAGACCCTACTCCAGCGCCGCCGCACCCCGCCACCATTTGATTCCGATCTCTTCCAGCATCTTCGCCACCGTCGAGATGGGCAGCCCAACCACATTGAAGTAGTCGCCATACACAGCTTCCACAAAGACCGAAGCATGCCCTTGGATTCCGTAAGCACCCGCCTTGTCGAACGGCTCCCCGGTCGCCACGTACCAATCGATGATCGCGGGCGAAAGCTCGCGAAACTGAACCTGCGTATCCATCACCTTTGCTGCAGCGAGCCATTCCCGGGGCCAGTCGCGAGTTACGATCGACACGCCAGTGTAGACTGTGTGGATTCCGCCCGATAACAAGCCCAACATGCGTTTCGCGTCCTCACCGCTGGTCGGCTTACCTAGAATGCTCGGTCCATCCGTTCGATCGGTGACCACTATCGTGTCACAACCGAGTACTACGAGCGGGTCGCGCCATTTTCCGGACTCGTGGAAAGGAGTATTCCAAACGCGGTCGGCAACATCGTTCGCTTTGTTCACGGCGAGAATCTTGGCCAGCGTGGGAGCGTTCACTTCGGACTCAGTTGACTCATCGATGGTGCTCGGAATTATCTCGAATGGCAAACCGAGGCACTCCAGAACCTCCTTCCGTCTGGGAGACGCTGAGGCTAAAATTAGGCGTTTGGGCATCTGATCGGAGTCCGGTTACTTGCGTGTTTCAGTATACCGGTGCGTGAAGAGGAAGAGGATTCCGCGCGCAGTCTGCGAACTCTTTCACGGCCTTGTGAGAACGAAATTCCTGTAGAATAGTGCGTACTCCGGAATCCGTTTACATCGTTGAGGTTTGACATGCGCAAAGCCGTTTTCCTGTCGTCCGCAATCACTGGTGTTCTCGCACTCCTTTTTGCCGCCGTCGCTCAGACCCAGGACACTCCGAAAACCCTCGCCCTCGTGCCTACGTCCGGCCCCCTTAAGGGAAAGCCGGTCTATGCGAAGTCGCATGCCCTCTTGGTCGGCGTCAACCGGTATCCCAGTATGCCCGGCAAGGACCTGCAGTTTGCGCTCAATGACGTCCTGGACATGGCCGACGTCCTCGTGAAGAGCTACGGATTCCGGCCCGATTACGTGCGTATCCTGACCGACGCCCAGGCTTCACTCGCCGGAATCAAGGCCGCCCTGGTAGACCTCGCGGATTCGCGGCGAGTGGGTCCCGAAGACCGCGTCCTCGTATACTTTTCGGGACACGGACAGACGGTCAAGCTCGGAGCGGGCGGGGAGATGGGTTTCCTCATTCCTCACGACGCGAAAGTGGATCTGAACGACTTTCAGAACGCGGCGCCTTATCTGGCCTCTTGTCTGCCGATGAGCCAGTTGTGGGATTACCTCGGCCCGTCCGCCGCTAAGCATATCCTGGTGATCGCGGATTCCTGCTACAGCGGCCTGCTGGCGCAATCACGTGGAAGGGAGCGGATCAGCGAAGACACGCTGTCGCAGCTTGCGGTAACCCGTGCGCGACAGGTGATGACGGCCGGCCAAAAAGGTCAGGTCTCCTTCGAGCTGGCCCAGGTGGGCCACGGCGCGTTCACGGCTAAGATGCTGGAGCGTTTGAAAGCGCGCGCGGCGGAGGATGATGTGTTTACCGCCGCCGAGCTGCATGCGGACGTCCAGATCGCAGTAAGTAACCTCAGCAAGGGCAAGCAGCAGCCGGTGATCGGCAGCTACGATACCGAAGGCCAGTTCCTTTTCATCCCGGTCGCCTGGACTGGCCCTGCATTCTCCGCGCAGGAGCTGATTGCCAAACCAACACAGACTCCGGAATCCGTCGTACCCGACAAGCCGAAAGCGCCAGACGCTCAAAGTCGCGTGAAGAGGATCGGCGCGGTAGAGATAACTCTTCCTCCCGGCTGGGAAATGTATGGAGAGGTGAGCCAAACTGCCAGCCTGCGCAAACCCGAGATCAATGATTCCGGTGGCGCCGACCACTACCTCAAGGTAACTATTCGCGATGTAAACCGGCTCTGGAAGCAGCGCCCCAGCTCATCGTGGAACGACTTTTCCGTGACGCTCGTCGAGGAAGCCCTGCGCACCAAGGCCAACCTTGTCGAGGACGGCGGATACATCCCGGGAAAGACGGACTCCGGCCTGGACCTGCTGACCCGCAAGACAATCTACAAAGTCAGCGGCAAGAACGTTTACTGGGACCATTACGGAATCCACGGCTCTAAGATGCTGGCGCTCGTCTACCTGCAAACTCCCAACCAAGAGATCTACAAGAAGCTCGAGCCCGAGATCAAGCAGATACTGAACAGCATCCGCCTGGTTGCAGAATAATTGGAGTCGATTCACTCTATGCCAAGACCCTTTTTGACGCGCGCGGCCGCCGGCATCGCAGGTCTGTGCGCGCTGTTTATTTTAATCGCCGGCTCGAACGCGCAGGATAAGCCGAAGACACTCGTGATCGTCCCGGTAACGGGCCCGCTGAAGGGGAAGGCAGTTTATGCCGGCTCGCATGCGCTGCTCATCGGGATTAACCGCTACCCCGGAATGCCCGGCAAGGACCTGGAGTACGCGCTTAACGATGTCAAAGCCATGGCCGAGACGCTGGTAAAGTCTTACGGATTCCCACCAGGCAACGTGCGGTTGCTGATGGACAAGGACGCCACGCTGGCCGGAATCCGCGCAGCTCTCGCCGATTTGGCGGATAACCGCAAGGTTGCACCGGAGGACAGAGTCCTGGTCTATTTCTCGGGCCACGGGCAGACGGTGAAGCTCCCCGGTGGCGGCGACATGGGTTTCCTGATTCCGCACGACGCCAAGGTGGACCTCAACGACTTCAATAACGCGGGTCCCTACCTGTCGACCTGCCTCCCGATGGAGACGGTCTGGGGATTTCTGGGGCCGAGTCCTGCGAAGCACGTGTTGGTGGTGGCGGACGCCTGCTACAGTGGACTACTCACAAATGCCCGCGGCCGGGAGGCGATCAGCGAGCAGACCCTCGCCCAGTTATCCGCCACGCGCGCCCGCCAGGTGATGACCGCGGGCGGCAAAGGGCAGATATCGCTCGAGCTCGCACAGGTCGGCCACGGTGCGTTTACGGGCAAACTCCTGGAACGATTGAAGGCGCGCGCCACCGAAGACGACGTGTTCACAGCCTCCGAGCTCTACGCGGATGTAAAGGTGGCCGTCGGCAACCTGAGCCGGGGAAAGCAGCTCCCCTCCATGGGCAGTTACGACACAGAGGGCGAGTTTCTCTTCATCCCGGTGGCATGGACAGGGCCGAAAGTCTCAGCACAAGAGTTGATTGCGAATTCGGGAAAAGTGTCCGCGCAGCCAGCGGAACCGAGCAAACCTGCCCGCACGCGAATGGTCAAGAAGCTGGAGATCATTCAGCCGGAGGGGTGGAAATACACGGCGCCATACAGCAATTTGGGGCGATTGGTACCGGAAGAGTACAGCGGCGTGGCTTCCCGCGCCGATTACCTGTCCCTGGAAATATGGGACCATGCGGACCTGACGCGGGCGACTTTTTCCCAGTACTTCCAGGACTTCGTGGAGAAACAACTCGCCAAGCAGGCGATCCTCAATGAAGGCAAGTCTGAGTCCGGCAAGACGAAGGCCGGCCTGGACATGTTGGGCCGTACAACTTACGTCGAAGAAAACGGCAAGAAGACGTACTATTTCTACGCAGGTCTTGGCTTCGACAAAGATATGTACATGGCCAAGGTCAACTACTCCAGCCCGGAAGTCTTCGCCCAGTGGAAGGGCGACGTGGAGATGATCCTTCAGACTGCCAAACTCCCTGGCGCCCAGCCCGAGCCTCCGGCCAGTAACTTGCCTCGTCACCGCCTGTACGACATCGAGATCACGCTGCCCGATGGATGGGTCTATACCGTCGAAGCGAGTGGCCTGGCTTCCATTGTCAACAAGGAATTGAAGGAAGACGGCGACCCGAACGAGTTCTGCAACATATTCCTCCGAATGATGACCGGCAGATGGGAACGGACGCACCCCACCTACGAAGCCTCGTTCCGGGCCGATGTGGAGCGGACGCTGAAACCGGATCGCATCCTCGAAGGATCGGATTCCAGCTATGTCAAAGGGAAGACGGGGCGCGGGTTAGAGTCCATTACCAGACGCGCGATCTACAAGTACACCTCGCGGGAGAACATGCACTGGGACCACATCGGCCTCTGGAAAGACAAATCCGCCGCCGAGATCAGCATGAAGTACTCCAACAAAGAAACCTACAAGAAGCTTGAGAAGGACGTCGCCTTCATCCTCAACACCATACGCTTCTGGCAGCAGGCCGAAAAGTAGGCAACCGGTTTGCAGTCCTCCCCCACACACCTAACCACACACACAGCTTCATGCGCACGATCATCGAGCCGTTCAAGATCAAGATGGTGGAGCCGATCCGGTTTACCACGCCGGAGGAGCGGGCGCGGATTCTGGCTGCGGCGCATTACAACCCGTTCCTGATCCACGCTGAAGACATCCTGATCGATCTCCTCACCGACAGCGGCACGTCCGCCATGTCGGCCGCGCAGTGGGGCGCGATGATGGTGGCGGACGAGAGCTACGCAGGCGGGCGCAGTTTCTTCAAATTCGAGACGGTCGTCCGTGAGCTGACCGGATTCCGTCACATCATCCCGACGCACCAGGGACGCGCGGCCGAACACATCCTCTGCCACGTCGCAGCGGGAAGCGGCAAGATCATCCCCAGCAACAATCACTTCGACACCACGCGCGCCAATATCGAATACGTCGGCGCGGAGGCTCTGGACCTGGTGATAGACGAGGGCCGGATTCCGTCCTCCCAGCACCCGTTCAAGGGAAACCTAGACATCGAAAAACTGGAGCAAGCCCTCCGCAAGCACGGCGGCCGGATTCCGTTCGGGATGTTAACGGTCACCAACAACACCGGCGGCGGGCAGCCGGTTTCCATGGAGAACATCCGCGCCGTATCGGAGACGCTGCACGACCACGGAATCCCCTTCATCCTCGACGCGTGCCGGTTCGCCGAGAACGCCTACTTTATCAAAATGCGCGAGCCGGGCTACTTCGATAAAACTCCGCGAGAAATAGCCCAGGAGATGTTCACCTATTGCGACGGCGCCACGTTCTCTGGGAAGAAGGACGGCCTCTCCAACATCGGCGGATTCCTGGCGCTCAACGATGACGGTCTTGCCGAGCGGGCGCGCAACGTCCTGATTCTGACAGAAGGTTTCCCCACGTACGGCGGTCTGGCGGCGAGGGACCTGGAAGCCCTTGCGGTCGGCCTGAATGAAGTGCTGGACGAGCGCTATCTCGAATACCGGCATGCCTGCGTACAGTACTTCGCGGCCAAGCTGCGTGATGGCGGAATCACCATGGTCGAGCCGCCCGGCGGCCACGCTGTGTACATCGATGCCCGCGCCTTCCTCCCGCAGATTCCGGTCGAGCAATACCCGGGCCAGGCGCTCGTCTGCGCGTTGTACGAGCGTGGCGGAATCCGCGGCGTCGAGATCGGCAGCGTGATGTTCGGAAAACGGAACCCGGAAAGCGGAACGGAAGACTTCGCCGCGATGGACCTCGTCCGGCTGGCGATTCCGCGTAGGGTCTACACCCAGAGCCATGTGGATTACGTCGCCGAGGTGGTCCTGGAGACCTTCTCCCGTCGCGACTCCGTGACCGGCCTCCGATTCACCCACCAGGCGCCCTTCCTCCGCCACTTCACCGCCAACTTCGAACGAATCTGATCGACGAATCCCGCTCTTAAGGGAAATATCGCTATTGACTTTCACGGCATGAATGAATATCATTCATGATGTGAATGATATTACACTTCCTCGTCACCTGGAAATGATGCTGGCGACGAGTCTTCGCGCCATGCCGGCCATCATCGTCACCGGCGCGCGACAGACCGGAAAGAGCACGCTGGCCGGGGAAAGGACGCCCGGACCGCGCCGGTTACTCAGCCTGGACGATCTGGACGTACTGGACCTTGCCCGCCGCGACCCGGAATCGCTGGTCGAAAGCCTCGAACCGATCACGCTCGATGAGGTCCAGAGGGAACCTGATTTGCTTCTCGCCGTGAAGCGGTCCATCGACCGCAACAGACAGCCCGGTCAGTTCCTGCTCACCGGCTCGGCTAACCTGCTGCTGATGCGAACGGTGAGCGAGTCGCTCGCCGGCCGCGCCAGCTTCCTCACGCTCTGGCCCATGACCCGCCGCGAGCAGCGCGGATTCGGGCGATGCGGGCTATGGGAAGAGCTGCTCCATTCCGACCCGTCGGAATGGGTGGACCGGATCCGAGCCGACGATGCGGGCGAAGAAGATTGGCGCGAGCTTGCCCTGCGGGGCGGATTCCCCACTCCCGCCGTCCACATGAAAGAACCTGCCGAGAGGGCGCTCTGGTTCGATGGGTACACCAGGTCCTACCTCGAACGGGACCTGCAGACACTGGCGAACATCTCGGCGCTTCCGGACTTTCGACGCTTGATGCGCGTGGCGTGCCACCGGATAGGGCAGGTGACGAACCAGACCGAAATGGGCCGCGACGCCGCCCTGCCACAGCCCACCGTCCACCGCTATCTCAATCTGTTGGAGACATCCTATCTCCTTGTCCGAGTACCCGCCTATTCGGTCAACCGAACAAAGCGGCTCGTGAAGTCGCCGAAGCTCTACTGGGGCGATGTCGGTCTAGCCTCGCATTTGGCGGCAGTCTCGGAACCGGAAGGGTCTCACCTCGAAAACCTGGTCCTCAGCGATTTGCTTACCTGGCGGGACGGGCGTGCCGGCCGGGCCGAGCTGCTCTACTGGCGCACTACGACCGGCGAGGAAGTTGACTTCGTGATAGAAACCCCTGATCGACTTCTCCCGATCGAGGTGAAGGCAGGCAGACGGCCGCGGTTGAGCGACGCCTCGAATCTCCGTAGCTTCCGAAGAGAATATGCCGATCGTTCGCTGCCCGGCCTTCTGCTCCACACCGGCGATTCCGTGGAGTGGCTGACGGCGGACGTATTGGCTGCCCCCTGGTGGCGAGTGCTCTAGAAAAATGGGAGCACCCGCAAGCTGCAATCCGGGTAAAATGCCACGAACACCGATGAATCTGCTTGCCGCCCTCCTCCTTTTCGTCCCTATCAGCACTGCCCTGCATTTCCTGCACGTCGGTGAGACCTGGGTTTTTCTTACGGCTTGCCTCGCGGTGATTCCGCTCGCCGGATATATGGGGACTGCCACGGAGGAGCTGGCGAAGTACTTCGGCCCGTCTGTAGGAGGTCTGCTCAACGCGACTTTCGGTAACGCCGCGGAGCTCATCATCACGATCTTCGCCATCCGCGCCGGCGAACTGGATCTGGTACGGGCATCCATCGCCGGATCGATCATCGGCAACATCCTCCTCGTGCTTGGTCTCTCCGTCTTCCTGGGAGGGCTGAAATACAAGACGCAGAAGTTCAGCCAGAGCGTAGCCGGGGTCCACAGCGTGATGCTGATGCTGGCCGTCATTGCAATCTTCACGCCCTCGCTTTTCGTCCATGCTATACCCGGCACCCCGGACACCGCGGCTAATCCGAGAGTAGAGAACCTCAGCCTGTGGGTATCCGGCATTCTCATCGCGCTATACCTGGGAAGCCTGCTCTTCTCGCTAAAGACCCATCAGGACCTTTTCCGAGGTGGCGAAGAGGAGGAAGAAGAACCGCCGCACTGGACCAAGGGGAAGGCCTATCTCGTCCTCGGTGTCGCCACCGCATTCGTCGCGTGGGAAGCAGAGCTCCTGATTCACAGCATGAATGAAGCTGCCGCGTCGTGGGGACTGAACAAGATGTTTGTCGGAGTTATTCTCATCCCGATCATCGGCAATGCGGCCGAGCACGCCACGGCGGTCGTAATGGCCCTCAAGGATAAGATGGACGTCTCGATGAACATATGTGTCAGCTCTTCCACGCAGATAGCGCTGTTCGTCGCGCCACTCCTCGTCTTCCTCAGCATCCCCCTGGGCCACCCCATGCCGTTCATCTTCAACAACTTCGAATTGATAGCAGTTGGGTTCAGCGCTCTCATTGCCGCGTTTATCGCTCGCGATGGCCAATGCGACTGGTTCGAAGGCGCCCAACTCCTCGCCGTCTACGCCATTCTCGCCCTCGCCTTCTTCTTCATACCGCGCTAACCGGAACGCGACGACCGACCACCGACGACGGACGAGTAACGACCGATTACGATTACGAATGCATGGCAAGCCCTGGAAT
>JBKJZI010000191.1:0-7137 GCA_046715155.1 Chthonomonadales bacterium | reverse complement strand
TGACAAGATCAACCTGCTGGTCGGCCTCTATTCCTACAACGGTCCGGCCATCGTGGACGAAGCTGTGAAGTCTAACATACGCGCGAAGACCAAGATCGTCTGCTTCGACGTAGAGCCCAAAACGCGGGAGAACCTGGAAAAAGGGCTGGTAGACGTTACGATCGTCCAGAAGCCGTACGAATTCGGCCGGGTCTCCACCAAGCTCCTTTACCTCATCAACCGGAAGGGCTTCAAGGCGGCGATGGAAGAGCTCAAACCGGAGCTGGAGACCCAGGGCATGAAGGTGGAAGGCGATAACATTGACACGGGTGTCGATGTGGTCACTCCTCAAAATGCCGCACCGTTTTTGAAGCGCATGCGAGAGTTGGGGCTGACCTCCACCTGAGAGGTAAACTAATTCCGGAATCAAAGGGGCGGTCGACCTCGACCGCCCCTTGGACCGATTCTGCTTCACTCTGCTTCCAGGAGATTCCCCATTGCTTGTCCGCAGGGTGCTTTCTTCCCGAGAATTCAGCGTTGTCGCGGTGCTGCTGCTAATCGCGGTTTACATGTGGTTCTCGCCGAACGCGGACGCGTTTTACAGCAGCCGGAATATGCAGAACATCCTGCGGAATGTGGCGCTGCTGGCTGTTTTCGCTATCGGGCAGACGATGGTCATCATCACCGGCGGGATCGACCTCTCGCTCGGCTCGTTGATAGCATTCAGCGGGATGTTGATGGCCATGCTGGTGACCCGGTTCGATCAGAGCCTTACCACAGGCTCCTCGATCTTGTTGGGTATCACGCTTGCGCTGCTGGCTTCTCTCGCCATCGGCGGCGCGCACGCGACATTCATCCAGAAGCTTCGCCTGCCGCCCTTCGTGGTGACATTGGCGTCACTGCTATTGCTGCGGAGTCAGGGGCTCCTTATGAACGACCAACTCCCGATTCCGCTGCAATCCCCTACCGGCGAGCCCTACACGCAGATCACGAACCTGGCGAACACGAACCTATTCGAAGGGTCGGCGCTTCCGATTCCGCTCCCGATGGTCGTTCTCGTGGTCGTCGCAATAGCCGCATCTCTAATCCTGAACCGGTCACGCATGGGACGTTATCTCTATAGCGTGGGGAGCAACGAACAGGCGACCATGCTCTCCGGGGTAAACGTCTACCGCGTCAAGCTCTTCGCCTATGGAGCAAGCGCGCTGCTGGGCGGAGTCGCCGGAATCCTCTGGGCGGCCTATGGGAGTCAAGGAGACCCGCGCGCCGCGCAGGCCTATGAACTGGACGCCGTCGCGGCTTCCGTTGTCGGCGGGGCCAGTCTCTCGGGCGGCCAGGGAAGCGTCTCCGGGACCGTGTTGGGCGCGACGCTCCTCTGGGTGATCTTCAGCGCGATCAACCTGTCGCTCTCCAAGCCGGACCTCTGGCGCGGTACCATTGTGGGTGGCGTACTGTTATTGGCAGTCCTTGTAACGGCGATCCAGCAAAAGCGGATGGCTTAACGCCGATCTGAAGTGTAGGGACGAATAAATCGCCAGATGGACGTTCCTTAAGGTCTCAAAACGTTGATCGGCGATCTATTCGTCCCTACGCCCCGACGCCACGAGGAACAGGCAACGGTTCGCCTACCGTAACATAAGCGCCAAGCACTCAACACTCAATACTCAATACTCAACACTCAACACTTATGACTAGATTCAAGCGCACGCGCTTTGGCGGAGTCCTCGGCAAGTGGGTGCTCCTTCTTGCCTTCCTTGGACTGCTCGCCGGATTCTTCCTCTGGAAAGAAAGTTACGGTAAGGTCGGCCATACAATTCCTATGCCGACCTCTACCGTCGGATTCATAGCTTTCGTGCGGGACTCCAACGGCCAGACCGACCTGTTTCTTGTGGATGCTAGCGGGAAGGACATGCGCCAACGGACCGACGACGGCGCGGCCAAGCGAACCCCGGCGTGGTCACCCGATGGAAAGCACCTCTGCTTCAGCGGCGAACCGGCGCGTCCGGGGCCGGATGGTCGCACCTTTCAACTGAATGTACTGGGCGAGGGCGCTCCGCAGCCCATAACATACGGCTCAGTAAGCAAGACCTCTCCGCAGTGGTCGCCGGATGGCAAGCTCATCGGTTTCCTTTCCGGCGGGGCGATCAAGATCATCCAGCCGAATGGAAACGGACTGAAGCAGATCTATCCCGCCCCCCACGCAGGCAGCGGCGCGGAACAAGGCAGTGAAGAAGAGCACGAGCATGGCGACGAACCGGAACAGGAGGGCCGCCGGCCTCCCATCAACGTCTTCCGCTGGTCTCCCGTCGGAGCAGCGGTAGCGGCTGTGCAGGTATTCGAAGGGGATTACGCATTCACCACCGGCCGGCAGCAGTGGTGGCAGCAGGAGAACCGGCCGACAGGCGCGCACGAAGAGGCGCCGGCGGTTGTGGAGCCGGAAGCGCTCGTTCTGCTGCCTCGTTATGATTCAGGCAAGGTTGAGCGACGCCCGGGAGCCGCAGCGGAAAAGGTGAGCTTTAGCTGGTACCCGGACGGCAACAGGGTTGCGGTTGCGATGAGCACGCGCCAGGGTCGTCATGGAATCGCCGCTTACCGGGTAGACGACCAGATCGCGGAGCCAGAAATACTCTTCGCCTCCGAGGGCCACACGGTCTCGCCGGAGAATCCGGTCGTCTCTCCTGACGGCAAGAAGGTCGCCTTCGAGCTCTGGCGAATGAGCAGCCCGGAGGATCGCCGGCTTCTTGGTATTGTGGTGATAGCGACGGATGGGCCCGGCATCAGGATTCCAAGTGTCGGCGACATCGGCAAGGTCACCGTGGCGATTAAAGATGGCTCAAAGCCTCAGTGGTCGCCTGATGGCTCGAAGCTGCTCTTTGCGCGGATGGGCAAAAACGGCCGTGACATCTGGGTCGCCAACTCCGACGGCTCCCTTCAGACGAACGTAACGAACGGAACGGGCGACAACTTCGACGCAGTCTGGTCCCCCGCGAAGTAGACTCTCTGCTTACTCACGCCGCCTTGAATCCGCGCCGGAGCAGCAGGCAGAAGACGGGCGCACCGACGAGCGAAGTGATCACTCCAACGGGCATCTCGTCCAGATAGACGCGGGCGATCACGTCGGCGGCAACCAACAGGCAGGCCCCCAGTACGGCTGCCAGCGGCAGTAGGCCGCGGTGCTCGGAACCGACGATCCTTCGAGCGGCGTGCGGGACCACAAGGCCGACGAACCCGATGATTCCGGCGACGGAGACGCATGCCGCGGTCGCGAGCGCCCCGGTGATCAGCACCTTTCTCTTAAACGCCTCGATCTCCACGCCCAGGTGTGCGGCTGTCTCCTCACCCATCGCCATCAGATTCAACTCTCGTGCGGACAAGCGCATGACCACACCCACAACCAGCAGGAACGGAATCAGCGGCAAGGCCTGCGTCCAGCTCACGGTGCCGACGCTTCCGATGATGAAGAACATTACGCGGGACATCTGGTCCGACTTACCGGCGAAGAAAAGCATCAGCGGAATCGCTGACCAGAGAAGAGTCCCAACCACGGTACCGGCCAGTAAGAACGTGTGAACCGCCACTCGGCCCTGAACTCTCGCTAAGGCGTATACCAACGCTACGGCCCCCAAACCCGAAGCAAACGCTGCTCCAATTCCCAAAAATCCTGCAAAGAGAGCCGCAGCCCCGGTGATCTCCGCCGCCGCGGCCCCCACTGCAGCGCCGGCCGAAACGCCCACGGTATAAGGCTCCGCGAGCGGATTCATCAGGAGGCCCTGAAACGCAACACCCGCATATGCCAGCAGGGCTCCGATCAGGGCGGCCGCAAGCGCCCGTGGAAGTCTTACATCCCAAATGATGGTCTCCATAGCGGAATCCGGCGAGGCGTGCGGAATGGAGCTCAGTATTGGAATACGGTGGATGATGGCTGAGACGGCCTGATAAAGGGGAAGGTCGATCTCCTTCGGATTTAGCGTAACAGCCGTGATGAGGAGTAGTGCAAGGAGAATCAGTGCGGCGGGAACAGGCCACTTTGGACGGCGGATGGGCCATGCGTCCCCGGCTTCAGCCGGGGGCGCATTCGCTCCCTTCGGGCTCATTTTCGGGCGCCGAAGAGGTCAGGATGGATGATCCGGGCAACGTGCTCGAGGGCGTCCGGAATCCGCGGGCCAGGGCGAACAAAGGTGATGGGGAGGTTCGCATACACGCGATTGTTCAGGACTGCGGGCAGGCGTGACCATCCGGGAATCTGGCGCAAACGCGCAACATTTTGGTCTGTCACCAGGATTATTTCCGGTTTACCTACGACAGCCCTTTCCGGAGAATGGCGCGTCCACCCGCGCCCGGCATCTCGCGCGACGTTCATTCCGCCGGCAATGGTTACGAGATCGTCCATATAGTTATCCCGACCTGCCACCCATGGTCCGCTGGCGTCGACCACTATGAGAACACGTGGTCGTGAACTCGCCTTCGTCGACGTACGCCGCACGAGCTCGATCCGATTGCGCATAGAGGTCATCAACCGATTGGAGCTGCGCTCGTTTCCGGTGATGCGGCCGACCCCGTGAATGGATTCGAGAACCTGGGCGACCGTTTGGGTGTCAACCGCGAAAAGCGGAATCCGAAGTCGCTCCAGTTGTGGGATGACTTGAGCGTTTGCGGATGCCGACGCCACGATGAGGTCCGGTTTGCGAGCGATAACTTTTTCGACGGACGCTCGGAAGTCCCCTATCTTAGTCACGCGTTTAGCTTCCGCTGGGAAATCACAGTAGGAGGTGACGCCCACTACGTGTGGCCCCGCGTTCACAGCGAAGAGTATCTCCGTTAATGCAGGGGAGAGCGAGACGATTCGCTTTGGCCTGGAGGACAGCGTAATGGTTCGACCACGGGAGTCCTTTGCGGAAATCGGCGCGGCGAGGACGGATCCAGCAGTCCACGCAATTAACAGTATGATAAGCGCCAACTTAGGAGGCACGCGGCCTCCGGGCGCCGGGCCGCTGAGCCCGCACGCGCGGCTGCGATTCCTTGCGCGCTCCGTCGGGTCTGCGGAGTTTGCGGTTGAGATCCGTCGCGGCTTCGCGTGCGATTGCCGTAGCCTCGGGAATAGGCGGGCGATTTCGGGCGACCTGTTCCGTCGGCTTGCCGGGGGCTTTGCCCGCTCGTGGCGGTGACTCCGTTCTCGCTTGCGCAATCGGGGGCGTTTTCGGCACACGGCGCGCGGGACGAACGGTCTTGGGTGGAGATTCCGCCAACTCCGTTAGCTGCTTTATCTCAGACGGATGGAGCTTTCGCCACTTTCCCGGTGGAAGACCGCGGAGCTGGAGTGGCCCGATACTCACTCGGGTCAAAGCGAGAACGGGGTGGTGAACGGCCAGGCACATTCGGCGTACCTGGCGATTCCGGCCTTCGCGAAGGGTGATATCCAGGATCGTCGCGTTGTTTGCGGAATCGAAGTCGACGAACTGCACGTCCGCCGGCTCGGTTATGCCGTCTTCCATCTCGATGCCTTGAGAGAGACGTTCAACGGTCCTTGGAAGGACCTTACCGCGAACCACGGCGCGATACGTCTTGGGTACCTCGTGGCTGGGGTGTGTCAACAGCTTGGTGAAGGCGCCGTCGTTCGTGAGGATAAGCAGACCCGCGGAATCGGCGTCCAACCGGCCCACGGGGTAAACACGCGCGCCGACGCCTCGCACCAGCTTCATCACCGTTCGCTCGGCATGGGGGTCCTTGACGGTCGTCACATAGCCGGTGGGCTTGTTTAGTAGGAGGTAAACCCGCTCGACGTCTTTAGGAAGAGGCTTGCCGTTGATCCGAATGTCGTCCTTATTCGGATCGGCTTTGGTTCCAAGCTCGGTAACGGTAATCCCGTTGACCGTCACCCTACCCTGGGCGATCAGCTCCTCGCTGGAGCGCCTTGACGCGATACCGGCGGAGGCGAGCAGCTTTTGTAGCCGTTGTTCCATAGCAGATAACCCCGAGCAGCGCCGCCCCGAACAAGAGTCCCGTCCAGCTACTTCCACCAAAGGTCGCGACGACGGCGCCCCGGTCGATGTTCTCCGCAGCCACGAGCGGCACCATTGCGAGCACCCGGCCGTTGGCGACAGCTTCCAACCGACCGGCGGGCGTCCCCATCATGACAGGCGCGGTCAGAGATTCCGTGTGCGGGCTTAGCGTAATCACCGGCCGCTTGCCCTTCGGCACAATATACCTCAACGGAATGACGGTCGCTACGGACGCGCTGTCCCTCTCGCCCCCTGATACAGACGCCTTGCCGGAGGGCCGCCCGGAGTCCACAAGCACGATCTGCTCAAAGCGGTAGAATCCGAACTTCATCAGCGCGGCCGTCTCTTCAACTACATTGGGGCTGTTGAGTACGACGGAGATCAGACGCCAGCCATTCCAGGTCGCCGAACCGACGAAGCACCGGCCGGCCGGAACGGTCCATCCGGTCTTGATTCCATCGGCACCCGGGAACTTCCAGAGGAACTTGGCATGATTCTTGAGGATGATGTCGAGCGACGTGCTAGAGCGGGTGACCACGTACTCTTTCGTGCCGACTGCGTCATTGAACTCCGGAAAGCGTATCGCGTGACGGGTTAAGGTAGCGAGGTCGCGCGCCGTGGTTATATTAGGCGGTTCGTTGAGGCCGTTGGCATTTTTGAAGACGGTATTGGTCGCTCCGAGCTCTCGGGCCCTGTCGGTCATTAACTTCGCAAACTTCGCTTCGGTTCCGGCGATGTGCTCGGCCACGGCTACGCAGCCGTCGTTGGCCGAGCGGAGCATCAGGGCATAGAGCATGTCACGGGCGCTGACAGTTTCGCCCGGAACCATATTGAGGGAGCTCCCGTCGACTTCGGAAACAGACTTTCCGGCCTTGATAAGGTCCTCCGGCTTCGTGTTCTCAAGCAGGAGGATGGCGGTCATAATCTTGGTGGTGCTGGCCGGCGGGCGAAGCTCGTCAGCCTTTTTCTCGAAGAGGACCTGACCGGAATCCGCGTCGATTAGGAACGCCGAACTAGCTTTGATGAGCGGAGGGGCGTTCGGAGGCCCGATGGCGTCCTTCGCGGCTACCGGGCCGCAAGCGCACGCCAGGGCAAAAAACGAAAACGTCAAAACACGACTGTGCAAATATCGGAATCGGGCTTTGATGGCTCTGCTCCT
>JBKJZI010000190.1:0-3361 GCA_046715155.1 Chthonomonadales bacterium | reverse complement strand
ATCTTTTCGGCTCTGGAAGCGGTCGGAGTTCAGTGGAGCTTGGATTACCTTGGTCGATTCGGATGGGAATTGATTTCCGTCGTAGGAACGATTGGCGGCGACCAGCAGATGGTGCTTAAGCGCGAGTACAATCCGGCGCGCTCTGCAAGAGAATCCAAACTAATCGTGGAAGAAGGACGCAAGCTTGCTGAAGCTAGAAAACGGATTGGTCCAGGACCGGGTGAGTTAGTCGAAGTTGACGCATTGCGGTCAGAGAACGCTCGTTCAGATCGCGAACGAATACTCAAAGAGAAGATTGCCGCTATCAAACAGTTTCCAACTGACGGCGAGGTAACGTACCTCAAACTACCCTCGGGGCCGGCTCTTGTAAGAGTTCGGGTTGATGGCACTACCGCCCTTCTCAAGCCCGGAAATCAATATAGCGCTAGTGATTCCAAGAGACTCGCTGATCGCGCAGCATCGGCGTTTCTTGCTGCGATTGGCGGTCAAAGATCGGAGAGCTTTCCCGATCCTACCAAACTTGTCATGCTGGCGGTGGATGTGTACATTAGTCACGGTGGAGGCAACCATCCGGTGGCGAACACTTCTGTGACCGGACAATGGTGAAACGTAGGGTAGCCTTCGCGCGGATCGAAGCACTCCTCCTCGACGAAGAGATGCTTACGGGTGAGGACATAACAATATGGATTCCGGCAGGTCAGCTACCAAGGAGTCGGTCGGATAAAAAGGCGGTCTCTTTGTAGACCAACTCGATCTAGATTCGATCCGTTGTCCGATTACCAACATGCACCGCTTTTCAACTTTCTTCAGAAACTTGTAAAGATCATCTGTCTCTACAATCTCTTCCACCGTCATTCGCTCCGCGAGCTTTCGATTGTTGGTTTTGACTTCGATGCCGATTTGCTCTTTAAGGCCGGCGGACGAGTGACGACCGGAGTTGGATTCCAATGTAAAGTGGAAAGTTAGCAATGCAAAATGCAAAATGGAACGGCGGCCAACCTCAAGTGTCGTCACGAAGTTAAGCAGGGGCGCGGTGCGATTCAGCGAGTCCTGCTTCCTCAAGTTGGTGTTCGGGGAACCAGAACGGTGGCTGCGGAATCCGGGGGTGGGACCAGGGGCAGCCGCGATCGATCCATTGGCGGCGCAGCTCTTCGTGGGTACGCGCGGCATCGTGGTAGCCGAACTGGGTGCCGCAGCTGGCGCAGATGGCGGAATCGACGGGCGGGTTGTCGGGATCAAGGTATCCGCACACCGGGCATTGCTCGCTCATCGTTTCCTCCTTAGCTGCCACTCATAGTAAGCGCGGTTCGATATGAAGCCGTGCCACTTCGGGTCCAAGACCATATACTTGGCGAGAAAGCATCATGCGTCACGACGACGAATTCGTCAGAAGTTCGGTCCCATTTGATGGTCGCGTTGTCTAGGGGGCGCGTGTCTTGCCGGACTGTCTCGGTTGGTGGCGCGAGAGCAAACTCGGACGCCCTTTTCTCATATTCCATGTCGTCTCGCGGCGGCGGACCGAATTCGACTGCATGGTTAAGGTAGTGGTCCTCCCGCTGGCGTCGGTTTCGGAAGCGCAACGGCAAAGTGACCATCCTCCTCAGCGATGCTCACACAGTCTGAGTATACAGCACAGGCCGCGGTCGGGGCGGGAGCGGATCACCTGTCCCTGCAATCCCTTCACGAGCCGTATGAAGTCGTCGAACGGAATCGGCGGCATGGTTGGTCCTCCGGGATTCCGTTAGGCGGGCGGGCGTTGATTACCTGCTGGGGGACGACCGGATTCGGAATTGGTTGATGGTTGATGGTTGAGGGTTGAGGGTTGAGGGTAACGGCGGCGAAGTGCGAATTGCAGGGCTCGGGCGGATTCCGCTCGGGCTTTTCTTGTGTTTGGTCAGGCGTGTTCGAGGCGGTATTGGCGGAGGACGGCGGGCATGAGGTCGGGCGGAATCAGCGGAATCTGCGAGGTAAGCCGGTCGCCGGATTTCTTCAGGCGGCGCTGGAAGTGGAGGATGGTGAGGCCGGCGAGCTCGTTGGTGTGCGGGTCGACGCGCAGGAGGATGCCTTCTTCGGGCTCGATGCAGGTGGCTTCGCGCGGCTCGCCGAGGGTGACGTAGAGGACGTCGGCGGGCGCAGTTGAGACGCAGGGCATATGCTTCTTGCGTGACGGATTATCCCCAGAAAAATAAACAGAAATGTTTCAACGCCCTCTTGACACCTCCTCGCCCGAAGCCTATACTGCATCAGTAGACGCCCATTCACTGGATTCCGGAATGCGAATAATCCGCATAATCCGTCGAATCCGAGTTCAGACAAAGGAGATCATGTTCGCTTCATCGAGGACAAGCCACGGCGCCTCCTCGCCCACCGTCCGGTTTTGCCGACGCACCTACCGGAAGAATAGCCGCGGAATTCATTCCGTGGAATCCGTAACCCGTCGCAATCGGATTCCGGCTACATCCTTAGAGACATTCAAAGAAGAGCCAACGGGCAGATTGAAGTTGGTGTCGATGAAGATCGACACTCGGCCGAAGGCCACCCAGCCGAGGAATTCCATTCCGGCGGTTGCGGCCCCGTGGAGGATGAGAGGGACCGGAAACAAGAACCAGGCCCCGCGCCCCTGTCAACCGCGCGGCGCTGCAAGGAGAGGATGCGAGTTCCGTTCAGTTCTTACCCTGTACCCTGAACCCTGAACCCTGTACCCTGTCACTCCAGCCCGGGTCCGCAGTCCCGGTTCTTGCTGCGGTTGCGGCCCGAGCGAGCAGAGGGCGGCGGCCGGATTGGCGCCAATACCACCGGACCTATTACGGCAGACTTCCTGGCAAGTTGATCTGTCGGGGTATAGACCCTGAGTCTATGCTCGTCAGTCGTTTAGGCGACGGTTACGGCGGGAGCCGGAATGGCAGGAAATGGCCTTCACTGATCACTGATAACTGATCACTGATAACTGCCCTTCGTCCTCCCCGGGAGTTTGATAACCAAGTCCTGGCAGATGCGCCAAAGCCCACGACGGCCTCGGAGAACCCAGACGCTCCCTGATGAAAACCAGCCGCAAAGGGAAGCCGCCAAACAAGGCGGAGTCACCTACCTTCGGACTTCCTCCTCCTTGCGAAGGAGGGGGTTAGGGGGAGGTGGGGTGCGCTTCCCGGCGCGAGAGATTGCCGTTCTTTGACAATTAGACGCGGCGAAGACGTTCAGCCCTGGAAGGGCGCCGGTCGGTAGCCAGGGGTGCGGCCCTTCGCAAACCCCTGGAATCCGAGCGTGCGAATCCCGGAATCCCATTCGTGGTCCATTCGTGAACATTCGTGGTTTCGAGACTTTTTTCACCGCGCCGAAAATGAGCGTCCTGTCAGCCCCGGCC
>JBKJZI010000189.1:0-6604 GCA_046715155.1 Chthonomonadales bacterium | reverse complement strand
GCACCTGGCGATCCTGATCGAGACGATGCGGCGGGAGGGCTACGAGCTGCAGGTCTCGCAGCCGGAGGTGATCTACCGCGACATAGACGGCGTACTCTGCGAGCCGGTGGAGGAGTGCTCCATCGACGTGGGCGAGGAGTACCAGGGCGCAGCTATCGAGATGCTCGGTGAGCGGCGCGGCGAGATGCAAGACATGAAGGCGCCCGGCAACGGTACGGTCCACCTGATATATCGTGTACCGACGCGCGGCCTGCTGGGATTCCGCTCCGAGCTCATCAGCGCGACGCGCGGGACGGGAGTTGTGAACACGCTCTTCGCCGGATATCAACCGCTATCGGGCGACCTTACGGTAGAGCGATCGGGCTCATTGCTCGCCTCCGATTCCGGTTCGACGACCAACTTCGGGCTCGCCAACGCGGAGGAGCGCGGTACGCTGTTCCTCGGTCCGGGAATCGAGGTATACGCCGGCATGATCGTCGGCAAGCATCAGCGCGAATCCGATCTGGAAGTGAACGTCTGCAAAGCAAAGCATCTCACCAACATGCGCAGCTCCAACGCCGACATCGCCGTGCGCCTGACTCCGCCCACCATCATGAGCCTGGACCGCGCAATCGAATACATCGGCCCTGACGAACTGGTAGAGGTAACCCCAAAAAACATCCGCATGCGCAAACGGATCCTCGATTCAAACCTCCGCCGTCGCGCGGAAAAGCAGGCGGTCGGCTCACGGGCGTGAATTGAATCCGAGAGACGGCCGTACTTTCCTCCGGACGCTCTGTCGTGCATTTCTGATTCCGAGAGCCGTGTTATACTGTCGCAGGAGGTGTCTCCATGGCAGATGATACTCTCACTGAACTGTCCCGTCGGGGCCTTGCGATTTACGAGGAGAAACTGAAGGCGGGCCTGGAACCCGACCAGAACGGTCAATTCGTCGCCATACACGTGCCGACCGGTGATTACGCCGTCGGCCGGTCCTCCGCGGACGCTACGCGTCAGCTCCTCAAAGCTCACCCGCCCGACGGTCAGTTGGTGATCCGCAAGATCGGGCCGGAGCCTGAATACGGCCTCGCCGCTCGCTACCTCGCAGGCGAGATGCTTGCTGCGCAACGAAAGTGATTCACGGCAGGTTCCGAGACGGTCTCCCGAGGTTAGCCCTGAGCCTTCCTCTCCTAAACGGTGGTCATCGGATCGTGGAGTTTGTCCTTGATTCCGGATTCGATGGCGATCTGATCATCCCAGCCGATCTAGTTACGGGGCTGGATACGTCCTATCTTGGAGAGCATCCCTTCGCATTGGCTGATCAGTCCTACCGCACGTGTGCCGTCCACGAAATCTATATCGATTGGGAAGGCGAAGAGCGAAGACCAGAAGTGGCGATCATGGATGGCAACCCCCTCGTTGGGATCGGCGTTCTCCTCGAGAACCTCATACACATGGAGTTGACACAAGGAGGGGAGGTCTTGGTCGAGCCTTCCTGAAACAAGCTCTACGTGCGACTTCTGCCAGAAATTGGTAGAGGACAGACATTGTGAAATCCTCATCGACTATCGAACAAGTGTTGTCCTCGGTCGGCTCAGGCCGTGAATTGAAAGAGACGAAGTCACCCGCCGAATCGGTGGAGAGTTCAGCGGCAATCCCTCGGCTGGCTTCCACAGATTCCGACGCATTACCGCAGACGAGAGGCAGGGTTAAGAAGGCGTTCCGGTTCATAGTCCTACTCGCCGGCGCCGGTGTCTGCGGACTTACTGTGACGGGGTTTCTCGGGGCGTATGGGTGGGCGTTTGACCAGGCTTCACACTTCCGACAGCAGTATTTAGCGCTATTATTTGTGGCGGTTGCGACTAGCCTACTCATGCGGAAATGGCGGTGGGTCCTGGCGCTGGCGCCTTTCTTCCTCGCAAACCTTTTCGTCGTGGCCCCGTACTACCTTCGTTCCGCCGAAGCCCCGCCAGCTACTGCTACGAAGCGGCGGTTTTTGCTGTCGAACGTGCTCATCCTCAGTCGAGGGTACGGCCGGATTCTGAGCCTTGTGCGCGAGACGGCGCCGGACGTGGTGGTGCTCCAGGAACTCTCTCCCGAATGGAAGGACGCTCTCGCTGGTCTCGCCTTGACCTATCCCTATCTCGCTGGAAACTCCCCTGAGGACCGATTCGGCATTGGCGTTTGGAGCAAGATTCCTATGCGCTCGCGGATTCTGCCGGCTACCGGCGCGGGGCGAACTTCGGTAGAGGCGGAGTTGGCTTTCCCGGAAGGCGACTTGACGCTCGTGGTTACACACCCGGTCCCACCAATGGGTTCGCGCGGCACGCAGTTGCGAAACGAGCAGCTTGTGGCCATTGGACGTCACGCGTCGCAGCTATCGAGACCTGTGGTGGTGGTGGCGGACCTTAATGCCACGCCGTGGTCGCACGGATTCCGCGAATTTGAACGGGTTTCAGGTCTCAGAGATTCCTCCCGAACGGCGGGGTTGACGCCAACCTGGCCATCCTTTCTGCCCGGAATGCGCATTCCGCTGGATCACTGCCTCGTGAGTCCCGGCATCAGAGTCGTAGAGAAGCGCGCGGGACCGTTCGTCAGTTCAGACCATTTACCCCTCATCGTCAGCCTTGCACTGTGAACGGAAGCAATGCGCGGAATCCGGCCGGGGCGAAATCGGTTACAGTTTGATGTCAACCAGGGCGCTAACCCCTACGCCGGGAACACGGCGTAGATTGGTGAGAGATCGCGCTTCGATCGGGACCAGTCCCTTGATTCGTACGCTCGTCTTGATAATCCCAACGCCGAAGTTGCCTTCGAGTTGAGCCACCGCCTTCACCTTGTTGAGCGATTCCGAGGGTCCGGTTACCTGGACCGCGCCGACGTATTCTCCACTCCCAACGCTCAAAATCGGCACGACCTTGGTGGCCTGATCCAGGCGCAGATTTTTATTGTTCACCAGCGCGTTGATGCCTTTATCGATCTGCGGCCCGAGCCGGTCCACCGCGAAAGCGATAGCGCCGCCTTTAAGGACCTTGTCGAGTTGTGCATACGACACAGCCCCTACGAACATGAATCCCAGGGCGGCGGATGCAAGTGCGAGATTCCGTTTCATTCTCTCTAACCCTCCAGGTTGCTCGATGTAAGCCGAACGGCCAGAATATAGGAGAGTGTAGACTCAAACCTATCAGCAGAGTGACACCACCGGGCAATGCCGCATCGTTAAAGGAACTCGTGGACGCCAGCCGTAGGGGCGGTTCGCGAACCGCCCCTACAAGTGGAGCAGAACGCGAATTTGACTTGCGGAATCGGGCGCAAGTATAATCGGGCGGATTGAGAAGCGGGAAATGGAGAGAAAGTCATGGCACAAGGCGCGGAATCGCCCCAGGAGATATGGCAGGAAACAGTCCGCAAGGCGAAGGACCTGATCAACCACCGGTCTTTCTGGGAAGCGTTGGAAAACTCAGTTGCAGTCACGATAGAGGACGAGGTTTTCGTGGTCGGAATGCCGCCGCAGGGCGCTAACATGGCGAGTTTCCTGACCGTCTCAGACCATAAGAACGCAATTGACCGGGCGCTGGCGGAAGTTGCCGGCAGGCCCTTGCGGATGCGGCTGATCGAGGGGTCCACCGCGGCGGACTGGGAGAATGCCAAAGAGCGCGACCGCCACGTTAAGGAGATGCACAAGACGACCTACGACAAGCGGGATCGCGAGGTTGCGCAGGCCCAATCGTGGGAATCGTTATACGACCTGGCAGCGCGCAATTACACGAACACGCGCTTGCGCCAGCTCCCGCAGGGAAAGGCTCGTTTCGTCAAGGAAATGCTCGGAATCGTTGCGGACGCAATGGTCGATCTATGGCCGGAGAATGCGGATGAATTCACCGAGCGGCAGCTCGCACGAGTTATCGACCGAATCGCAAACAGCGCGGAGGTCCCTGCGCCCTACGTTGCTTTTGAGCTGGACCGGTTAAGGGAGGATCGACAGGCGTAGATAAAGTGGTGCGAAAACGGAAAACGGAAACACAGAGGTTGCTTCCGTTTTCCGTTTTCCGTTTTCTAATTGCTTACTGCAGCTGCGGTCTTCCCGGAAGTGAATTGGTGGTGCGCATCAGGCAGTAGCGCTGGTGGTTGGCGGCGTAGAAGCGGGCCAGCGTAAGCCCCGTGACGATGACGCCCTGCATGAGGTGGTATCCATGCTCCGAGAGGTTCTGCATTAGGAAAGCCAGCCCGTTGGCAAGCAGCATATTGTCGAGCGCCGCCCAGAGCGCCAGGACGTGGAGCCCGACCAGCAAGTAACCGACGTGGATTCCCAGCCGGAGCCAGGTAACTTGACGATCCGTGGCTCGGCGCGCCACAGGGGGGCCAAACGCGAAATATCGATAGAATGCTGCGTGGCGTTCATGCGCATTTGGATAGCAGACAGTTCGATGGCGCAGGTAGAAGTCGTAACCGAGTATGGCCAGGAAGGCCCACACGAACTTGGCGGCGATAAGGCCGGGGATTCCGAGCTCAAAGTGCCGTTCGAGGATGTTCCACTCGCCCACCAGATTCGGAGATACGTAGAGCGTGCTCGCCAGGTCGAGCGCGTGGGCAAGGACTACGAAGATCGCAATCGGGAGTAGACGGCGGCGGATAGGTTCGGATTCCGGCATGGCCTGCTTCCTCTGTTGTGTCTGACGGGAACCTGGGAGATCAGGTTCCCGACATCGATCTGTCTCAGTCCTTTTCTCGCAATTCAGCCGGGGGCACGTCGCCCACTACGTAGAACGAGCCTGTGATCAGGACGAGGTCCTCCGGGCCGGCATCCGCCAGAGCGGTTTTCGCCGCTTGAACCGGAGGTACGAGCAGTTTTACCTCCGTGCAGTATTGGCGCGCGGAGCGAGCGATCTGCTCGGCCGGAATCCGCCGGCTCCAGCTAGGCTCAGTTGCATACACGGTATGGGCCAGGGGCGCCAACTCACGGAGGACATCATCCGGTGAATGCCCGCCGATCATGCCAGCGACCAGGAGTAACCGCCGGAATGATAGCTTCTTGATCTCCTCCGCAAGGACGCGGGCAGCGAGTCCGTTGTGCGCGCCATCCACGATGACGAGCGGTCGACGGCTCAACACCTCCAGCCGCCCGGGTAGGTATACCCTCCGCAGCCCCTCGCGAATCGCATTCTCGCTCGTCTGGAACCCTTCCTGCACGGCCATTTGCTCCACTGCGGCAATAGCGCAGGCTGCGTTCGTTCCCTGGAACCGCCCTCGCAGCCCCAGTTCGAGATTCCGATACTCTGTGCTGGGCGTTCGGACGGTAATACCGGACTCGAATGCACACCAGGAAATGGATTTCGGATTGCGGATTGCGGATTGCGGATTTGATGTACCGTTACATTCGCGGACTGTGAAAAGCGGAGCCCCATGTTTCTCGGCGGTCTGCATTATGACGTCATAAGCTTCAGTGGATTCTGCGGCTGTGATGCAGGGGATTCCGGTTTTGATGATTCCCGCTTTTTCGTAGGCGATCTTGGCGAGCGTGTTTCCGAGGATGTGCGTGTGGTCGTACCCGACATTGGTGATGACCGTCACGAGCGGGCTCACGACGTTCGTAGCGTCGAGTCGGCCGCCGATCCCCACCTCTATCGCGGCGTAATCGACCTTCTCTTCAGCGAAGTACTTGAATCCGAGGGTGGTCTTCAGCTCAAACTCGGTGGTCTGCCCGAGCTCTGTCGCAGCCAGCTCCTCAACATGCGGCTTAATCTCCGCGACCAGGCGGGCGAAGTCGTCGCGCGGAATCCGCTCCGCGTTGACCTGGACCCGCTCCGTAACGTCGTAGACGTAAGGCGAGAAATAGGAGCCGGTGCGGAATCCGTGCGCCTGCAGCATGGCTGCGATCATTGCCGTAGTGGAACCCTTGCCCTTGGTCCCTGTTACATGGGCGATTCCATAGGCGCGATGAGGGTTGCCGAGGCGTTCCAGCAGCGCCTCGACCCGTTGATTCCCAAGCTTTATTCCGAACCTATGGAGACCTTGCAGGTAGTTGACAGCCGTATCGAAGTCCATAAAGGGGGAGTTCAGGGAGATTCCGTGAGGAGGGAGGACTCGTAATTGTCGACGACCAGCTTCTTTCCGCGCTGTACAACCTGGTGGCCCTCTGATTCCAGCTTGGACTTCAGTGCATCTATACCGCCAGGATACTTCGGGTTGAGCTCCCCGCCGCTCTTGAGGGTCCGCCAGTAGGGGGTGATTTGTTTATCGCCGGTCTCGCAGGCTTCTTCCGCGGCGTGGGCGGCGATCCAGGCGAAAATACCGGTAGTCATGGGGCAAGCGAAGTCCGCCTTGTGCTTCTTCGCGAGGGCTGCGCGGATTTCGTTGATGGTTATGAGCTTTCCCTCGGGCACGCGCTGCATCAGCTCATCCACTTCGCGCGGAGCAGGTATGACCATTATTCCCGCCCATCGTGGATTGCTATTACCCGACGGGCCAATCTTCGGAAGCCCTTTGTCATCCGCTATCTTCTCTCTCCAATTCCTCTTCTTGGCCAATTCAACACCCCGATTGCGGCATTCTCGTAGGGGCGGCCCTGTGTGGCCGACCTGGCTTGTCTGTTCGGATTGACATTCTACCGCGGGCGGCCACACAG
>JBKJZI010000188.1:0-10342 GCA_046715155.1 Chthonomonadales bacterium | reverse complement strand
CCCCAACTCCTCCCAACCCTGCGGCCACCCCTCTTCAGTCGAACTGTATCGTTCGTATTTTGCGCTGACGAACCAATTGTAAGCAGGAATTGATCCACGTGAGGGAAAATACACGTGTAAGACACGTGTGAAGGTCTGAAATGCACAAAAAACTCACGATAACTATTGATGAGGACGTCTATCAAGGTCTCCATCGCGTTATTGGCCGCCAAAAAATCAGCAGGTTCATTGAGACGATAGTGAGACCGCACGTACTGGACGAGGACCTTGAGGAGGGTTACCGCGCCCTGGCTGCGGACGAAGCGGACGCTGCCGAAGCCATCGAATGGAGTGAGGCTACTCTTGGAGACGTTGCGGATGATCCGAGGTGAAGTCTGGTGGGTCGACTTCGATCCTTCCGTCGGAGGAGAGGTTCGTAAACGACGTCCGGCGGTCATAGTCAGCAACGATCGATCGAATCGCAACCTCAATCGCCTTCAAGTCGTCCCCTTAACGACTCGCATCGAACGGCTGTATCCGGGCGAGGCGTACGTCTTCCTTAAAGGGCAGCAGCGGAAAGCGCTCGCGACCCAGGTGACGACGGTAAGCAAGTCGCGCGTCTCCACACTAGCGGGAGTGCTGGACGAGCACGATCTGGCAGCGGTCGAAGAAGCCATGCGAGTTCAGTTAGGGCTTAGGATCGGGCCTTGAGTTCCTGATGACAACCTCGACCGCCATCATCCTCGCCGCCGGCACCGGAACGCGAATCTGGCCATTCAACGAAGTCCGGAACAAGTGCGCCATTCCAGTCGCGAACGTCCCCAATGTGCGCAGACTGGCGGATTCCCTGGCCGAAATCGGAATCCGCCGCATCGTCGTCGCCATCGGCCCCCATCAAGGCTCCATCCGCGCCGCCCTCTTCGGCGCCGCTGCCCCATCGAATACGTAACCCCGCCCGTCGAGTCCGGTACCGCCGGCGCGCTCCTGGAATCGCTCAAAGGCGTGGACGACGAGCGCTTCCTGGTGATCTATGGGGACACCGTTACGACCGCGGAGAACCTGAAGGCTGTGGCCGAAGCCCCGGAATCCAACGATGCCCAGGGCGCCGTGCTCTACGACTCCATCCCGCGCGGAGAATCCGTCAGCTGGTACGGAGCGCACATTGAGAAAGACCGGCTGACCGGTATCACCGGCCACGGCCGCGATTCCCTCTACCGCCTCTGCGGCGTAATTGCCCTGGACCGCTCCATCATCCCTCACCTGGAAGCGAATCCCGGAGTCATGAGGCATGTCCAGGTCGGCGCCATGCCTCCCCTCGAACCCGACCTCGCCCAATCCCTCGCCGATTGGAATGCCGAGATCTTTGCGGTCGAAGCGGCCGACTTCGTGATCGACCTGGACAAGCCCTGGCACATCCTCGAAGCCAACCATCGCATGGCCTCTCACCTCTGCTCCCAGTTGACCGAGAACCGTATTCATCCCACCGCGCGGATTCACGACGGCGCCGAGATAACCGGCTTCGTCCAGCTCGGCGAGAACAGCCAGGTCGGCAACCGCGTGGTCATCCAGGGAAACCTGATTTCCGGAAGAAACACGTCCATCACCAACGGCGCCATCCTGCGCGGAAGCAACCTGATCGGAGACGAAGCTCGAATCAGCGACTATTGCCTGCTAAGTCCGAGAACGGTCATCGGCGCCCGCTGCGTGATCGGCCACGGCGCGGAGATGGACGGAGTCGTCTTCGACGGCGCCTACCTCTACCACTACTGCGAGATCAGCGGAGTGGTTGGCGAAGCTGTCGACATCGGCGCCGCCACCGTCTGCGGCGCCCTCCGCTTCGACGACGGCGAAACCGTCCACACCATTAAAGGCCGCCGGGAGATACCATCCTCCGAATCCAACGCCGCCTACTTCGGCGACTACTCCCGCACCGGCGTCAATGTAATCACCATGCCGGGCGTCAAAATCGGCGCATACTCCTGCGTCGGCCCCGGAATCGTCCTCTACCAGGACCTCCCCACCCGCACCCTCACCCTCCTAAAACAAGAGACGCAATCCCGCCCCTGGGGACCCGAAAAGTACGGCTGGTGAGTAGGAGTCGTACCCGCGACGCAGCCTAAGGGGGCTGTGGTCGCCTAATGCGAAGGAAGGATACGCGATTCCACTGCTCGACTAAGTTGTCAAAGTGCTGATGACGCTGCCTCGCCCTTGTTTGAGCATCGTGAGGCATCGGCCGATTTGTCGTGTCTCGCGCGAACGTATTACCACGCTAGCGAATCCGAGATTCCCTGCCTTTGGGAACGCTTCGAATCCGGCGCCAAAGGGATTTGTGTAGTACCGGTTTGTCCTGCGAATGGATACGCAGAGCCACGCGTGGGCGTTAGAGCCAAATCAGTGATCAGTGGTCAGTAATCAGTGATCAGTGATCAGTAATCAGTGATCAGTGGGCCATGCCCTTGGGCCGTCGCCGGGCCGGCTCGGTGCGGACGATTCCGCGGTTTGGGTCCTCCTGTCTGAACTCGGCATACGGCCGCCTGTATGGGCGGATTCGTCGGAGTTAGCGGATTAGTCGGATTCCGGAATCCGGCCGATTGGTGTCTACTGTGCATTATAGGACACGGGCAAAAAGGGTGTCAAGTGTCCACGCAAATATTTAAAGATTCTTCGCGCGGAGGGTGATGCGGAGGGTCCTGTGGGCTGCCGCTCATGCTGTTCCTGGCAATTGTCTCCGATTCAGATCGGAGTTGTCTACCGCACCCCTTAAGGGCGATTCCGCACGGGTGGATTAGATCGGATTCGTTCGGGGCTTGGGCAAAGCAATCCCTGGGCGCAGCCTGCGGTTGCGAGAGCGGCGCAACTTCTGATTCCTCGCTTTATAGTCGCTGAGATTGAGAGGCAGTTTTCGCGGCTGGATGCGGCGGTAGAAGCGCTTAAGCGGGTGCAGGCGAATCTGAAGCGGTACCGCGCCGCCGTGCTGAAAGCTGCCTGCGAGGGCCGGTTGGTCCCCACGGAAGCCGTGCTCGCCCACCAGGAAGGCCGCTCCTAAGGATCCGGCGCCCGGCTCCTGGAACGCATCCTCGCCGAACGACGCGCCAAGTGGAACGGCCGCGGAGCAAGTGCGGATTGTGGGGGAGGTGGAGCGGCGATTGAGCGTGGTGGAGGAGGTTGAGGCGGCGGCCATGGTATGATATGTTATAACGTGAGTTGTAACGCCAGGAGAAGAAGATGGTCGGACCCTTGAAGCTGCGCAAGGTGGGGAATTCGGTGGGGGTTGTTTTGCCCAAGGAGGCGCTGGCGCGCTTGAACGCGGGCGAGGGTGACGAGATCTATCTGACCGAGGCTCCGGAGGGCGGATTCCGGATCACGGCGAACCGGCCGGACTTCGGGGAGAAGATGAAGGTGGCAGAGGCGCTTAGCCGCCGCTACCGGAATGCTTTGTCCGAACTGGCTAAGTGACGGATCCGGTCTGGCTGGACCGAGAGGATGCGCTCGGAATCCACGACCTGATGCGGGCCCAGTTTGGCGGCGCTTCGGGTTTGCGCGATCCCGGCCTACTGGATTCGGCGCTCTCCCTCCCGCTCAACCACCACGCCTACGGTGAGGAGCATATCCATGTCCTCGCCGCCCTTTACGCCGCGGGGGTGGTGCGGAACCATCCCTTTGTCGATGGAAACAAGCGAACCGGATTCATTCTCGCCGCTACTTTTCTGGAGATCAACGGCTGGGAGTTGACGGCGGACGAGGAGTCGGTGGTCGAGATGACTCGCGGTCTGGCCGCCGGCACCGTGTCTGAAGGCGAGTACGGCCGGTGGCTAGTGGAGAACACGCGCGCCAAGTAAGCCATCACCAACAAATCGTTCAAAAGCTCTGGAACTACTGCAATATCCTGCGGGGTGACGGGCTGTCTTACGGTGATTACCTGGAGCAGCTTACGTTTCTGCTGTTCCTGAAAATGGCTGATGAGCAGAGCCGCCCGCCTTATAACAAACCCTCGCCGATTCCGGCGGAGTACGGCTGGGACGCGCTGGTCGTCTTCACCATCCTCAACAACACGGGCGGGCGGCGATCGTGGTGCCGGATAATGTGCTATTCGAGGGCGGCGCGGAGGAGACGGTGCGTCGCCGGCTGCTGGCGCAGGCGGGCGGGCATACGCTGCTGCGGCTGCCGACCGGAATCTTTTACGCGCAGGGGTGAAGGCGAACGTGCTATTCTTCGACCGTACGCCCGCGCGGGAGCAGGCGTGGACGGATTCACTGTGGATCTATGACCTGCGGACGAACCAACGGTTTACGCTGAAGGAGAACCCGTTGAAGCGGTCGGACCTGGATGAGTTCGTGGCGTGTTTCAATCCCTCTAACCGGCATGTGCGGTTGGAGTCGGAGCGGTTCAAGCGCTTTGGTTATGACGATCTGGTGAAGCGCGACAAGGCGAACCTGGATATTTTCTGGTTGAAGGACGATAGCCTGGAGGACAGCGCGAACCTGCCCGCACCGGGCGTCATCGCGGCCGAAATAATGGAGGACCTACAGGCAGCCCTGGAGCAGTTCGCCGCCATCGCGGAGGATGTAGCGGTTCGATAAGCTCCACCGGCAGGCCTGAGGACGTGGCCCAGATTCCGCAATCCTACACCGGCTAGTTCCTCAAAAAAGCCCTGGCCCATCAACCGATATACGACCGGAATCCGCGAGAATCGGCGAGGGTTTGACTCAATGGAGTCCGGGACGATAAGGACATGATCAAACAATGAATTGACGTCCCGGTACAATCGATTAAGCTTTCTGGAGCGTGAGAAAGGCGTAGTAGGACATGAGGGCTACGATGATGAGCGCGGCGAACCAGAGGGCGATGGTGACCCAGCGGGAGGGGGCGATCTCCTCCGGAAGGCGGCGGTGTCGGAGGTAGAGGGCGCCGATGGAGATGGCGGGGAGCATGAGCGCCTGAGCCACTCCTCCCGCGACGACCATTTTGACCGGTGATTCGATGAACCAGTACAAACATACCGGTACGATACTGAGGAAGACGACGAATCCGCGCCGGAATGCGACCCGTCGCGCATAGTCATCACGCGGATAATAGCCCATCAGGCGCGCCATATCCGCGAAGACGCGCGAGTTGGCGGCCGTGGCGGCGAAGATGGTGCCATAGAGCGTGGCGATAGCGCCGAGATAGAATAGCCAGAGCGACCAGCCGCCAAGCGTTTCGGTGTAGATTCGGGAGAGAACCGGAATCATGTCCCTGGCAGAAGGGACGGTTCCCATTCCATGGAGGACGCCGGCGCCAAGTAAGTAAAAGGCGACCGTGGCGACGGTATAGACGATCATGGACGCGAGGATATCGACGTGCATTACCTTTATCCAGCCCCGCGCCCTTGCCAGCCATGCCTCCGAATCCTCTCTCTTGCCGGCGAACCGCGCGTAGCCTTTCTCAACGCACCAGTAGGGATACATGAATAGCTCGGACGCCCCAACGCCGGTGATTCCGAAAACGGCGACCGCGGTCGCCAGTCCTTCCCCTGGCATCTGGAACCTGAATCCCGCCGCCAGGTTGGACCACGTGAAGTATTGCGGGAGGCGAATCAACAGGATCGCGGCGAGGACGGTCAGCATCGTGAAAAGGCCGACCTTTATCCAGGCGAGCCGTTCAATCCGCTCGTATCCCCCGGTGAGCAGCAGCAGCAGCGTGAGGCCCAGGAGCACGAGCACCCATGCCTTGAGCGGAATCGATGGGAAGATCAGGTTCATGACCTGCGCCACGCCGCCGTACATCGCGCCGACCTGCAGCAGCGTGAACATGACCATCAGCGCCCACGCCCAGACGAGCCAGTTGACTTTCAATCGCGGCCCGGGAACGCAATTAAGGGCTTCCAGCCCAGTCTCGCCACTGGCAATGGTGTAGCGCCCGAGCTCCGCCTGGATGACCGGCTTGATGAGGCAGCTCAGGACGATCACCCAGAGAGCCGTATATCCCACCTGCGCGCCGAGCGTGGTGGTCGCAATCAGCTCGCCGGATCCCACAATGGATGCCGCCAGTATCATCCCCGGCCCAATCCGCCGCAAGATTCCGCCAAGTCTTTGCGGAGGCTCGGCAACATCTTCAGGGAGAGTCTGGTAGGGGTCTTTAAGGACGAGCGAATTCGTTGATGGCCCTGATTCCGTGGAAGTAGGGATCATGGGAAGCAATTGCACGCCCGGCACAAGTCTTCCTGCGAGTTCACTGCCTCCGCCTCATCCCCGTCACGGATGCTTCACCCCGAACACCGACCCGGACATGCTCGTCAGGTAGACGTTTGCGGAATCGGCGGCAGGGGTTGAGAAGCAGTGGCCGGGGTCGATGCTGTACTGGTGCTTCACGGCTCCGGTGGCGGAATCCACCCAGAAGAACGTGCCGCGCACGGAGCCGATCACGACGTGCTTGCCGGCCATGATGGGCGAGGAATCGTAGTTCTCCGCGCCGGTCGACACCCTCCACAGCACGTCTCCGCTGCGCCCATCCAGCGCGGTGAGGTCGCCGTTCGGGCCGAGTCCGCCCAGGTACACCTTGCCATCGACCACCAGGGGCGAGTTATAGCCGAACGTGTCGCGTCCCTCCGGCGCGCGAGCGGTCCAGGCGTCCTTGCCGGTCTCCACATTCACCGCGTGCAGCGTATTGTCGTTCGTGCAGACGAAGACCCTGCCATCGGCGACCGCGGGAGAGGAGATAGCGGGGGAATAGTAGAAGGCGAGCGCGCCGGCCTTCGACCTGCCCATCTTTACCTTCCATCGCGGATTCCCCGTGGCGGCGTCCAGCGCGTACAGCGTGTTGGCCCAATCGCCGAGGTAGAAGGTCGTCCCATCGGTCGCGGTGCGGGCCTGGAACCATCCGTCGGCGGGCTGGGACCAGCGGAGGCTGCCCGTACGCGAATCCAGGCCGAATATCTTGCCGTTCCCGCCGAAGCAGACCGTCCCCGCAGCCACCGCCGCCGTTGAGAAAACCGGCGAACCCGTATCATGCTTCCAGCGCACCTTGCCGGAGCTGCTTTCGAAGGCATAAAAGGTGTTGTCCAGCGATCCGGCGTATACGAGCTCCCCGTCCACCACCGGAGTCGAAACGACCGGTCCTTTCGTGGCGGCGGCCCACCGGCGCTTCCCGTCCTTTCCCGCGTTCAGCGCGTAGACCTTGCCGTCCAGCGAGGAAACGTAGACCGTGTCGCCGGAGACCGTGACGTGGGACTGAACGGCGTCGCCCGTCTCGAACTCCCATTCGCGTTTCGGCTGCCCGCTGATCCGCTCCACCTGAAACACCTCGTCACGCCGAAAGGTCTCGCCGTCCGGAGCCTTAAGGCGGACCGTAATCCGATGTGACCCGGAAGTCAGCGCCGTAGTGGGGAATCGCGCGACGAATCGCCCTTCATGCGAGGATTCGCGCTCGGGCTCCACCCGCTCGTCCGGCGGCATCATCTGGAACTCCCCGCCGTCGATGGAGTACTCGGCCTTCAGCCCCTTCTCCTTGACAGTCGACTTATCCGAGCGGAGCTCGGCAAGGACGGTTCGGCGCACCAGGAGTGGAATGTTCGCGTCGTCCCAGCCGAACGCCACCCGCCTTCGCGGCCCCGCGGCAATCGGAATCGAAGCGACCAGCGTCGGCTCCTTCCCCTTGTCCTCTTTGCGGACCCGGAGCACGCGAAGCTCCTTCCAATCCGTCTCAACGAGGTTGTAGCTGCCCTGGTAAAGCCCCCGCGCCATAAAGCAGTGGATTCCGTTTACCTTCCAGTGCAGGTCCGAATGCCCGTGCCCCATAAACATCGCAACGACGTTGTACTGCGCCAGCACCCGCAGCAGGCTGTCCTCGTTATCCACCATCGGTCGCTCGCGCCCCACCCAATGGTGGAAGAAGAGCGCCACCGGCGTATCCTTCTTCATCTTCTTAAGGTCGCCCTCGAGCCATTTGAGCTGCGCGTCGTCAAAATGCCCCCAATGCTCCAGCAGCGCCGTACTGTCCAGCAGCACAAAATGGATCCCGTTATGGTCAAAGCTCTGGTACCGCTTCTTAAACGCGTTCTCAAAAGCCCCCTTACCCAACGGCGACCAGCGCACGTCATGGTTCCCCGTAGTCGAATAAAACGGAATCGAAAGCCCGGTCGTAGCCCCCAGGAAGTTCGCAAACTCTTCCGGCCGCCCCGCCTCCGTCACGTCCCCCGTGTCAACCACAAACGCCGGCCGCGGCTCCATACCATTGATCTCCGCGACAAGCTCCCGAATTGGCTCCACATTCCCCGCCGCCGTCAAATGCGTATCCGTAATATGCACAAACCGAAACCCACTCCCCCGCTGCCCCCCCGCCAGAGGAACGAAGTTCAGTAACAGAATCGCGACCACCGCCCCCATGAACACTCGCATGACGTGCCTCTCTATCGCCCAAATACCGGGTTGAGTGCATTATCCACTAATCCCCCCAGATTCCGCCATACTGGGCCGGGGTAGACTGGTGCGTAATGCGGAATGCGTAATACGTAACTCCATCCGAAGACCAGACGGCTATGGAATCAGTTGCTCAACAAGTTGGGTACAAAGAGTGGTGTGAAGCGGTGCCGCTGTGCATTCGCAATGATCCCCTTTGGACGGTGACTGTATACCGGTATGCGCTATTTTGCGCTGACATCGGATGGAATGACATATGCAAGCTTGCGTTGGACAGGCGCACGCGTTCGCTTTCAGATCAACTCTACCGTTCACTGGGCGGAATCAGCACGACCGTGGCCGAAGGGTATTCGCGTGGTACTGGGCGGGACAGAGCGCGGTTCTATGAGTATGAGCTGGGTTCAGCCCGCGAAGCTCGCGATTGGTACTTTAAGTCGAGATTCGTGCTTGGTAACCCAGTGGTTGATCACAGGATGAAACTTCTGACGGAGGTGACTCGATTGCTGTTGACAATGGTGCCCGATCAGCGATCAAGTTCCGTCCGAGAGACGAAAGCAGAGTATGTCGTCGACAGTGGACCTAAGGACGTACTGGAGGACATCCCGAGTGCGTGATACCTACCGATACGTGGACTCCGATTACGCATTACGTATTACGGATTACCGCTACTGACAAGAGGGATTAAATGAAGTTCGACGTCTTTGGAATGTGTAATGCCCTGCACGATATCCAGGCCGAAGTGGCGGATTCCGTTCTTTTGGAGCTTGGCCTGGAAAAGGGCTCAATGAATCTGATCGAGCATGAGCAGCAGCGTGCAATCGTCCCGAGGGTCTATGACTCTATCGTCAACACGGAGCCCGGCGGTTCGGGCGCAAATACGATGATCGGGCTTGCCATGCTGGGCGGGAGGGCCTGTTTCACGAGCCACGTGGGCGAAGACGAGCATGGGGAGCTCTACCGTTCTGGTCTTGCCGCTAAGGGCGTGAAGCCAAATCTCGGGACTGAGCCGGGTGATACCGGAATCTGCCTGGTCCTCATCACCCCGGACGCTCACCGCACGATGCTCACCTATCTGGGCCGAGCCCGCGACCTCGTCGTCCAGGATGTCAACGTGGAGGACCTGTGTTCATCGCAGTACATATACATTACGGGCTACCTCTGGGACACGCCGAATCAGAAGGAGGCGGTTCTTCATGCGATGCGCGAAGCGAACACCGCGGGCGTGAAAGTCGCTCTCAGCCTGTCCGACCCCTTCTGCGTAAACCGCCACAAAGAAGACTTCAAGCAGATCATCCGCGAGCACACGGACCTGGTCTTCGGCAACTACGCTGAGGCCCAGGCGCTCACGGACACGGACAATCCCTACGACGCCGCCCACGAACTTGCAACCTCCTGCGAAGTGGCGGCTGTGACAATGGACGACAAGGGCTCGCTTATTCAGCACCGGGACCAACGCTTTGAGATTCCGGCCTATCCGGTGACCGCGGTGGATACCACCGGCGCGGGCGACATGTACGCCGCCGGGCTACTCTATGGCCTAACGCAGGGCCTTCCTCTTGACGTTACTGGCCGAATCGCCTCCTACTGCGCGGCCAAAGTAGTCGCCCAGCTCGGCCCGCGGCTAGATTCTATCGATCTATCGGCCATCGAAAAGCTCAAATCCGGAGCGTCGCTCACTGAAGCGTGACCGGCGCGAATTCCGCATAACAGTTCACGGATTGTGAGACTTTGGAATGCGGAGGCTCGACTCCGCTTTGTCTACCGCCTTGCAACATGGTAGTGAAAGCGGAGTCGAGCCTCCGCACTCCAAATTGTGATCTGACACATTCCGCTTCGTGATTGTTCCTGCTCAGGGATAATGTCCGTTAATTGCTCAGGAAAAATGTCCGGGCTGGTATTACTTCCAGCGGTTGATAGGCTTTCGGCATTCCTTGAAGCAGCAGGTTCCTGAGGTTCTCAGGCTTTTG
>JBKJZI010000187.1:0-22422 GCA_046715155.1 Chthonomonadales bacterium | reverse complement strand
GAAGCGAAGCTCGTCGGGAGCAGAGCCCCATTCTTTATTATGCGGATATTGCCAAAGCGCTGAAGGACGAACAGCCGGCCGTCCGGCGCGTAAGCCATTGCCATCGGCTGGTCGACGTCCATATACTTGGTCTCCTGAAATCCTGCAGGCAGCTGCGCAAGGGATCCGGGAGTGAGACACGTTATAAGGAGCATGCAGGCGAAGACCTGTTTAATCATAATTAACCCTCCAATAGGTTGAGTGTATGGACGTACCGATCCGGCCGCCCGCGTGGGGGAATCCGTGTTACAATCTAGGCTGTCGCGCCGTCAAGGTTAGGTAGCAAAGTCGTTCAGCGCCAGGCGCTTAGCGGCCGCAAGCAACCGACTAAACAGCATATCCATTCGATGCTATCCGCCATCACAAAGTCACTATTGCGCCGCATGCGTTTCGGCGCTCGTCGAATTGTCCGGACGCCGGAAGCAATGCTTGTCCGGTCAACCTTGATCGCCGCCGCGTTCCTGTTTCCTTCCGCTGCGCTCCTCTCGTCGACCCCCCAGAGCCGGGGGACCGCACGTACATCCGGCGCGGCCGCCCCGATCACGTTTGAGAAGCAAGTTCGCCCTCTCATTGTGAAGTACTGCGTCGGCTGCCACACGGGAAAGGCCAGCCAGGGCGGAATCAGCCTTGGCCAGTACAAAAGCACCGCACAAGTTTTGAACGGCCGAATCGTCTGGGAAAAGGTTTCCGTGAATGTAAGCGCGGGGAATATGCCGCCGCCAACCGCACCGCAGCCTTCACGGAAGGAGCGCGCGATTATCTCCGGATGGATCGATTCTACCCTATCGCAGGCTGATTGCGCGCTAGAGGACCCTGGCCGCGTTACGATGCGGCGGTTGAATCGAGGGGAATATAACAACACGATCAGGGATTTATTTGGCCTGGACCTTAAACCCGCGGATTCGTTTCCTTCGGACGATGTAGGTTATGGCTTCGACAACATCGGCGACGTCCTCTCGATCTCCCCAATCTTGATGGAGAAGTACCTTTCCGCGGCCGAGAAGGTGGCAGAATCGGCGATCGTCTTGCCTGGCGCGGCGCCGGCAACAACTCGTTATGAGGGGGAGAAGCTCCCCAACGTGGAAGGCACGTTTGCTAACACCGACAACCGAATCCTGGCGAGCAATTCTGAGGTCGGCGTGGAGCATGACTTCAAGGTCGGCGGCGAGTACGCGCTTCGCGTGCGCGCGTTCGGGCAGCAGGCGGGTCCTGAAGTGGTCCGGATGGGTCTGCGGCTCGACGGCCAGGAGCTGAAAACGGAAGAGGTGCGCGGTTCCCAGGAAAAGCCGGAGGTTTTCGAGATCAAGATTCCGGTGAAGGCCGGCAAGCGGCGGTTTGCCGCGGCCTTCCTGAACGACTTCTACAATGCGAACGCGCAGGGCGGGGGACGCGACCGGAATCTGATCCTCGACTACCTGGAGATTCAGGGACCGTTTGGAGTCGCTCCCGAGCTGCCGGAATCCCATCGCCGCATCTTCCGTGGGCTCAAGGCTGCCGGCGCAAATGATACTGAGACGGCGCGCAGGATTCTCGCAGAGTTTGCCCGGCGCGCGTATCGCCGGCCGGTTGTGAAGACCGAGGTCGACAGGCTGGTCAGATACGTAGATGTGGCGAAGAAGATGGGTGAACCGTTCGAGCGCGGAATCCAATTGGCGGTACAGGCCGTCCTCGTATCACCGCATTTCTTGTTTAAAGTCGAGATCGACCCGAATCCGAACGATCCGAAGTCCCGACGGCTGTTGAATGACTATGAGCTCGCCGCACGGCTGTCTTACTTCTTGTGGTCGTCCATGCCTGACGAGACGCTTTACGAACTAGCCGGGAAAGGCAAGCTGAAGGACGCGGCAGTCCTGATGGCACAGGCGAAGCGGATGTTGAAGGACCCCAAGGCGCGCGCGCTGGCGGAGAACTTCGGCGGCCAGTGGCTTACGCTGCGGAATCTCGGAAACTTCTCACCGGACCCCAAGCTATTCCCGTCTTGGAATGATTCGCTGCGCTCGGCGATGCGCTCGGAGACTGAACGCTATTTCGAGGCCATTGCGCGTGAGGACCGCAGCATCCTGGAATTCATCGATTCGAACTATACGTTTTTGAACGAGGCGCTGGCTAGCCACTACGGAATCCCCGGCGTCAAGGGCGATGAGTTCCGGCGGGTTACGTTGGTGAGTCGCGCTCGGGGCGGTGTGCTGACTCAGGCGAGCATCCTTGCAGTGACATCGAATCCCACGAGGACATCGCCCGTGAAGCGGGGGAAGTGGGTGCTTGAGCAGATGCTGGGGACTCCGCCGCCTCCGCCACCTCCCGGGGCAGGAGAGCTGAAGGACGAGGGCGAAGCTCTAAAGGGAACGCTTCGGCAGCGGATGGTGCAGCACCGCGAGGATCCGGGGTGCGCATCGTGCCATTCCCGAATGGACCCTATCGGATTCGGCCTGGAGAACTTCGACGCGATCGGGGCCTGGCGCGCCAAAGATGGGTCCGAGCCGGTCGACGCTTCGGGAACATTGCCCGGTGGTAAACCGTTTAAGGGACCGGGTGAGCTGAAACAGATTCTGCTCGGCAAAAAGCAGCTCTTCGTGCGGAACCTCAGCGAAAAGTTACTCACCTACGCTATCGGCCGGGGCGTGGAATCCACCGATAAGTGTAATATAGACGATATGGCGAAGTCCGTCGCCGCGAAGGGATACCGTTTCTCCGCGCTCGTAAATGCCGTGATTCAGAGCGATCCCTTTCGAAAACGGCGCGGGGACAAGAAATAATTTTGGATTTTCGATTTTGGATTTTGGATTGCGGAATGTTCGAACAGGAGATGGAGCGATGATGGATAAGCCGATGTCGAGACGGACGTTTTTACGGGGTGTTGGAACGGTCATCGCGCTGCCGATGCTGGAGGCCATGGGGCCGGTGGCGGCGCTTGCCGGGCCGGCCAAATCCTCACCGAAGCGGATGGTCTTCCTGTTCGTTCCCAATGGAATCCACATGCAGGACTGGACTCCGACTTCCGAAGGCGCGCTCGCGGAGCTGCCGAAGATCCTGGCGCCGCTGGATAAGATGAAAGGGAAGTTCAGCATCCTCACCGGTCTCACGGCTGACAAGGCGAGGCCGAATGGGGATGGCGCCGGAGATCACGCGCGCTCCGCCTCCGCATGGCTGACCGGCTGCCAGCCCAGGAAGACGGCCGGCGCCGACATCAAAGCCGGAATCTCCGCCGACCAGATCGCGGCCGATAAGATCGGCCACCTCACCCGATTCCGCTCTCTTGAGATCGGCTGCGAGCGCGGCCAGCAGGCGGGAAACTGCGATTCCGGATATAGCTGCGCTTACTCCTCCAGCATCTCCTGGCGCGGCGAGGCGACGCCGGTTGCGAAGGAAGTCGATCCCCGGCTCGTATTTGACCGCCTCTTCTCGAACGGCGATCCGAACGAGACGGCCGAGATGCGCGCTAAGCGAAACGAGTTCCGAAAAAGCGTGCTGGATTTTGCCCTGGAGGATGCGAAGTTGCTCCAGACCAAACTGGGAGCGCATGATCGGCGCAAGCTGGATGAATACTTCACCTCCGTCCGCGAGATCGAATACCGGCTGGCGAAGCTGGAGCAGACCGGTAAAGAGATGAAGCTCGAAGGCAAAGAGATTCCGCAGGGGATTCCGGCGGAATACGGCGAGCATCTGCGGCTCATGGGCGACATGATGATCCTCGCGCTGCAGTCCGACCTCACCCGCGTCTGTACGTTCATGTTCGCCAACGAGGGGAGCAACCGGCCCTACCGGCAGATAGGAATTTCCGAAGGGCATCACGATCTCTCGCACCACGGCCGCGACCCGGGCAAGCAGTCCAAGATCAGCCAGATCAATACTTTCCAGGCGCAGCAGTTGGCTTACGTACTGGAGAAGATGGACTCAGTTAAAGAAGCCGATGGGACGCTGCTGGACAACAGCATGGTAGTCTACGGCTCCGGAATCAGCGACGGAAACCGCCACAACCACGACAACCTGCCGATCCTGCTGGCGGGAGGCGGAGGCGGAACGATCAAGACCGGCCGCCACATCCGCTACGCGAACGAAACGCCGTTGACCAACCTGTTCCTCTCCCTGCTCGACCGTATGAAAGTCCCGGCCGAGAAGGTGGGTGATTCAACAGGGAAACTCACGGGCCTGCTCTAAAGTCTGAGATTTCTTCAAATAGTGAGATGGGGATGGGACGCCGCCCATCCCCATCCTCGTTGTACGCCAGGTGAGTCCGCTCGTTGGAGCGGATTCGACGGCGAAGGAGAGCTGTATGTGTCGGAATATTAAAACACTTGCCAATTTTGCGCCGCCGGCGACGGAAGAGGAGATTCGCGCGTCGGCCCTTCAGTTCGTCCGCAAGTTAAGCGGTGTAAATAGCCCGTCCCATGTGAACGAAGAGGCGTTCAATCGCGCGGTCGACGAGGTGACTGAGGCTGCCCATCGACTGATATTCTCTCTGAAAACCACGGCGCCACCGCGGAATCGGGAAGAGGAGAGCTTGAAGGCGCGGGAGCAGTCTCGCCGGAGATTCGCGTCGTAGCTGCAAGTCACTCCCGCTGCAGAAAGCAGATTACTAAGCCGGGGGACTACAGAGCCGGCTTCAGCCAGGTTTTGATTAGATCAGTATCCTCGGAATTCTTCCCGTGGATTCCTAATACGGTGAAGCATTTCTGAAGATTCTTTCAGATTCTTCTTGCATTCGATTCGGGGCTATGTTAATATACGCGCGATCCTCACCTTTGGGGGTTTGTGTTTGGCCGCGAAAGTACCAGTCGTCGGACGCACTTCCGCCTTGAGTCGGTTGGCTGCCCTCTTGATACGTACTTCTCTGTTTCGCTTGCCTCACACATCAGTCCATCGCAGGAAGGATATACCCGCATGACGACGACGACCGGCACGGTCAAGTGGTTCAACGCCAGCAAAGGGTACGGATTCATCGCCCAGGAAACTGGCGAGGATGTCTTCGTACACTTCAGCGCCATCGAAATGAATGGCTATAAGGAGCTCCAGGAGGGCCAGCGGGTGCAGTTCGAAGTGGAAAATGACCCGCGCGGTAAAGGCCTGCGAGCCAACAACGTCACGGTCCTCTGATCAAAGCCCTAATTCATCTCCAAAGGCCGCCCGTGTGGGCGGCCTTTTTTATATCAACTGTTGGCAAGTCGGACGGATCTGACCGATCCGACACGTCGCACAATGAATCGGCGCGAACTGCCGATAATTGACAAAGAGCAATTCTCGCGTGATATAATCGCCGGTCACAGGACACGCTAGTATCGCGGATTCCGCGGAGGCTACCGATATCAACGACGACCCGCTCGAAGGATTACTGGGCCGGAAAGGCCGGCTCTTCGTCGTTTCCGGCCCGAGCGGCGTGGGGAAGGGCACGGTTATCGCCGGGCTCCAGAAACAAGAGCATCCGGAGGCCTATCTCACGCGCTGCATCACTGCTACCACGCGGGAGCCCCGCGCCGGAGAGAGGGACGGCGTGAACTACTTCTTCTTCACGCCGCAGGAGTTCAAGCGCCGAATAGGCTCAGGTTACTTCCTGGAACACGTTACCTACAATGGCAACTACTACGGGACCCCCCGAGAAGAAGTCGAGCAGCTCAGCGCGGAGGGCCGTGATGTAGTCCTGGAGATTGAGGTGACGGGCGGAATTGCAGTGAAAACCGCGATCGCCGATTCCGTCCTCGTGTTTATCGCCCCGCCCTCCTGGGAAGAGCTGGAGCGCCGCCTCCGCAGCCGCCGCACAGATTCCGAAGACCATGTCCAGCGGCGTCTCACCATCGCCAGAGAAGAAATGCGCACCGCCCCCAACTACCACTACGTAGTAGTAAACGACGAAATAGAATCCGCCGTCCGCCGCCTCAGCGCCATCGTTACCGCTGAGAAATGCCGAATCACTGGAAGCTAATTGTTCATTGATAATTGATAATTGATAACTGATAATTCTCCCATGCCCACCACCCACCACGCAACGCCTGAATCACTCGCCGGCCGCCGAATCACGCTGGGAGTGACCGGTAGCATTGCAGCGTACAAGGCCGTGGACCTGGCCAGCCATCTCGTAAAGCTCGGCGCGGATGTCCACGTCATCCTCACGAAATCCGCTGCTGAGTTCGTCGGGCCCGCCACCTTTCGCGCTCTGACCCTGAATCCAGTACTGACGTCCGTATTTGACGAGCCGTTCGAGGGGAAGATCGCCCACATCGAGCTCGCCCAGAACACGGACCTCATATTGGTCGCGCCGGCCACGGCGGACGTGATCGCCAAAATGGCGAACGGAATCGCCGACGACCTGCTGACCTCCACGCTGTTAGCGGCGACCGCCCCGGTGATGGTGGCCCCCGCCATGAACACGGCGATGCTCGCGCACCCTGCAACAGAGGCGAATCTGCAAACGCTCCTCACTCGCGGCGTGCAGATAATCGATCCCAGTCACGGAATCCTTGCGTGCCGCACGGAAGGTCCAGGAAAGCTAGCGGAGGTCCCCGACATTGTTCAGGCGGTCCTGGAAAAGATCAGCCGGCGGGGGGACTATCTCGGAGTCCGGGTTGTGGTGACGGCGGGCCCGACGCGAGAGCCGCTCGATCCCGTTCGGTTTATCTCCAATCGATCCTCCGGCAAGATGGGCTATGCCCTCGCCCAGGAGGCTATGGAGCGCGGCGCGCAGGTTACCTTGATCTCAGGTCCAACGTCGCTTCCGGTCCCCTCCGGAGTCAACGTGATCCCGATAGTCACCACCCAAGAAATGCTGGATGCCGCGAGCCAGGTGTTCGCGGACTCCGATCTTCTCATTGCCGCCGCTGCGCCCGCGGACTATAACGTCGCGGAGCCGCTGACCCAGAAACGCAAGAAGTCCAATGGTGATTGGACACTACGGCTTACCGAGACGACCGACATCCTCTCCACTCTCACCAGAGGGAAGGAGAAGCAGATAGTCGTCGGCTTCGCGGCCGAAACCGAATCCCTGCTGGAAAATGCCGCCGATAAGCTGAAGCGGAAGAAGCTCGACCTCATCGTAGCCAACGACGTTTCCGCACAGGGCGCGGGATTCGAAGTGGATACCAACGTCGTAACCCTGCTCTGGCCCGACGGCCATGAAGAACGCCTTCCCATCCTACAAAAACGCGCCGTCGCGGAGCGCATCCTCGATACGGTCCGCCCCCTCCTGCGGATTCCGCCGAAGTAGTGGCGCGGATGCGAGTACTCGCGCCCCGCATAGTCCTCCTCTTGATCGCGGCCGGAGCGGTGGCGCTGGTTTTCACCTTCTCACGGCCCGGACTTCCTCGACCTGAAATCTGGCGCGGGCACACGAAGGCCGTGGATGCGATCGCCTGGTCGCCGGACGGCCGCTTCATCGCAAGCGGCGGTTGGGACCACTCGGTACGATTGTGGGACGCCACGACGGGGACCCCGATCCAGTCGTTGAGCGGAATACGTTCCCACGTAATCGACCTCGCGTTCTCTCCGGACAGCCGCCTGCTGGCCGCGGGAACACACGATCATAGCGTCCATGTCTGGGAGATCCCGTCGGGAACCAGTCTCAACTGGCCCAAGGTCCACAAGGGCTATATTACGACGCTGGAATTCTCCCCCGACGGAACGATGCTCGCCACCGGGAGCCACGAAAAGCTCGTGATCCTCTGGGACGTCAAGACGCGCAAGCCCCTGTGGAAACTCTGGGGATTCAAGCACTGGGTGGGGGCGGCGACGTTTTCCCCGGACAATCGGGCCCTGGCCGTGGGAGACTATGACGGCGTCCGTTTTTACGACGTTGAAACGGGGAACATCAAGGCGACCGTCCGAATGCATCTGGTGCACTGGTTGGATTACTCGCCGGACGGTCAACTCCTGGTAGCTGGCGGCAGCTACGGCGCGGTGAAGATCCTGGACACGAGCACTCTCGCTGTTAGGACTTCCCTCCCGGCCAGACAAGTGACTTCCATCGCGTTTTCACCCAATGGCAGGACGCTCGCAACGGGAGGCGGCGTCCAGCTCAACCTCTGGAATCCGACGACCGGCAAATTACGGGAGACACTTTCGGGCAGCACCGCTTCCAGCTACCCTGATTGGATGCTGCGAATTCTGCCTTTTCTCCGACCGCAGAAAGGTCCTCCGATCCGCGCAATTGCTTATTCGCCCGATGGATCCGAGATTGCCGCCGGCTGTCCCGATAACCTAATCCGAGTCTGGCGGAGTCTGTCCCACTAGGTGTTCCTGAGGAATCACGTCGGATTCGAAGTAGGTATAAACCGAGCGCCGATCTGTCGAATATTTCAGATCAGTCCGATTTCCCCTAACAACCTTACGTCCCCGCCGTATACCCACCCCACCGGTGATCTTGCAGCTAATGGGCCTCGGGTTCGCGGTCACGATTACCTGCGACGCCCTCGCCAGCGCGGCGCCACCATCTTCAGCCTGTCCGGCAGCGGCCCAGCCCCGGCAGACGCGGACAGGAAAACAAGGGCCCACCAGGGAGCGCGCCTGCACAATCCGCGCGCGAAACATATCATCATGTCACTCCCTCAACTGGTACAAATCTGTGACGAAACAAATGTTATCGAATGGTACGACACGCGGCGTGACAGATACGTGACACAGCTTAAAACACTTTTTTTCTAGTCGTCAATTTCAAACGAGCATGCCACCTGGCCGACGACCGGTGCAGCGGGAGGAAACGCAGTGGGAAAATACCTTGGCGATGTCTAGGCGCGCCCTGCCAGACACCCGATCCCAAAGAACGCTGAATCCACCTGGAAGAAGCCGCCAAACTCTTCCGCAAATCTGGGATACTCCGGCAGGAATCGGCGAAGTCGGTTTGGAAGTCAGGGCTTCGGGCGATTCTGTCCAAAGATCCTTCAATCCGCAGATTCAGGAGAATGTGACGATGAAAGTTACTCAGCATCCCACGGGGAGTTTCTGTTGGGCGGAATTAGTAACGAGCGACGGCAACGGGGCAAAGGCTTTTTACACGGGTCTGTTCGGATGGCGGTACGAAGACAATCCGATGGGTCCGGACTCGGTCTACACGATGTATTACATGGGCGACGGGGTGGTTTGCGCTTCTCACGAATCGAAGGAATACCCGCCGCATTGGGGCCCGTATGTCAACGTGCCCAACGTGGACCAGACCGCGGCGGAGGCGAAGGCGGCGGGCGGAACGGTGATGGCCGAACCGTTCGACGTGATGACCGTCGGGCGGATGGCGGTGCTGCAAGACCCCACCGGCGCGGTGATCTCCATCTGGCAGCCAAAGGAGCACATCGGCTATACGGTAATCGATGAACCGAACGCAGTCTGCTGGGATGAGCTCAATACGACGGATACTGCCGCGGCAGGACGATTCTATGCGGGGACATTCGGATGGGACCCCAAGGAGAGCCAGATCGGCGGCGGTTACACGGAGTTTTACAATCAGGGGAAGGCAATTGCCGGGATGATGGCGATGGGCCCCGAAATGCAAGGCGTGCCGCCGCACTGGACGATCTACTTCCAGGTGGAAGACTGCGACGCGACGGTAGCGAAGGCCACCTCGTTAGGCGGAAAGAGCTGTATGCCTCCCACCGACATTCCGACCGTTGGCCGGTTCGCGATTCATTCAGACCCGCAAGGCGCGGCGTTCGGCGTGATCAAGTTGGGATAAGCCGGATTCTACTGCGGAGAGCGCGGAGATTCCGCGAAACTCGAAGAGCCGCCCGATGGATGATCCGTCGGGCGGCTCTCTCTGTGAATTCTCGCTCGCCGGCAGAGGACGGACACGATAGCAAAGCGAAGCGGGGCGCATGATGGATGAGCCGGTAGTCATTGCGGGGGCGGGCCCGGTCGGGCTCTCGCTGGCGCTGGGTCTGGCGCGTCACGGGGTGCGTTCGATCGTGCTGGAGAGTAAGCCGGCATTGAGTGAACACTCCAAGGCGCTGGGAATCCTGGCGCGAACGCTCGAGATTCTGCGCGTCTGGCGCGCCGTACGACCCTTTTGCCAGGAAGGGACGCTCCTCACCCGCGTTCCCGTCCACGTCGTGGGCCGTGAATCCCCGGTTGCAGAGATCGACCTGACCGGGTTGAAGGGCCACACGAAGATTCCGGGAGTCCTCATCTTGTCGCAGGACAGGACGGAATCGCTGCTTCTGGAGTTGGCAAAAGATACGGGGATGGTCGACGTCCGCTTCGGCCATAACCTAGAGCAATTCGAAGCGTGCGATTCCGGAGTAACCGTTACGGTGCGGCCAGATTCCGCGGGGGAATATGGGATCGAGACCGGGTACCTGGTGGGCTGCGACGGACCGCGCAGTACCGTTCGCACCCAGCTTGGCGGGGATCTGGAGGGAAAGACCTATCCTGCGCGTATGATGCTCGCGGACATACGGCTCGCGGACGAGCGCGACTCGCTCAAGTGGCCGCGAATCGCGCCCCAGGCGCGCGGCGTTCTCGCGGCCATCCGTTTCAAACCGCAATACTGGAGGATTATCTCGACCCTTGGCGCCAATGAGATCGAGACAGCTGCGATATCGAGCCCCGGAGTGGCGCGGAGAGTCGAACGGCTATTCGGAGAAGGCGGCTATGAAAGCGTTTGGGCGAGCACTTTTTCCATCCACTGCCGCACGAGCCCTCAGTTTCGGGCGGGCCGGGTGATCCTGGCGGGGGACGCCGCCCATATCAACAGCCCGGCCGGAGGGCAGGGAATGAACAGTGGAATCCAGGATGCCCACAACCTCGCCTGGAAGCTGGCTTATGCTCTGAAAGGGGGCGACGCGGATGCGCTCATAACCTCGTACGAGGAAGAGCGCCGCGAAGTGGTCCTCAAGAGCGTGGATCGATTCACGGACCTGCTGACCCGATTCGTTCTGATGGGCAGCCCGTTAATTCGGATTCCGTTTCTCATCATCGCCCGACTCGCGCTGAGTATTGTCCCGCTGCGGGAACGGATACTGGTCCGAAGCCAGATGCTGGACACTCGTTACGGAAAATCGTCAATTCTTTCCGGCGAGCACTCCCGCATTGGAGCACGCGTGCCGGACGTGGAGCTTTACAACGGGGTCGTACGCAGGCTCTACGATTTAATGGGTACGTCGCCCGCTTTGCTGCTGTTCGGGGACGCGCTCGAAAGCAGGAGATCGGAAGGAGCGTTCGGGGTCGAATTTGTGCGCCTTGATAAAACCGGCGCGTGGTCGTCCGGAGGTTGGTCTTCGTGGAGCCGGCCCGACCTTTGGGCGTGGTTCGGCGCGCGAGACGGGGACATTGCGCTGATCCGCCCGGACCATCACGTTGGCTGGATCGCGCATCGTCCGCCGCCCGAGGCCCTGCGTCAAGGAATCAGCAGCGCCCTCGGGATGCAGGCTGCGTCCGGTTCAAACGTGTGAACGACGAATCCGGATTCGCGGATTCCGGGGGTCTCGGGTATGCTTCTGCGTTGGACGCCGGGCTGCCGTTCGCATTCACGACTATGTCTACCATAAGACAAGAGCAAGTACAGAATTTGCTGGTCGAGGAGATCAGCATGATGCTTCAGCGCGAGTTGAAAGACCCGCGGCTGGGCTTCATAACGGTTACGGGGGCGGAGATCACCCGGGACCTTAAGTACGCCAAGGTTTATGTAAGCATCCTCGGGTCGGAGGAAGAGCAGAAGGGCAGTATGGCGGGACTGAAGAGCGCGACCGGCCTGATTCGCGGTAAGTTTGGCCGGCTGGCGCGGCTGCGCGTGGCGCCGGAAATCCAGTTCCTGCAGGATACCGGAATCGCGCGCGCATCGCGGATATTCGAGCTGCTCCACGAGATCAAGGAGGAAACTCCCTCAACGACCATGGACGACGGACGACGGACGACGGACGACCGACCACCAGCTGCCGAAGGGACGGCGTCTTGATTTTGGATTTTGGATGTTGGATTTTGGATTTAAGGTCTCCGTGGTCGTCGGTCGTCGGTCGTCGGTCGTCTAAATGAGAGCTCGATACAAACCGGCGGCGGAGGCAATTGCGCGGGCACAGAGCGTTGTGCTTGCGTGCCACGTGAATCCGGACGGCGATACCCTGGGGAGCGCGCTGGCGCTTGCGCATGCATTGAAGCGAATGGGTAAGCGAGCAGTGGTGCTTTCCCATGACGGCGTGCCGGATATCTACCACTGGATGCCGGGCGCGGAGTGGGTACAGAAGGAGACCGACGAGCGAGATTTCGATCTCTCGATCGTGTGCGATACCGGCACGTCGGAGCGGGTTGGACGGGCGAAGGAGGCCGTTGAATCCGCCCGGATGACTCTAAACATCGACCACCACGTGGCGGAGGGAGAGTTCGGGAAGATCCGCGTCGTAAACCCGAAGGCGGCGGCGACCGGCGAGCTGGTGCACGGGCTGCTCAAAGCGATGGGCGCGGAGATCGATAAGAAGATCGCCGAGTGCCTGATGTGCGCGATCGTTACCGACACGGGCTCATTCCGGTACATGAACGTGACGCCGCATACCTTCCAGGTTGCCGGAGAGCTGATGGCGCGCGGCGCCTGGCCGGCTACCATCAGCGAGTTGGTGTTCGAGAACCGATCCGTTGCCAGCATCAAGCTGCTTGGACGTGCGCTCGATTCGCTGCGCGTCTCCGACGACGGCCAGATCGCGTGGGCCCACATTCGCGCAAAGGATTATAAGGCGCTGGGCGCTTCGGACGAGGACTCGGAGGGAATCGTCGGCCACGTGCGGGCCGTGAAGGGGAGCTGCGTCGGAATCCTCTTCCGTGAGATTCCAGGGAAGAAGATCCGGATAAGCCTGCGCTCGCGCGAAGGCTACGACGTAAATGCCGTGGCGCAAGTCTTCGGAGGAGGCGGGCACAAACTGGCCGCCGGCTGCTCCATCGACGCGCCGCTCGAAGAGGCGGAGAGAATGGTACTGGCGGAAGCGGCGAAACATCTGCCGCAGGCTTAGACTCGCGCAAAGACGCAAAGGCGCGAAGAAAGACGGGAGATGAACCACGGAGGACACGGGGGGCACGGGGACGGCTGGGAAACCTGAACAGACGGGATCCGTCGACGGCGTCCTGGTCATCGACAAACCCTCCGGAATCACTTCCCATGACGTAGTGCATCGGGTGCGGAAGATATTTGGGACGCGGCGCGTGGGGCATACGGGCACACTCGATCCGATGGCGACGGGCGTGCTCGTGGTGTGTCTGGGGCAAGCCACGCGGATCGTCGAGTACCTGATGGCCGGCCGGAAGGAGTACGTGGCGGGAGTTACCTTCGGAGTACGCACCGATTCGCAGGATTCCACCGGAGTTGTGTTGGACTCGTCAGACGCGTCCGACCTGTCAGAGAAAGACTTGCAGGCTGTTCTCCCAGGGTTCCGAGGAGTCATCCGGCAAATTCCACCGATGGTCTCTGCCGTCCACCACGAGGGCAAGCGGCTATATGAGCTCGCGCGAAAGGGTGTTGAGGTTGAACGCGCGGCGCGCGAGGTGGAGATTTACCGTCTCGAGCTGAAGGACTTCACTCCGGGAGTGCGTCCCCACGCGATTCTGGAAGTCGAATGCTCCACGGGCACCTACATCCGTACTCTGGCGTCCGATATCGGGGATGCGCTGGGAGTAGGTGCGACTATGGGTTCCCTTCGACGAATCCGCTCCGGGCGGTTCACGTTGGAACAGGCGGCCATCTTGGACGAACTAGAGCTCGGCTCTGCGACGGATTCCGTTCGGTCCATAACCGAAGCGCTCTCCGATTGGCCCCACGTTCGGTTAACCCTGGAACAGCTTGAGCGGATCACCCACGGCAACGGAATCCGCTACTCTGTCGAGGAGTCCCGACCACATCTACTCGTGGACCAATTAGGCAACGCCGTCGCCGTCGCGGTTCCGCGCGGGCCGGACCTATTGGCGCCTGTGAAAGTACTTAGGTCGTGAGTGTGGAAGTGTGGAAGTCCGGAAGCAACGACCACACCACCGCCTCGGTTCACCAACCTTCCATACCTCCACACTTCCACACTCCCGCACACGCACACCGCGATGTTCTATAATCTCCCATGCGTACCTGGCGCGGGCTGGAGAGTATTGCGGAGCCTTTCGACGCATCCACTTTGGCCATAGGCGTTTTTGACGGAATCCATTCAGGGCACCAGGAGCTGATTCGTTCCGCGGTCGAGGACGGCAAGCGGAATCGGAGGCGCTCCGGGGTCCTCACCTTCGACCGCCACCCCTCCGAGCTGCTCGCGCCCGACAAAGTCCCCGGTTACTTAACTGCGGAATCTCAGCGCGCGCGGCTCTTCGAACAACTTGGCGTGGATGACCTTGTAATCGCACGCTTCGATGAGCGGTTCCGGGAGCTTTCACCGGAGGCGTTCCTGCGGTTCGTGGTCTGCGGCGTCCTGGGAGCGCGGGCGGTCTTCGTAGGATTCGATTTCCGATTTGGCAAGAACCAAGAGGGAGATACGGCGTATCTTCGCTCGGCGCCGGGTCGGTGCGATTTCGAGGTCCACGTGACGGACCCCGTGATGGTAGACGGAGAAAAGGCGAGCAGCAGCCGGATTCGGGAGCTCCTGCGGGAAGGAGACGTCGAAAGAGCTACCCGGACTCTCGGCCGCCCTTATGCGCTCGCCGGGATAGTGGTGGAAGGCGAGAAACTGGGGCGGAAGATCGGATTTCCCACCGCGAACCTGGAACCGGCCGGCAAGATGGTAATCCCAGCGGACGGAATCTACGCCGTGCGAGTCCTGCGCGGAACGAACCGCCACAAGGGCGCATGCAGCATCGGAATCCGTCCCACCGTCGGCGGGACTGCCCGCACGGTGGAGGTGTTCCTGATGGACTTCTCGGACGACCTTTACGGCGAAGAGCTGGAAGTAGAGTTCGTAGCGCGGCTAAGAGAAGAGCGCAAGTTCGACTCGCTGGAGGCTATGGTCCAGCAGATCGGTCGCGACGTAGACGCGGCGCGAAAACTCCTGAGCGTAGGAAAGTGAGCATCGTGAAATGCTGTTTGGGTGGGTGAGTGTAGTGACCGATACATCCATACACCCACACACCCAAACACCCACTCAGTTCTTACAGGTGAATTCGGAATACCACCGCCGGAACGACATCGTCGGCGAGGATAATGTCGAATTCGATAGATGCGCGGTCGCTGATGGATGTGCCGATCAAGAGTTTAACCCCGAGTCCGCTGTCCTTTCCAGCGACTAACCCCAGGCCGAATCCGAAGTAGGTCTGGCCGTCTGACGAAGTGATCTGGTTCAGGATGAGCGCGACGTTCGTGTCCTCGTTACCAAATCCCCAGATGTCCAGGTCGACGCGGCCGGTCCATCCCGCGCCGATACTGATGCTGGGGACTCCGATGTCGAAGCCGATCAGAAGGCCGCTGTTATCTCCGAGCGCCGCGCCTATCCGTAGCGCCAGGGGATTGACGCTCGCAGCCGCCCTCCGTCGGCGGCGCTGCGCAAGAGACTCCGCGTACGCTTCGAAGGACTCCGTTCGAGCTACGGATGGGTGATTCAACGCCGCCGAGAGATTCACGGAATCTGAATCGGCAAGCGCGGCAGTTGGCGCCAACATCAGCGCTCCAAGCAAGAGTGGGCGGATTCGCCAGTTCATTCTCTCCTCCTTCTTTCAGGTCAGGATGTGAATACAATTCGACAAACCGAATCCGTCTCCTCTTACAGAGAAGGGGGCAGTATGGTTCGAACTCCGTGGTGAGGGGTGACTTGAGCCTGCCGAGAGATCGATCTTGTGATTTCGTCGCCGCGGTTTCATACGCCGGCTGTTGCGTCGGCAGCCTACTTCACCCGGAATCCGTGGCTGATGAGGTCGTGCGTTCGCTTAAACGCGGCATCGTCCTCTCGAAGATATCGGAGGGTGTATACCGTATCGCCACCGGGCGAAGACCACTCGCGATAGCTGACGGGGTGCTGCCACCGAGGTGTTCTGGTTAGGCGTTCTTTTCCGGTCAGCCGGAGTTTCTTGTGCTTAGGCGTCGGCAATATCTGGGCGTCGAGGAAGCCAGAGAGCGAGCTTGGTATTGGGGGTGGAGGGGGCGGAGGAAACCATTGCTGCAACGGCCCAAACGCGTGATTTGACGGTTTCTTCGGATATACCACCAGGTGCGCGTGTCTCATTCGTGGGAGGCGAGAAGCCTGCTTCATGTCGGGCCGCAGCGAGTAGACTTCCCACCCTTCGGGGATCAACGCGCGAATCCGTTGGCCGGAAGCATCGAGCGGAGCGCTGAGAAACTCCTGCAGGCCACGGTCCCTATCGAACATCTTCAGCGTATGACCGACTGGCGCGCGGGGCTGGAAGTGTAGCCAGAGCGCCGAAACTCCCAACACGCTCAGAACCAGAGCCGCGGCAAACAACCATCCCACCCGCTTCTTCATACCACCGATTACTGCCTCCCCTCGCTGTAGGTTTCGCGCCGACCGAACTCAATGGACCGGCTTTAAATCGACTTCGGAATCGATTCAGCGCGGGCAGCGGGCTCAGTGTGCGCTGTGTGGGTATCTGACAGGGTCTTGTCGGAGAGGAAGAAGAAACCGGTACGGGCGCCTACCCAGAGGCCGCCGGGCGCTTTGTGAAGAGCCTGCAGCTCGGAATCCAGGATCGGAGTCCGCGGCCGCAGGCAGGTGGGAGTATCACTTCCGCTAACGTGCCACAGACCGGCGCGGGTGGCGGCGTAGATTCCGCCCCTACCGTCGGGCTCCAGGGCAGTCACGTTTTGCCCGCTCGTCTCAGTTATAGGTCTCCAGGCTCCTCCTTCAAGCCGGGCCAAACCGCCGACGAAGGTGCCCGCGTAGAGTCGACTTCCGGATTCCGCCAGCGCGGTGATCCAGTCGTCGTTCAGTCCATTTCGCTCGTCGTGCCAGCGGAGCGTTCGCGTTGCCCGGCTGAACTCGGCCAACCCACGATTCTGCGTGCCGATCCACAACGTTTTTCCGACGGGCAGTAGGCACGTGAGAGGAACTCCCTGCAGCTCCGGCAGGTCAAGGTAGCTTGTCCATCGATCACCATCGTATTCGCTCCATCCGCCCCACTGGGCCGCATACAGGCGCTCGGAATCCGCGCTTAGGGCCGAGACCTGCTTTCGCGGGAGCCTCGCGAAGGCGTCACGCAGCCACCGCTCACCGTCAAAAGTGTCCACCCTCCCACTGCCGTGCCGCACGTAGAGGCGGCCGCGGAATTCGACCATCTGCCGCGGGGCGTTGGAGGAGATGGCCGGCGCGGCGATGTGCCTCCATCCCTCGTCTGTCTTCACCACGAGCCCGTCCTCGAGTGTGCTTATGTACAGGTTGTCCTGGAAATAAGCTGCGGCCTGGACGTTGTGATCATAGGGCTCGTCCAGGTGGAGGCGCTGTACCCACCTCGAACCGTCCAACAGCCAGATTCCGGCGCGGCGCGTGCCGAGGACGATGGGTGGGTGTGTGAGTGTTTGGGTGTGTGGGTGAGTGGCGAAAGCAGTGATTTCTCGGGCTTCGTCTGGGATATCGAGGTTGAGCAGATTCCAACCCCGACCGTTGTATGACCAGATTCCGTCGCCGTAGATGGCTGTGAGAAGGGCCTCGTTCGTGGTGACGAGGACGCTGATGTGGGTGCCGGACGTCAGCGGCATTCCGATCAACCGCCAGCCGGTTCCCTCCTTCACGTGGAGGCCGGACGGACTCGCCGAATAGGGATTCCCGCGCCATTTTACCGCGGGAAGGCCATTCTTCAGAGCGCCGCTGGCGTCCGGCCTCTCCGGAACGGATTCCGACTGCCAAACAGCTCCACGCAGAGTCGCGATTCTCGTGGGGAAGACGGCGGTGACGGAATCGGACTCCGCTTGGATAGAGCGGACTTCGTGGGATGATAGACCGTCTGCTCGCGTGTACTTCTTGCAGCGGCCGTCGGTCGTAAGTCGCAGTACGCCGCCGGAGGTCCCGGCCCAGACCGTGCCGTCGAGGGCGATGGACAGGGCCGTTACCTGCCGGCTTGCGGTGAAGACGGCATCGGCGCTCGGCGTCACCGGAATCCGTATCCGCGCGTTCCTGCCGCGTGCAAGGCACGATGGGAGGGCGAGAGATGCGGTGATGCAGAGCGACGCCGCGCAGAGGGCGGCTTTCCAGACCGGTCTCATGTCAGCGGCCCTCGGCGAGGTCGACTGTCAGCACGGTTCGGTTATGCGCGCGGTCGGTTACTACGTACGTGACCCGTTCCACCGAACCTGCAAAGCTCTCCGGGACCTGCGTCAGAGTGTAGAATTGTCCGGGCCGTGGTGTTGCTCTTAGCTCCACCTTCTCTCCCCATGGAAGCAGCGCGGACACGCGGGCAGTATTCGCGTCCGACTCCAACTCCAGGCGCAGCTTCCTGGAGCCTGCGATCTGAGTGGCGAAGCCGTTGACTTCGGGCGGCGTTACGTCAACGTGATATCGCATGACCAGCAGGCTTCTGCTGCCGTCTTTGTGCACGACAATGATCGTGATCTCATACACGCCTTCCGCCGCGTAACCGGGTATGTCGAAACGCGCCTCCCAGCGGCGGGAGTCCGTATTGTAAAACAGTCGCTTCACCTCGCCGCCGGGCATCAGGGCGATAACGTCCTTCGAGTCGGCCGGCGCTTCGATTTGAATCAACGGATCGCCCATCCGGGCTCGAAGCTCCCGATCACGTTCCGTCAAAAAGGCAAGCCGTTCTGCAAGTCGCTCCTGCCTTTGCAGATCGGCCTTCGGCAACTTTTCCAGCTTGTCCAATTCGACCTCGACGGCGATCCGCTCGAGTCTCCAGTTCGTGTACTCTTGCCGCCACGCGCTCTTCCGGAACCTGTCCTCCAGTTCCTGAATGCGGCGCGCATCCGGCTTCTCATCCCTTCGCGCCGCGATCAACTCATCGCGGAGCTTCAAGTCGCCCGCAATCCGGAATGGCCGCTCGGCTTCTTCCGTAAACCTCATAGGCACTTCCCCGACGAAACTGGAAAGCCGCGCGAGCTCCGACTCCATCCGAGACACCGCTGCTTCATCCGGGTTTGGCCGGTGCCGTTCGTTTGCCAGACCGGTTGCGATCGATTGGAGACGGTGCGCGAGAATGGTACGAATCTGCGCTTGCGGATCGAGACCGGCCATGCGGCTAATCTCGTCGAAACTAGCTCGGAATTGGCGCTGCCTGCTCGCATCGGCCCTACCGGAAGCCACTTCGGTCCCCATCGCATTCGCCACCCGATGCAGCATCGAGCTCAAGGAACCGTCTATGATCTGCCGGCTGTCTTGCGGACCGAGGTCCCGATCGAGCCTCTGGAGCAACTGACGTAGGGCGGAGAGAGACTCGCCGCGAACGCTGCCGGCCTTCAACTCATTGCGAATCCGTTGGTCCGCATCGTTCAGCTCGGTATGGGCCCGGCTCATCCGTGCGCCCCGCAGGGCGCCGCCGGCCGGAATCCCGCCTTCACGCTCGATCCGCTCGAGGTTGGCCGTCAGCAGCGCGATCTTCCGGAGGTCCGGCTTGGTGGCCCGCTCTTCCGCAGCGATTTCAGCGGCCAGCGGATGGGTTCGCGACTGGAGGTGGCCCGAGATAAGGTCGGCGGCGCTGTACCCCGATCCCGCGGGGAGCATGACGTGGATTCTCAGGCGCAGCTCGCGCGCTTTCGGAGTATCGCCTTGTTCGTCGAATATCGCCTTCGCGAGCCGGCCCGCCAGTTTGGAGGCCTCCTCGTAGGCGGCTTGGCCGCGCTGTTCCTGCAGCGCCGGCTCCGGCGCGACTCCGAACCGTCGGCAGAATGCGATATAGCGGCTTCTGGATGCTCTCGCTCTCGGACCGGATAGTTTAAGCACTTCGTCTCGCGCCACCGGCTGGGCAAGGGTATAGAGGCGGCTGCTCACATGTCCCCGTATGAGTGAATCAGGATCGTCTTTCGTCTTGAGGCACAGCTCGTCCAGGCGCTGCCGCAGCTTTCTGGCGTTTCGGCCGGGACCGGAGTGGTCGAGCTCACGCACCAGGCGCGCCGTCGTCGAATACACTTCTGCCTGCAGTTTCTCCGCCCGATATCTCTCCATTTCGGAGTGGGGCACGGCCAGCCAGGACGTGAACTTGCTCGGTAGCGTATGACGTTTACTCAGCTCGACGACCGCCGCACGGTTGCGCTCCGAATCGCTCAGCGATTCGATGCGGTGGTAGGCCCAGAGCTTGGCTGCGAGATTGTTGGATTCCGCCGAATCCGCGAACTGAACGGTTTCGGTGAGGGTGATCGGTCCCGACTCCGAACGGCCGGATAAGCGTATCACCGCTCGCCCGCTCCCTTTGTACCGACCGTAGATCGTGTAGGCGCTGTTCCCTTTGGTATCCTTCAGCGACGGAGGGGCTAGTTGAAACGTCCGCATTCGGTCGATCATAAGAACCGGATTCGTGATTGCTTTGGCTGAAACGACGGCCAGGGCGAAAAAGCCGTCCGCGCCTCCGGAGCGAGCGGAAAAGAGGGATGCCTGCAGCGGGCTCGGGGTGCGGACCAAGCGCACCCGCAAGTCTTTTTGTGGACGATAGTTCCTTCCTTCGATGGCAAAGCGATACCCTGCCTGATCGGTTAGGACGGAGATTCCGAGGTTGTTCTCGACGCGGATGGTGAGGTCGTCCGGGTGGACCCGCACGCGGATCGCCACGGAATCGAGCGGCTGACCCTTCTCCTGATAGAGCGGGAGCTCGTAGGTCGCGCCGGATGGATCCGCCGGAAGCGTCTGAACGAGTTTCATCTCAACTCTAAGGTCCGCGTTCGCTTCCACCGGGAAGATTCGCGCACGGAACTTGTTCTTGCCGACCATCTCGATCAGGGCCGGGTCGCGCATCCTGCTGGTAATGTGCGAGTAGATCGCGGCGGCGCGCTCCTTCTCCACCACGCGGGCCACTACTTTCTCGTCCTTGAACCAGTAGGCGAAATAGGTCACCGCCGTCTCAGGCGGCAGCGTGTAGAAGAAGTCGGCCTCCACCTGTCCGTGGACCTGGTTCTGGAACGTGAGGTTTAAGGTGGTGGAAGCGAACTGTCCCTTAATCTCCACGTCCGCGACAATCGCTTTCGTCGCGAGCGGAGCGGCGCCCTGACCCGAGGGCTTCAGGAGCACCTGAGCGGACGCGGAAATGGAACAAATCGAAAAAAACGCGAGGAGAATAGTTTGCTTCACGGCTGCCTCCATTCACCGAAACGAGTGTTGCAAGTTATTTCACGTTGATACTGAAAGCTACTACATTGATATGAAAGTACTTTCATCTTAATACGCGCCAAAGCGCTTGTCAAGTACCTCCGGTAAAATTCGCAAAAAAAATTGCTCCCCTCGTCATCAAGGTGAGCGTGGACTTAGATGTCTGACCGCTATCGCACGACCATCGATTCCGAGCGGGTACCGACGGAATTGAAAGAGTTCCGGAACGGCTCGATGATCCAGAGCAGCTCTTCGCCCTCCCGGTCCGGCATCCGATAAATGAAGCGGACTGGGGCCGGCGCGGCCCGTTCATCGGATAGTGCGACCTCGGATTCCGCGGGCGCCCTCGGGTCGAAAGATAACTTCATCGTGGCGCCGGTCACCTGGCCGAGCGTTAGCCCCATATCATTTCGTGCCGCCAGGACCGTGGAGACGAACCGCTGCTGCTGGACGGGGGCGAGTTGGCCGAGCGAGATTCCTTTATCGCCCAGTACTGCTTTTTTCACTCCGTCGCTCAGGCCGGCGAAGAATCGCCAGTGCGGACGGGTCTGCTGCGAGCTTGCCATTCCCCATTCATCGAGGCCATAGAAGGTGCGCGCGGCGCGGGCATTGGCGGGTGCGTTGAGCTGCGCGTCCGTCAATGAGGCGATCTCGGCGAGCTCGGTAGGGCCAAGGTGTCCTTGCTCCTTGCGCTTCGCCGACCACTGCTCGAGCTGCTCTTTGAGCAGCCAGACGGCGCGGTATCGCGGCAGAAGCGAGCGCAGCGCCTCAGATATGCGGAGGCTTCTCAGAACCTGTGCTTCAGGAGAGGGGGTGATGGCGGCGGGATCCGACAGCGAATCGACCGGACGGCGCGCCCGATTCCATTCCAGACATACGTTGACCGCGATCCGATACAGCCACGTGCGGAATCCGGAATCGCCGCGGAATCGGCGGAGCGCCCTCAGCGCGCGGAAGAAACTCTCCTGCACCGCGTCCTCCGCATCACTCGCATTTCCGAGAATTCCGCAGCAGAGCGAGAAGAGCGGCCGCTCATGCGCCTTGAGCAGGTCCTCCATCGCAGCGGTATCGCCCGCCCGAGCCCGCGCCAACAGCGCGCTTTCCCCGGGCCGTTCGTCCGCCACCGCCGTCCCCGCCCATTCCGTCACACCCTGCATGTCCACTCCAAAACGCGATCTATAGGATTAGATGAACGACGGGCGAGAATCACTTTTTGATTCCGGCCGGGCTCGGGACGTGGCGACTCGAAGTCGCGGCTACCTAAAGC
>JBKJZI010000186.1:0-8598 GCA_046715155.1 Chthonomonadales bacterium | reverse complement strand
ATTGATGCCTTATTGATGCCACGGCGCTAGTCCGTGCCGGATCCGCCCAAAGAAAAAGGCCCCGTTTCCGGGGCCTTCTTCATTAGCGGGGGCGGGATTCGAACCCGCGACCTTCGGGTTATGAGCCCGACGAGCTACCTGGCTGCTCCACCCCGCGGCGTAGAGCCATGGTAGCAATCGTCATGCCCGTGTGAAAAGGCCCGACTCGGCTCCGATCAGGCCCTCTTTCCAGAAGGTTCCCATTGACACATTCCAGATAGATGGAATAATACCCGCATTGATGCGGGGTGGAGCAGTCCGGTAGCTCGTCGGGCTCATAACCCGAAGGTCGCAGGTTCGAGTCCTGCCCCCGCTCCCATTTGGTAAGTTAGTTCGAACCTATGAGAGGGGGCTTGTGGAATCAACGAGATTCTACAGGCTCCTCTTTCTTTATCTCGCATCTCGACTCGGTCAACCAAAAGGCCCATCAGGTCCGTCTTTTCTTCATCGGTTGCCTCGCCCCAAAGTTCAATCCACCGCTTCCAGTAGGAACAGACTTCCTCAACGTCGGCGCGGCGCTTGATTGTGGAGTGCGCGCTTCCCTCCAATTCGCGGCAGGCGGCTTCCAGGGGCAATCGCTCCGTTTCCAAGACTTCAAGTCGCTGAACGAGCGAACGCACGGTACCCGTGCCTTCCTCTATAGCTTCCTGACAACGGTTGATGCGCCGTTCCACGTCCATGAGCCTGCGGCGCGACTCGGCAAGCTCTCTCCGCGAATCCGCTGGTTCGGGCATCGCTTTTGCCGCTTCACTCATGAGCGTCCTAAGTGGAGTCGGATGATTTGCGAACCGTTCGATTGTCTTCACAATAGCGGAATGGATTGTGACCGCGTTGACGCGGCGCGCGGGACAGCCGGTCGTCAACTTCTTCAGCGCGGCGAGGCATTCGTAATACCGGACATTGCCGAGGCGTCCCTTATACCACATGGGAGTCATTCGGCTTCCGCAATGAGGACACCAGACTTTCCCTCGCAAGTGGAACGGAAAGTCTTCGACCGGATTCTGCTTCGGTTGCCGCGTGCGCTGCGCGTCCGCCGCTTGTGCTGCGTCCCATAATGCTTCGGAGACAATAGGCTCGTGCGCCGTGTGATTCACCCATTCTCCGAACCGGAGAACTCCGCGATAGACTTCATTTCGGATTAGCCGTGTGACCGTCTGAAACGTCCACACGCGGCCCGTAGCGGATCGCAAGTATTCCGTAACCTTCGCGTAGCTCCGCGTCTCTGCAAAGACCGTGAAAGCATGACGGACGATAGGCACTGCGTATGGGTCCGGTGTTAGGCGTTTAGGCGGATCGTTGTCGTTTCGGGAGTTACCGGGGGCGTCCAGTACGGGCAGGGGCGTTAGCCCGTAGGGAACAGTTCCGCCGCAGAAGTAGCCCTTCTCGACCATCTGTTCCATCTTCGTGCGCGTCCACTGACTGACCATTTTGGGGTACATGCCGTCCATTAGGATCGTCATTTGCTTGTTGACGTGGCCGGCAAGGTCGGGGGTGAACTTCTCGCGAACGAGTTCAATAGAGACGGTACGCTCACCGAGTAAATACTCCGCGATGTGGTAGACCTCGCCGCGCGCGAGATGGCTCATGTAAGTGCAGCAGACCGCATCAAACTTACCGGCTTCCGCGTCACGCAATAGCCGCTGCCAGTCGGGTCGCTTTAGGTTCGTTCCGCTTCGTCCTTCGTCCACATACTCGCCCGCAAACGTGCCGCCCAACTCGGTGACGTGGCGCAGGTTTATCTCACGCTGCGTGTCGATGGTGGTAAAGTCCCCGTGCTTCTGGTCGTCTGTAGAGCAACGAAGGTAGATAGCAACTCGCGTGGGGCCGGTTTTCTGCTTCCGCATTGTGAATGCTCCTTCTCCGGGAGGGGAGGGTTTCGGCCCTCCCCGTTCCCGATCACGAGTTGCTAAGTCTTCGAACGACTTCCAGCGCGCCGCGCTTGTAAAGGCAGAGGCAGACAAGCTCGCCTTGTTCGTCATAGACTGCCCATGAGCGGCCATCCTTGTGCTTTACGATCTTCACTCTTCGTCTCCTTGTCCGAGGTAGAATTGAGTAGTCCCTTGTCCGAGGGACCGCCCGGCGGGAGTGTATGCTCCTTCCGGGCATCTTCATTATAGACGAATAAGTAGTCATTGTCAACTACTTTATTCCAGTGCTAAAGCAGTCGCGCATGATGGCTTATGTGGTATGATTTCATCGGAGGAATGAACCGATGCAGCTTAAAGACCTGCTGACTATCCGCGAGGCGGCTGCCAGTCTCGGGATCGCTGAAAGCACAATGCGGACTGCGACACTCGAAGGCCGGATTCCGTTCGTCGTCGTCCTAAACAGAAAGCTCCTTCGCAAGCGTGACCTAGACGCGTATCGGGCGCGGACACAGCCGACCGGGGAAAAGCTACGGGGCCGACCGCGCAAGGCAGGCGGGCAACGCACGCAATAGGGGTGGGGGTAGCCTCACTTTCGGAATTGCGTTGATCAATCCCCGTCCCCTGAAATTTCAAAAATCGAGATTGCAATAGTATCATTAAATACTACTTCTTTGGCTGCGCGGCGAGAACAAGACGAACGAAATCGCTAACTGGAAGGTAGTGGGTGTCCGCCTTTTCGCGAACCTGGTCGAACTCCTGTTCTGTCAGTCTTACTGACAGCCTCCGATTCCGTGGCTGCAGAGTTTCCAGATCATCCGGCAGGGTCTCAATTCGCAGGAGCTTGCCTATACCGACGTAATGGCGAGAGGGGAAGTAAAGGAAGCACTCTCCCCCTTCCTTACGAACAATTGAATGTCCCTGGAATATTCCGTCGCCTTCCCAAACGGTTTCAAACTGCATGGCCTTCTTCTCCTGGCCTTTGAGGCCCTTTTAGTGGTAGTCATAAATGAAGCCGAAATAGCCCGTGGGAACGTTCCGCACGCGCTCACATCGATTCATGGGCGCGCAGGCGCGTGATGGGGTGTGGGTTCTTCGCATAAATTCGCGCAAAGTTGTGCTTTATCGAATAAGGGCCGAAAACGACATGTATTCCAGAATGGGTGACATGGTCCTTTTACTGATTAGCTGGTTCGCGGGTCTTACGGCGGCGTCGGTTGCTCTCCACTATTCGCATTATCCCTTCCCAGGTTCGCGGGCCGGTCGATAAGCCGCCGTGCATCCGGCAACGATTCCGTCCGTGGACGACAGGAGCTTTGCAAGGCTTCCCGGTGCGGCACTTCGCCCCACACTTCTTCCTGGCGCGCTTCGGCAGGCTCCGAAACTGGTACTCTCCGGTGTCGAACTCCAGCCAGAAGGCTTCGTTCTCGTCAGAAAAGCACGGCCGCAGGTAATGCAGGCTCATGATTCCGTCCCCTCTTTCTGTGTCACGGTTAACTCCTTCGGATAAGGCGCTGATGAATAACGCACCCATACATCGCGGGGAGCGTTGAGTTCCGCGAGAGTCTGTTTGACCGGCTGACCTCCTTGCCACCACCGATACCGAAGTGGACAGTTCAGCGGTATGTGAAGATTCCCCGTCTGGTCAATGAACGGTTTCCGAAGGTGCTGTAAGTGCTGAAGTAGGGAATCCTTCTTTCTTATGAGTTCGGCGCGCACGTTTTCCGGCAGTTCCTGAGTCTGCCCTTTGAGAACGAGATCGCCACCGTCCGCGCGGATTGTAATGCGGAGTCCGGCCAGGGCTAACAGGAGTTCTCCGATGCTCATATCCGAACCTCCGGGCCGTCCGATTCCGCGAATGGGTCGGAATCGTAGTCGGCATCGAGGTCTGCGGGAGCTGAGGCAGACAAGCGCCCGGAATCCGCGTTCCGTCCGTTCCGGTTCGGCGATAAATCCGCCGTGGGATCGACTGGAACGGTTGGAACGCATTCTGGCCCGCTGTGTCTGGTCAGGGTAATCAGCCGGCGGCCGTGCGGTGTGCCGAAGTGCGCGTCGATTCCGAGGGCTCTAAGGTTCGGGGCAATCCGGCGAAGCGCGCCGCTTAACGATTGAGGGGTCTTTGGGTATCCCGGTGGCTTGTGGGAGGTTCCCCCATAGGAATCGAGCTGATATAGCAAATCGCTCGCCGTTCCCTCCCAAGATTCCGTCTGATCCATGAACGCAAGAACAGCTTCTCCGACCATTGATCCGCAAAGAGCTTCCTCATGTTGTTTCGTTATTTCCCGGTCGTACGCGGCCATGAACGCGCCAACTGGCCATCCGGACACGATTTCGACAGCGACTCCTATCTTCGCGAAATCGGCCATCCGAGGCAAGCGGTCGAGTTGGACTTCAGGGAGTACTTGAAACACCTTTACAGCGAGATCCAACAGAGCGCCGAATATGCGCGGCCGCTCAACTTCGAACCTCTTCAGGATTTCAGTTTCCGACTTGCGTTCGTGCGACTCAATAGGTTCCAAGGGCATCAACAGTGAACGATCAAGGAGGTCTGACCGTTGCGCGACTACTTCAATGCCTGTAACGGATATGACGCGCCGAAACTCGAAGATGTAGTCGTCCGCGTCCGTGTAGAGCATCCGCTTCGAATCCGCGTCGCCCGTTACCGCTCTACAGAGCGCGTCTGAGAGCCATTGCTGAATGTTGCTGATGTTATCTAGCGTGACGAGCCAAGAATGGTCGGCAATCTGTACCCATTCCGTCTTGTCGCGCGGTGGGGATCGAAGGGGGGTCTTCGACGGGTGTACCAGCAATGCAAGAATGCGGCAGAGCGTGCTTTTGGCGCTGCCCTGCTCGCCGTAAACCACAAGAACAGGGTGAGCAATCGAAGGGAACAGGGACGCCACGAGCCAAACGACGAGCTTGTACCATGCATCTTCATCCCTGAGGTTGAGGAATCCGCGCAACGATTCAAGCGAACCGCCACTTACCGGCTCGACCTGCGACGCGAACGGCAAATAGCGCCTAAAGATCGGCGGAGGACTTTTGACGATTCGCCACCCTTCAGCCGTTACCCTGATTCCGCGCCACTCTGAATCCGCGAGGTCATACCAGAGGCCGCCGTCATCCTCGGCTACCCTCACTGATAGACGATATTCCGGACCTTCCCACCGTGCTTTTCCCTCCAAGAGACTCGTGGCGTTCTCGACGGCCTGCTTGTTGGGAACCCTGCCCGTTTCGAGGAAGTACTGGCGCGCCATCCAGTCGTGAAATCCGCTCGACCGAATCGGCCAGGTCTCAACGTGCTTAGCTACCTTCAATCTGGCGAACGGCTCGTTTCGTTCCGAATGGAACAGTTCGGCAGCCGAGCCGTACTTGACCAGCAATTCGGCCGTCCGACCCTCGTTTGAGCTCTTCGAGTTGGTATCATTCGCATTCGACATCCGCATGGTCTCCCGACGGCAAAACGGCCTATCTGCATCCCGCCCGGGTGTACAGATAGGCCGTGCCTTCCCCGAATGACCGAGGAAACCCATGCTTGTCCGGGCGGGACGAATCCTGTTAGCGGACGCCGGACGCTTCGGCTGGCTCGTGCTTCTCTTCCACTTTCCGAGCGTCAACTCTGGCTGCGATCCGAGCGAGGATGGCGGAGGCTTTTGCGACGCGGCTGGCGGCCTCTTCGAAGCTCATGTCCGAAGGCTCAACTGTCAGCTCAATCTGTCGCGGTCGTCTGCCCAAAGTAGCTATCCCCAGCGAAATCGCCCGCCACGGATAGTGTAAAGGGGTTGAATCGGCGTCCCGGATTATCTTGAAAATAGCAGATTCAGCAAAAACCGGTACAAGGGGGATTTCAGTCAGAGGCGCGCTGCGTCTTGCGCTTCGCAAGCTCGGCCCACGTCAGGAACCGTGGCCCTCTTCGGCCGCGTTGTCTTCGCGATTTGTGCCGAATGGCGAGGAGTTCTTTCCACGTGGCTCCACAGCGCCAAAGGGTATAGGCGTACCATTCGCCAACTCTCTCGAAGCACGCTTCCTCATCTTCGAACTTGCCATAGTCTTCGATAATCTCCCATGCCGCGAACACGTCGTTCGGCCTAATTAACCGAACGAAGTTATCGACTCTGATAGCCGATGGCCGTGAACGGCGCGCCAATTCAAGGCGCTTGCGGTCGGTTGCGCGCCAGAGGGAAAGCATGTGGAGGCGAACGCGGTGAACTGCTATCATTCCGCGCCAAGCAATGAAGTCCGGCGGATTTTGAGGATCGATCCTTGAAGGTTCGAGAGACATAATCAGTGACAGTGTAGATTCCGCGTGTTTCAGGTCTGCGGACGCCTCCCGCAGTGCCGCACCAAGAATCTCCTCGCCTCTATGCAGTAGGCCGTGGGTCGCAGCCCGTGTCATGATTCCGCGTTGGACCCGGTCATGAAGGTTCGAATTCGTCAGGACATCTAGGAGGAAAGACCGTGAAAGCTTTACCAGCGGTCGATTATCTACCTGGTCGAAAGAATCTGGACGAGGTGATTCCCAGAGAGGGTGATACGTCCAACCGTTACAGGTCGGCAGCAGGCGATCCGCGACGCCTGGAAACTCTAGCCTACAATGAGAGTCCAGGAGGCTGAATAAGTCCAGGACGAGCTTGCGGGCTTCTGCTATTCGAGACTCGGCGGCAATTGGGCGGGTTTTGCGGGCCATGGCACGAGCGAGCGGGTGCAGTGCCGGAGCTAATGTGAAAACCTGGTGAATCGGGAGGGGTCTACGGTTAGACTTTATCCGCCATATTGTACCGTCCTCGGCGACCCACTACGTATTTGCGAGGGCCGAGGCGAGTACAGCAGGGACTTCCTGCGGGTTTCTGACGGTTTGGTAGGACCAGCGGCCGTAACTTCCCTCTGCGTTTACGGCGGTGACCCAGCGGTGGGCGCCCGCCTCCTTCGCCTGCACCTTGTCGGCTTCCTCGCGCCCGCCCTTGATTTCCAGCAAGAGGGTTGTGCTGTCCGGGTCGTTCAGGCGGACCAGGAAGTCGATCACAAAGTCGTGACGCTCGCCGTTGTAGAAGTAAGGGACGGCAAAGCCCAAGCCGGCGTTCTTTGCGAACGAATGGACGTACGGGGACGTGTCGAGTAAGTATGCCGCCGACTGCTCCCAAGTACCGGTATCGGCCACCACGTAGTTCAAGTGTGAGCGGATAATCTCTCTCACGTCTCGCGAAGTCCAGAAGGAAACGTCGGCGGTCGATCCTTCGCCGCGTGACCTCTCGTAACGGGGCACTTCGTATTCTTCGCCTGCATCGGTGTCGGGCCGAATCGCCTCAAGCAGCGTCTCGATCACCCAACCATAGTATGGTGAATAAGCAATGTCCCGGCGGTCAGTTTGTCCGACCGGATTCACCTTCTCTCGTACGAATCGGTCCACGATTCTGACGATCTGCGGGAAGAGTGCCTGGGGCGGTACGTCGCACTTTGGTTGCCGCAGGTATCCTCTAGTGAGCTCGGTTGCGATACCGAATTGTGTCGCCTGTAAACGCAGTTTCTTTCGGTGCGGGTCGAGCGTGAGGAGTTCGGCGCTACCGGGGCCGGTGAGGGAGAGACGGCCCTGATTCGATAGGCTCAGGCCCTTGACCTCGACCTCAGGCGGTATCTTGCTTGGGTCGAGCGTGACAGAAGGGATGGTCGTCCAATCTACGGTGACACGTTTGCGGATTTGCGGATCGTAACCCTCAACCCGCGGGAAACGAATCTCATAGTCGGCCCTTTCCGGTACCGGGTGGATATGGAACCGACGTTCCCGCGTGCCACCCCCGCCGGTTGGGTTTGCCTTGAAAGGAACCACCTCGAACGGCACTCCAAATACCTTGGCTACTTCCTCCGCCATAAGACCGCCGGGAAGAGGCTCGTATGAGGCCCTGCGTAAGCCGCGACCTACTACCTGCTCACAGAGGAGTTGACTCATGAACGGGCGCAGGCCGATGATATGCGTCACCGTGCTGCAGTCCCAGCCTTCCGTCAACATTCCCACACTGACGATGCAGCGAACTTCACGACCGGGAGGATCGAGCGGCCTCTTCAGTTTCTTGGCAAGAGCCTCGAAGCCTTCAGGGTAGATTGGGCTACCATTGCGGTCTGTGGGCCATCTCTCTTTGCCTACGGTGTCGAGGGTAGCCCGCATCCATCGTTTCTCGTCATCCTTGCCGGTGCCGCCGTCCGTCTCGTGTGTGACCTTGCTGTCTACCCGGATGGTGTTTGTCACACTTTCGCTGTTGCGAAATCCCGTTACTTTGATCGGCGGGATGCCCGTCGGACAAGTGTTTAACGCAAGCCATTCGTAAATCACTTTCGCGATGGCAGTGTTCTTGCAGACGAGGATAAGGACCGGAGGTCGCTTGTCATCGCCTCCTGCCTGCTGCTCGGTCATTTGCTGCCAAAGTGACGCGAGCATGGCGATTGGCGTGTGGGCGTACTTCAAGATTGCCTCCGGCTTCGGCACTCCCTTTTTCCCGCCTCTCTCGGCGGTTGTGAGCTTGGGCAAGATCCACGACCAGATGTTGAAGTATTCGGGAATCGCGGCTCCGGTCGTATCGCGCGTGGCGAGCTGGGGAATCTTGACCAGTCCGCTCTCTATGGCGTCGATCAGTCCGAACTCGCTCACGACCCAGGGGAACGGCTTATTGGCTTCCGCCGCCACACGGCCCAGGTAGTAGGG
>JBKJZI010000185.1:0-11070 GCA_046715155.1 Chthonomonadales bacterium | reverse complement strand
TCTTCAAGGAGTACACGACCCTCGTCGACGATCAGTCACAGCAGCTCGCCACCCTGCGGGGGCTGTTCGCGTTCCGCGTACCTGAGGGACGAGAGGGCGAGCGGCCACCGGTCCCGATCGACGAGGTCGAGCCGGCATCCGAGATCGTCAAGCGGTTCGCTACCGGCGCCATGTCGCTGGGTTCCATCAGCCGGGAAGCGCACGAGACGCTGGCGATCGCCATGAACCGGATGGGCGGTCGCAGCAATACGGGAGAGGGCGGGGAAGACCCGGTGCGCTACAAGCCGGAATCCAACGGGGACTCCCGCCGCAGCGCAATCAAGCAGGTTGCTTCGGGCCGGTTCGGCGTGACCATCGAGTACCTGGTGAATGCGGACGAGCTTCAGATCAAGATGGCGCAGGGCGCCAAGCCGGGGGAGGGCGGGGAGCTCCCCGGCCATAAAGTGGACGACTACATCGCCCGAATCCGGCACACGACTCCGGGGATTACGCTGGTCTCTCCGCCGCCGCACCACGACATCTATTCCATCGAAGATCTGGCGCAGCTCATCTTCGACTTGAAGAATGCCAATCCGAAGGCCCGAGTTTCCGTGAAGCTCGTGGCAAACGTGGACGTCGGGATCGTCGCAGCGGGCGTCGCAAAGGCCCACGCGGACCATATACTGATCAGTGGATACGAAGGCGGCACAGGAGCGTCCCCGCTCAGCTCAATAAAGCACGCGGGAGTTCCCTGGGAGATCGGTCTTGCACAGACACAGCAAACCCTCGTCGCCAACGATCTTCGTGGACGGGTGCGGATTCAGACTGATGGGCAGCTCAAGACCGGGCGGGACGTCGTTGTCGCCGCCATGCTGGGGGCGGAGGAGTTCGGATTCTCCACGGCGCCGCTCGTGGCGATGGGGTGCATCATGATGCGGGTCTGCCACCTTGGGACCTGCCCGGTAGGGGTGGCGACCCAGGACCCAATCCTTCGGTCACGATTCACCGGCCAGCCTGAACACGTGGTCAACTACTTCTTCTTCGTTGCTGAGGAAGTGCGCCGCGTCATGGCTCAGCTCGGATTCCGCCGCTTCGAGGAGATGGTGGGCCGCGTCGACATGCTTGAGGCCCGCCCGGCAGTAGATCACTGGAAGGCGAAGGGGTTGGACCTTACCAATCTGCTCTTTAAGCCGCCGGTCCCGGATTCCGTCGCCGTGCGCTGCATTCAGCCGCAGGACCATGGCCTCGAAGAGGCGATCGACTATCACATCATCGACGAATGCCGCCCGGCGCTGGAGAATCAGCAGCCGGTCGAATTCGACCTGCCGATACGGAACGCCAATAGAACTACCGGAACCATGCTCTCCGGGGAAGTCGCCAAGCGATACGGGCTGGCCGGCCTGCCGGAAGATACGATCAAGATCCACTTTAGAGGTTCCGCCGGCCAGAGCTTCGGCGCCTTCCTGGCGCGCGGAATCACCCTGACCCTCGAAGGAGATGCGAACGATTACCTCGGGAAGGGCATCTCGGGCGGCAAGATCATCGTCTATCCGCCGCGCGAATCCACGTTCGTCGCCCACGAAAACATACTTGCCGGGAACACCATGCTTTACGGCGCCACCAGTGGGGAGGTGTACCTGCGCGGGGTCGTGGGGGAGAGGTTCGCGGTCCGCAACTCGGGCGCGGATGCAGTCGTCGAAGGAGCCGGGGACCATTGCTGCGAGTACATGACCGGCGGCGTGGTGGTCGTCCTAGGCCAGACGGGCAAGAACTTCGCGGCGGGGATGTCCGGCGGAATCGCTTACGCTTATGATGAGGATGGCCGTTTCTTCACCCGCCTGAACCGCGGCGGGGGCTCCATCGTGATGGAAAAACTGGGTGATGAGGATATCGCCCGCCTGAAGCTCCTCATCCAGCGCCACCGCGACTACACCAACAGCGCCCGCGCATCCGAGATTCTGGAAAACTGGGAATTCGCGCTGCCGAAGTTCGTCAAAGTCATCTCCCTGGAGTACAAGAACCTCGTCTCCGAACTCACCGAGCAGACCGTCGACCCTCCTCCCGTAGCCATCGCGGTGTAGGGGATGCGGAAGGTCTATCTGGACACTTGCTGCTTGAATCGCCCTCTCGATAAACCGGCGCAGCCGCGTATCATTGAGGAGGCGAAAGCCGTAATTCAGATTCTGCGGGGAGCGGAAGAGGCAGCGTGGCTATTGTTGGACAGCGAGATACTTCGTTTGGAGATAGAGGCCGTGCCGGACATGGAGAAACAGGAGGCAGTTAAGACGTCATTATCCGCTGTTACTTCGACAATTCCATTTTCCTCTTCGGTGTACTCCAGGGCCGCGGATCTTACTGCCCTCGGATTCCGCCAAAACGACGCGCTGCACCTGGCTTGTGCCGAATCCGGAGGCGTCGAGGTGTTCTTAACTGTGGACGACAGGCTTCTCAAAGCGGCGCGCCGCTTCGCATCGAGCCTTGCCGCACGCGTTCTCAATCCTGTAGAATGGCTTCAGGAGGTTTCGTCATGAGCAGCCAGACGCATGAGAAAGAGATATTACGGCGAGGGCTTGACGCGTTACGAAGTGAACTCGGCGTTGCCGGCATGTTGGAGTTTATACGGCTCTACTATCCCGGCAAAGGTGACTACACAGCCGAGCGTCAAGAATGGGTTGATTCCTGGACAGAGGAACAGATTCGTGCCGCCATCGAACGCCTTCGCGCCGAGGACAAGCTCCCGTCGCCGGTTGAATCGCGGTGATTACCGTAACTCAGCGGAGTTTTCGCAGAACACTTCTACGATGACCCAATCAGCCATTGTGACTGCTAAGTCTCTGTCCGAGGCTGATACGGTATCTTTGCTCATTGCGAAATTCCAGGATCCCAGACTTCATGTCCGGAAGCGAGCGCTCGTGCGAGTGGTGACCTTTGGAGCTAGCGCCGTCGAACCTCTACTGAAAGCTTTGTCAATCCGAGACAGGAGAGTCCGATTCTATTCCGTGACCGCTCTGGGCCAAATCGGAGACGGTCGTTGTGTGGAACCGCTGGTCCGAATGCTTAAGGATAACTGGGGTTGGGAACCGCTGTATGCAGCGATTGCCAATATAGGGAAACCAGCAGAACCAGCCCTACTTCGCCTTGCGAAAGAAGAAAAGTGTATTGCCGCATGGGAAGTACTTGGGTTACTGAACAACAAAAAGGGCCTTGAAGTTCTATTGCGCAACCTTCAGCATGCAAACAACCATTATCGTCGTAGCGCAGTCGCCGCTTTGAGTCGGATTAATAACCCCAAAGCGACAGACGGACTAATAGTAGCCTTGCGGGACAGTGACCCGGGCGTTCGGTTGGGTGCGGCGAGCGCGCTTCGTCAACGACGCGACGCCATCGCACGCGAGCCGCTCATCGAGAGCCTAACGGATTCAGACGATCACGTGCGGCGCACGTCGATCGAAGCTCTCGGTGCGATCGGTGGCGAATCGATTCTGTTGAGTCTTATCGAACTGTTGAAACATGATGATCCGTCTACTCGGTGGCGCGCAGCAGAGGCGCTAGGAAGCCTTGGTAGCCAAACTTCGATCAGACCACTAATAGATGCCCTGTTGGATGAGAATCGAGCCGTACGATGGCGTGCCGCAAGAGCGCTGGGCCGCTTAGGTGACAATGGTGCGCTCGAACCGCTGATACAATGCTTGAATGATGACGACATATACGTTCGGCGGCACGCACGAAATGCGGCGCTCCGCATCGTGCTGGAAATCGAGTTTGCGGAACGACGAGCAATGCCTTCAGGTTTGACCGATGGCTGATCCCAAAGGATTCCTCCACTCCGGGCGGGCGACGGCGCGGCGGGGGGGGGGGCCCGAGCGCGGGGGCGAGTGGCTGGAGTTTTATACCGATTTCCCTCGCGAGAAGCTGCGGAATCAGGCGGCGCGGTGCATGGACTGCGGGATTCCGTTCTGCCACTCCGGCTGCCCGCTGGGCAACATCATCCCCGACTGGAACGACCTCGTCTATCGCGACCAATGGAAGGAAGCGCTAGACCGGCTGCACGCCACCAACAACTTCCCCGAGTTCACCGGCCGTCTCTGCCCTGCGCCGTGCGAGGCCTCCTGCGTCTTGGGAATCAACCAGGATTCCGTCGCCATCAAGCAGATCGAGCAGAACATCATAGACCGGGGATTCGAGTTAGGGTTTGTTAATCCGACCGGTCCGACGAGTCGGACGGGACGGACTATCGCCGTAGTGGGTTCTGGTCCGGCCGGCCTGGCCGCGGCGCAGCAGCTTAACCGCGCTGGCCATAGTGTGACAGTCTATGAGCGGGATGATCGGATTGGCGGCCTACTGCGTTACGGAATCCCCGACTTTAAGATGGAAAAGTGCGTGTTGGACCGCCGACTGGAGCAGATGGAGCAGGAGGGTGTGCTCTTCCAGCCGAGCACGAATGTAGGCGTCGACCTATCGTCAGAGGAGCTCCGGGCCGGATTCGATGCGGTCCTGCTAACGGGGGGTTCGACTATTCCACGCGACCTAGCCGTTCCCGGCCGCGACCTGGACGGAATCCACTTCGCCATGGATTACCTCACTCAGCAGAATAAGGTGGGCGCGGGCGATTCGGTGCCCGGTCAGATTACCGCAGCGGGCAAGCGCGTGATAATCCTTGGAGGCGGTGACACGGGCTCGGACTGCCTGGGCACGGCCCACCGCCAGGGCGCGCTGGAGGTCTACCAATTCGAGCTGCTGCCGAAACCTCCGTCCGACCGGACGGATTCCATGCCGTGGCCCCAGTGGCCGTTCATTCTGCGGAGCTCGCACGCCCATGAGGAAGGTGGAATCCGCGATTGGAGCGTGAATACCACCCACTTTTCCGGGCAGGGCGGCAAGGTCAAGCGGCTGCACGGCGTGCGCGTCGAGTTCGGCAGCCCCGGACCGGATGCCCGGCGACCGATGAATCCGCTGCCGAGCTCTGAGTTCACGATCGAAGCAGACCTGGTGCTCCTTGCCCTCGGATTCATCCATCCGCAGCACGATGGACTACTCAATTCGCTCGGCGTCGAATACGATTCCCGCGGGAACGTGAAGACGAATCGCGACTATCAGACCAACGTCCCCAGCGTCTTCGCGGCAGGCGATATGCGGCGCGGCCAGTCGCTCATTGTGTGGGCCATCGCCGAAGGCCGCGAAGCCGCCCGCGGAATTGACCGATTCCTCATGCACGAGTCGCTGTTGCCACTTACGGGCGCTAACCTGCCGGCGCTTTCTAGGGCCTAGCCATCGTTTGTATCTTCTGGCGGGACCGACTACTTTCGGATCACGCTTTCGTGAACGGGCGCCGCCGCGCCCGCTCCATTTCCGATCCAGACTCGGTCCTTCGTTCGGTAGGCGCGGGCGTCCCTCGAATCGTACCTCTCGTTAGACACCACCGATGTGCGAGTTTCCGTCTTCTGGTTGGATTCCGTCGCCGATCTAACGAACTTGGCCGCTTCGCCGGAGGAAACTGCTCTGGCAGGCGATTTGACCGGACCGGATTCCGCGGCTTCAGCGGCGTATGAACGCAGGAGCTTCGGCCACAGTTTGCGGAAGAGGGTCGGGTCGCCGAATATGTCCGCGGCTATGACCTTGCCGTTCACCGCGGCTACCGCGCCGACGAGTTTAGGGCTCTGCGGGAATCTGCCGGTGATGGCAGATACATACGGCTTGGCGGACTTCGCGGCTTCGCCCGATTCCATGTTCACCACGCCGCGATAGGTTCCGGTCGCGGATTCGGATTTGAACGCTTTGTTCTTGGCGGCGACTTTGTCCCAAACCTCCTCCTGCGCCTTACCCGACGTCCCTCGCGCTTCAGCATGAAAGCCCCTATACGCCATTCCTGAGACGACAATTCGAGAATCGCCGGCTGGCCGCTCAGCCACCGCCGCCATGAATGCGCCCTCCTGGGCCGTGTTCCGCACGCTGGGCATGGCCACGCTTTTTGCGGACTCCTCGAACGCGCCCGGACCAGACCATCGCCCATGCTCCACGCAGTAGACCCTTACCGGCAGGTTCTTCGCCTGGGGCGGAACGATGGTGTCGTCTCCGATGATGCGGTCCTGCTGGCCGCCCAGGACGACCTCTCCGGACATGAGGTAGAGCGGTTTCTTTGATTTATTGGTCACCAAAACGGAGCTCACCTCGCCGCCACCCTGCTTTTCACGGACTCTCACGGTCTTCGCCTTGAGCCCTTCGTCAAGCGTCATGTAGCGGTTCGAGGGCTTAGCGGATGAGTCGTAAACGGGGAATAGCGAGAGGTTGCCGTAGGTGACGGCTTTGCCGAGGGTCCTGCCTTTGCCCAGCGCTGTTTCGCCCTTCTGGCCGTTCCGCTGGCCGATGAGCGCGTACCCGGCGCCACACGTGATCAAAAGAACCAACAGAACTGCCAATCGTCGGGGATTCATTTGCCACCTCCTTGGGGCGACCATCAGCGCGGCAGTCCGCCGCGTCCTAACCGATTGGTTTCGGAATTGCCTGGAAACGTTCACACGATTCCGGTGACCGTCATTCCGAATACGGCCGGATGGGGTGGATTTGATTCCGCAAAGTGGCCGGCTGTTAGACTTCGGCGGGTTGGTCGCGAGGTTCGGGAGTACCGAGAGTGAGGTGCGTAGGGTCTTCGCGGCGAAGAATCCGTTCGAGCTCGTTCAATTCTCGCTTGACGGATTCGATGCGCACGAGGAGCGTTCGGTCCGGATTCTGGTCATCGAGCTCGGCCTGGTGCTCCGCTTTGGCGGATTCCAGGTTGTTGATGACCACGGCGATGAAGAGGTTTATCACGACGAATACCGCGATCACGACGAAGCTGCCGTAGTAGATCCATGACCAGGGATGTGCGCGAAGTGAAACTTCCTGCACTTCCACCCAGCCTTCGAGGGTCAGGATCTGAAAGAGCGTGAGAAGCGACGTTCCGAGCGAGCCCCAGTGCGCGGGGTCGGACTTATTGAAGAGATGGAATCCGAGAACGCCGTAGACGTACAGGAGGAGAGCCAGCAGCAGTACCACGTGTCCCATCGAGGGGATTGAGCGCACCATGACGGAGATGATCAGCCTCAGCTCCGGGTGAATCGAGACCAGCCGCGTTACCCGCAGCAGGCGCGCCAGCCGTGCGACCGTCGTGAACGACCCGACGTCCGGCACCAGCGATGCGGCGACGATCACAAAGTCGAAGAGATTCCACCCATCGCGGAAGAATGCGAGCGGCTTCCGCCCGTGGGCCGCCAACCGGATAGTCAATTCGGCAATGAAGATGAGGAGGATGACCGCATTCGCCCAACCGAGCAGCGCGCCGTAGCGGGACATAATGAAAGGCGATGTCTCCAGCCCGACGACGACCGCGTTGAGTAAAATGACCACGAACACCGCCGCCTGAAACCGCCCATTCTCCGCCGTCCGCCTCGCCCACTCCACCATTCATCTCTCCCTGGGACCTCAAGTTATCGGATTCTAGCACCCGTGGTATATGGTTGAACAAGGCTTCGATCTCAGTGAGGCGTGGCGCCGAATTGTTTCGCGGACACCTATTCCCCATATGTATCGTAAATGGTCCTGGATTAGGAATGAGAAAGTCATGACCGCAAGAGCAAGAAAGGCGTAGACCGACTCGTGAAGATAGCGGAGCAGAAGGAAGGCAAGCTGAAAGCGGCGGAGCTTCGGCAGGCATTGGAGCGGCGCTCCGAGCTGGATTGCTCAATTCAACAGGAACGCCCCGAGAGTCTCCGGCCGTCACTTCCTCATTCCGTAACCTCTCCTAATAACCAATTGAACGCGTAGAGCAGGATCCTGCTCTACGGCTCCTCGCGCTGGCCGCTCGCCTCTTTAGCGGGCTATGGCGGATCGGCATGACGATACCCACCGAGACGCGAAAGAGGCGGCCACTTTGGCCGCCTCCGGTGTTTTGACAGAATCGGATTCTAGGCTGCTACGCGGATGGACCGGCGGGCCTTTCGTGCGGACGCGGGGCGCATGCGCGGGCATTCGTAGACCATCTCGCCTTCCGTGGAGATCCAGCGATCCGAGCAAAGGTCCAGGAAGGGCAGCACGTTCCAGGGAACGGAGACGTCTACCGGCTCTTCCATCGCCTTGAATTTCAGTTTTACGTTTACCCGTGGGTCTATCGCGTACATCGAAAACATCCTTCCAACTGCAGAACCAGCTTTACCATTCCCTTGTTACTATAACACTGGACGGACGCGGGCTCGTAAAGTTACAGAGATTGACCGGTCTAACAGTAAAGAATCTTCCTGGGGCGAACAAGATACACGGCCGCCAAATCGAACCCGGGTTCGGCCCTCCGAGTCCAGCCTCAAAGCGGTCTCCATAATGGTACAATATAGCTAATCCGGCCGAATTGGTCGCAGGAAAGGTTATGTGTACAATGACGACCGTTGGCGCTACGGAGGTGAAGAACCGGCTGGGGCAGGTTCTCGAACAGGCCCGCAAGGAACCCGTGCTTGTGCAGACCCACGGCAGGGACAGCGTGGTCATTCTCGACCATGCAGAGTATCAGCATCTTAGACGCCTCGAGGATGCTTACTGGCTTGTGCGTGCCGAAGAGGCGGCGAAGGGCGGCTTCCTGTCGCCCGAGGAGACGATGGCGCGAATCTCTGAACGCTTGAACCGGTTTGAGGATGAAGAGGATTGAAGCTCAAGCTGTCACTGACAAACGAGGCCGACAAGTTCCTCGAGCGTCTTGACGCCAAACAATACCGCCAGGTGGTTCGCAAGATTCTCGCCCTTGGAGACGACCCCCTCCCCCCGGATTCACTCCAGCTTTCCAACTCCGACCGGCGGCGCGCAGATCAAGGGGAGTTCCGAATTATCTACAGCTTTGATTCCGAGACGCTTTACATCTACCTGGTCGGCAAGCGCAACGATGACGAGGTTTATCGCAAGGCAAATCGATAGAAAGTCCCAATTCGAAGGGACAGAGGCCCAGGCTTGTTATTCAATATCCTGATTGGCCAGGCGCTCAGGAGATGGCTCCGGAGTATGGAGGAGGCTGAGCGGGGCGGAGCCTCCCCTCCAGAACCGATTCCGCAAGAGCATGTGCCGGTCGTCCGCGAGGTCGATGAGTACTCCCTGGCCGCGGATTCCGTCGCCGCGAAACCAGCGGTGGAGCTTGAATCCGAAGAGTGGGTCTTTCCTACGGTCCAACGCACTGCCATGGGGAGCCTGTGGGAGATCTACCTGGCCGGGACGGATCGGGGGCAGTTGGTGGCGGCGGCTGAGGAGGGGCTGGATGAGATCGAAAGGCTGGACAGGCAGCTCAGCCATTATAAAGACGACAGCGACATCTCGCGGCTGAACGCGCACGCAGGAGAGCAGTGGGTTCGGCTGGAGCCCAAGCTCTACTTCCTGCTGAAGCGCTGCGTCGAGCTAAGCGAGATGACCGGCGGCGCGTTCGACATCACTACCGGCCCGCTTACTAAAGCATGGGGCTTCTTTAAAGGCGAAAAGCGGATTCCGCCCGTGGAAGAGGTCGCCACGGTTATGGAGAATGTGGGCGCCCACCGGATTCTCTTCGACGATGAACACTGGCTCGTCTATTTCACCCGCCCCGGCATGGAGATCAACCTCGGCGCGATCGGCAAGGGCTACGCCATTGACGAAGCGGTCAAGACCCTCCGATCCTTCAACGTGCAGAATGCCGTTATCCACGGCGGCCAATCCACGATCTATGCTATGGGGTCGCCTCCGGAATCCGTCAGCAGTCAGGACGATGACGACTTCTCCTCGGGATGGCTCTTCGATATCAAGGATCCGCGCGATAGGGAGACCGTCATCCAGAGTGTCTATCTGAGCGATGAAGCCCTATCCACATCCGGCAGCTATGAGGACTTCTTCGAAGTGGAGGGAGTTCGATACAGCCACATCATCGACCCGCGGAACGGTTATCCCGCGAAAGGAGTGTTGAGCGTATCCGTGATCGCTCCCAACGCTGCGGATTCTGATGTGCTCTCTACAGCGTTCTTCGTGATGGGCGTCGACGCATCGGTGGAGTTCTGCAAGTCCCACCCGGAACTGCGTGTTATAATAATCGAGTCCGTCGCGGCGGGAGACATTCGCGTCACTCGCATTGGTTTCGACCCTTGATTCGCCGCAACGGTGAACCGTTTAACCGTGTGGTAATCTTCAATCGTTGTCATTTCGCATGGAGGGATAGCCGGTGAACGAAGAGCATGGAGTTCCGCAGATCAGCCTGGCTTGTGATGGAGTCAGCCGAAGACAGTTAATTCAGGGCGCAGCCGGAATCGCCGCGGCCTATGGCATAACGCTCACCGAAGCCGCCCAGGCCCAGGAGAAGCGAGCCGAGGCATTGAAGGACGCCCGCCCGGTCAAGGCGGCGTTCATCGGAGTCGGCGATCAGGGGTTCAACGTGGATCTCAAGGCCGCGCTCAGCGTCCCCGGGGTGCAGATGGTCGGTATCTGCGATATATACGAGCCCTATCTTCAGCGTGCTCAAGACCTCATTCCCGGCGTGCAGACCTATACGGATTACCGCAAGATGCTGGAGCGCAAGGACATCGAGGCGGTGCTCATCGCTTCCCCCCTCTACCTTCACGCCCCGATGACGGTGGATGCTCTCAATGCCGGCAAACACGTCTTCTGCGAGAAGATGATGGCCCACACCATCCAAGGCGCCAAGGACATGGCCCGCGCCTCCATCCGCAACAAGAAAACCCTCCAGATCGGCCATCAACGGCGCGCCGACGTCATGTACAACCACGCCTGGGAGCTGGTCCACAAGAAGAACGTCCTCGGCCAGATCACCCATATCCGCGCCCAGTGGAACCGCAACGGAAACTGGCGCAAGCAGCTCCACCCCGGCATGACGGAGAAGCAGCGCAACTGGCGCATGTATCGCGAGTACTCCCACGGACTGATGTCCGAGCTGGGCACCCACCAGATCCACGTGGTCAACTGGTTCCTGGCTTCCGGACCCACCGCCGTAACCGGTATGGGGGGAATCGACTTCTGGAAGGACGGCCGCGAGATCTTCGACAACGTAATGACGGTCTTCGAATACCCGAACGGGGTCAAGCTGAACTACACCTCGCTCAC
>JBKJZI010000184.1:0-27570 GCA_046715155.1 Chthonomonadales bacterium | reverse complement strand
GCCTCTTGCTTCGTCCGCTTGGTGGTTTTGCAGGCGAGGAATATCTGATCGCGGATTCCATCCAGCGCCGGGCCCAGCCGTTCTTCCGCGTCACCATATGACGGGGCCACATCATAGTAGTTGACGCCCCGATCGAACGCCTCCCTGACGATTCGATCGGCCTCCGGCTGTTCCATGCCCATCACTACCACACCGCCGAATCCGACCATGGATAGTTCAATTCCGGTCTTCCCGTAGGCTCGTTTCGGTATCATTTGCTCCTCCCTCTGCTTGTCTCGCTCCTTTCATACGGCATACTCCGATACACTCCTTCCCCGGCCGGGTAAACTAGTCGCGGGAGGATGGGAATGCACGAGTATGTGGACCTGAGGAGCGATACGGTCACGAGGCCGACGCCGGAGATGCGGCGGGCAATGGCGGAAGCGGAGGTCGGGGACGACGTTCTCGGTGATGACCCGACCGTTCAGCGTCTCGAGGAGATGGCTGCGCGCAAGCTGGGCAAGGAAGCCGCGCTCTTCGTGCCATCCGGGTCGATGGGCAATAACATCGCGATTAAGGTCCACACGCAGCCGGGCGACGAGGTCTTGCTGGAATGGGATGCTCATTCGCTCAGCTATGAGGTCGGCGGGCCAGCTGCCCTTTCCGGGGTGCAGACCCGCCAGTTCCGCAGCCGCAACGGCGTTCCCGACGTTAACGAGATCGAATCCGCCTTCCGAACCAGGACACTTCATGCTCCAGGAACGTCGCTGTTAGTCCTGGAGAATACGCACAATCGTGCCGGCGGATCAATCATCCCGCTCGCGATCCACAAAGAGCTGTACGAGCTCACCCGCAGCCGCGGCATTCGCCTTCACCTGGATGGAGCGCGGATCTTCAACGCAGCCGTCGCTACCGGAATCCCGGCGTCGGATTACGTAGCCCAGGCGGATTCCGTCTCGTTCTGTCTCTCGAAGGGACTGGGCTGTCCGGTCGGGTCGCTCTTGTGCGGAACACGCGAGTTCATCGATAAGGCGCGGCGTGTGCGAAAGCTGTTCGGCGGAGGAATGCGGCAGGTGGGTGTCCTCGCTGCGCCCGGGCTCATCGCGCTGGAGACGATGATCGACCGGCTGGCCGAGGATCACGAAAGCGCTCGCCGTCTTGCACAGGGTATAGTCGGCCTGCCGGGGATTTGCGTGGAGCCGGAATCCGTCCAGACCAACATGGTCTACTTCGAGACTGCCGGCCCGGCGGCAGCTCTCGTGGAGCGCCTCGCGACGGAAAAGGTCCGCTGCCTTGCGACCGCCCCAAACCGTATCCGCCTGGTGACCCACCACGACGTCGACCCCGAAGACATTGACCGCGCCATTTCAGTGTTTCGCGACATAACCGCCTGAAGTCAATTGCGGCCCCGAATTCACGCGGAATCGCCTCTCGAGCAGCTTGGCCTCTGGCTGAATCTCGTCCCGGTTTCTGCGGCCGAAGCGATGTTTGGCATGGGCATCGCCCGAGCAGTGATGGCCGGCCAGAAGTTGGGCGTATTCCGCGCACTTGCCCGCCATTCCGCCAGTGGTTCCGCAGTCGCGAATGCCTGCGGAATTGACCCGGTCGGCGCTCGTCATCTCCTTCGATGCCTGTGCGCTCTCGGCCATGTTTCGGAATCGGACGGCGTATATGCGCTATCGAAAACAGCGCGGAAGTGGCTCGACCCGGAGTCGTCCACCTATGTCGGCACTTTCCTGGAGTTCAACTATGACCAGTGGGAATGGTGGTCCGGTTTAGAAGAGTCGCTTGAAGGCCGTCAAACCCGCGGAATCCATTCGTATCCGGCGGATGATCCGTACTGGCGTCGATACATCACGGGTATGTTCGAGCTCGCGCGGCTGACGGCGCCCGAAGTCGCCAGGCACGTAAAGCTGCCGGCAAATGCAGAGCGGATTCTGGATGTCGCCGGAGGGCACGGCTGGTTCGCGGCGGAGATCTGCCGGCGGAATCCGAGAGTTTCCGCCACCGTGATCGACCTTCCGGGAAGCGCGAAAATAGGCCGAGAGATCATCGCGGCTGCGGGACGATCGGACCGTATCCAACACGTCGATGGGGATGCCCTTTCCGCCGACCTCGGCGGACCGTACGATGCGGCTCTCTGCTTCGGCATCATCCACCACCTGTCACCCGAACAGAACGGGTTGCTTTTCAAGCGTGTTGCGGCCGCGCTGAATCCGGGCGGAATCCTCGCCGTGCTGGATATGTTCGAGCCGCCAGCAGGTCAAAAGGCGAATACCTCGGCCTTTCTCGGGCTTCACTTCTACCTCACCTCCGGCGCCAGCACATATACCGAGGATGACCTCAAAGATTGGCTTGCCGATGCCGGTTTCACGGGGCCCCGCCGGGCGCGTCTGCGGTCGATTCCGCTGGAAACACTCTACCAGGCCGTGAAGCCGTGATGAACCTCCCCCAACCCCCCTCCTTACGAAGGAGGGGGGTTGGGGGAGGTTCACTCGCTGACGGTGAATTGCGGCAGCTTTCGGCGGCGTTCGGAAGGGACCAGCAACTCCATCACGTCGTCCACCGTTACGATTCCCTGCAGAATGTGGGCGTCATCCACGACGGGAAGGGCGAGAAGGTTGTAACGGCTAATTGTCTGCGCCACTTCGTCGGCGTGATCGCTGACCTGGGCGAAGCGGACGTTGGTCTTCATTACTTCGGAAATGGGGCGTGACGGCGGCTTGGCGACGATGAGGTCGCGCAGGGAAAGCACCCCCGTCAGCCGCTCATCGGAATCCACGACGTACACGTAATAGATCGTCTCGGCGCTGGGCTCGAGCTCTCGGATTCGCTCGATGGTCTCGGCGGCGGTGAGGTGCTCCGGGACCGCTATGTACTCCGTGGTCATGAGCCCGCCCGCGCATTCGTCGTCGTAGTCCAGCAGCTCTTTGACATCGGCTGCTTCCTCCGACTCCATCCGCTCCAGGAGCTCCTCGCTGCGTTTTTCGCTGAGGTCGCCCAGCAGGTCCGCCGCCTCGTCCGGGTCCATCTCCTCCAGGATGTCGGCCGCCCGTTCTTCCTCCAGCGTCGCCATCACCTTCGCGGCCTCTTCATCCTCCATCTCTTCCAGGGTATCCGCCGCGGTCTCGACGTCTAGCGCCTCAATTACCTCCGTGCGTTGCTGTGGGTCGAGCTGCTCGACGATGTCCGCAATATCGGCCGGGTGCAGCCGCGCGATCTTTTCGTGGGGGATTTTGAGCTTTATCTGCCCGCCCCCGCCCGTTGCCGGAACGTAGGTCTCCACGTCGTCCCACGCAATCAGGTTTGAGTGCAGAGGCCGCCGGAACAGCTTCGCAATGGTCTCGAGCGGCTTGCCGAATCCGGTCCGTCGCACCAGCGCGCGGAAGCTCGCATCCGCCCCGACCACGCAAAACCGGTCGCCGCTTGGCGCCAGTCGAACGTCGTTTACGCGTACGACGCGATAATCGTGAACGTCCACGATCTGTTTGTCCAGGATATCGCGTTGCAGCCGAAGGTCCGTATCAGCCGGGATGTACTCCGGAATCTGCTCCCACGACTTCTTCAGGTGGATTCCGTCATCTCGAATCTCTCCGTGAGCCAGCGGAATCCAACCCTCCCTATCCCCACTCTTGATGAAAAGCGCCGAGACGGTCGGAAGCCGTCCTTCCTGCGCCGCGATGGCATCCACCACCCGCGCCACTCGCTCGCCCGAAAGCGAGAAAACCGGTTTGCCAAGCAATTGGGTCAGATAGTTGATCATTGCGTATTCCGCCCCGATTATATCGGCCGCCGCGCGGCGAGTCAAACATTGGGCTCATAACCGGGTGCTACAATGGAGAACTCATCAATTGAGCCGGTCTCACTTTAGAATCCGGGAGCCTCCTTGCAGACCACACGTGCGACGATCGATTCCGGCTGGCGTGTGCGGGAGCTGATTCCGGGCACTTTCGAGCCGGGGAAGGTCGATTGGCTCCCGGCTCAGGTGCCGGGACATATACACCTGGACCTGATGCGCGCGGGAGTGATCCAGGACCCGATCTACCGCATAGCGGAACGCTCATGCGCCTGGGTCGACGAAGCCGACTGGGAATACGAAACCACCTTCGACGTCGATGACCCCGCCCCGCCCCACGCCTACCTCCGCTTCAACGGCCTCGACACAATCGCCGAGATATACCTGAATGGCGCGCTCCTGGCCGAAACCGACAACATGTTCATCGAGCACGAGTGCGCGGTCGGTACGGAAAACGGAAATCGAAAAACTGAATCTAGGAAACGAAAACCTAAAACCAAAAACCGCCTCGAGGAATCCGATCCGTCCGATCCGACCGATCGGTCAGATACTCCTGAACCCCCAACATTCCGACCCGGCACGAACTCACTCCGCATCATCTTCCGCTCCGCCCTCCGAATCGGCCGCGAACGCCAACAAGGCTGGCTGGAATCCCAACTACCCAACGACCCAACGACCCAACGACCCCTCTCCCCGCACTGGTTTGTTTTCGGCCCGCGCTCGTTCGTCCGCAAAGCCCAGTACATGTTCGGTTGGGACTGGGGTCCCGAGCTCGTCTCCTGCGGAATCTGGAAGCCGGTCGAGTTGATTGTGGTCCTGGTCGCCCGGCTGGTTGGCTGGAGTCACCACGTCACCCTAGAGAAAGGTGGCGCCGCGCGCGTCCATATCCAGGCGGACATACAACGGTCGATCTCAGCAGATTCCGCCGTGCAGTTTAAAGCAATTGTGGCCGGCAGACACTACAACTATTCGGGAATTGAGCGAATTCGGGACATTGAATCGGTTGGGGAGATACCGCTCGGAATCGACGTGCGAGTCGTGGCCATCCTCCAAATCAGCGACCCGGAGCTTTGGGATCCGAACGTTGGCGGAAAGGACGGACCGCCCGTTTACACCCTCTGGCTACGAGTCGAGCACGATGGGGAAGAAGTGGACAAGCTCAGTGGAGAAATCGGACTCCGAACGGTCGAGCTCAACACGGATTCTCAGGGGTCATTCCAGTTCCGGATCAACGGCGAAGACACGTTCATCAAAGGAGCGAATTGGATTCCGGCCCACTCATTCCCGTCGCGAATGGAATACGAGCATTCCGATTTCGACTTTGAGATTGATCACCTCATTCTGGCAGCCAAGTCTTCGGGCATAAACATGCTCAGAGTGTGGGGTGGCGGAATCTATGAAAGCGATTACTTTTACCAGCTCTGTGATCAGCATGGAATCCTGGTGTGGCAGGACTTTGGGTACGGGTGCGCATACTACCCGGATGACGGGGATTGGGCCGAGAAGGCGGAGGTTGAAGCTCGCGCGGCGGTCAAGCGGCTGCGGAATCACCCTTCATTGGCAGTGTGGTGCGGGAACAATGAGTGTCATCAGGTTTGGCATGACCATTGGGAGGGGAAGGAGAATCCAGCGCCGCGGTTCCTTGGCGAGAAGCTGTACCACGAGATTTTGCCGCGGGTGGTAGCGGAAGAGGACCCGGGAAGGCCCTACTGGCCGGGTTCTCCATTCGGCGGGGAGAATCCGAATTCAGAGGATGAAGGCGACCGGCATAACTGGAACGTGTGGCACGGGGCAGGGGATTGGATTCACTACCAGGAGGACCGTGGACGGTTTATTTCCGAGTTCGGATTCGCTTCCTCGTGCGGCCTGAATGCGTGGGATAAGTGCCTGGCGGAATCCGATAAGAGTCCGTATTCGCCGGCCGTGCGGTGGCACGATAAGACGCGGAAGGGATACGAGAAGTACCTGGAGCTGGTGAAGCTGCACTTCCCGGAGCCGGTTACGCTGGAGGACCTGGTCTATTACACGCAGCTCAATCAAGCGGAGGCGCTGAAGTGCGGAATCGAACACTGGCGAAGGAGTAAGGGCCGCTGCTGGGGCACGCTGTTCTGGCAGCTAAACGATTGCTGGCCGGTCCAATCCTGGTCCATCATCGATTCCGAGCTGGAGCCGAAGGCCGCCTACTTCGCCGTCAAGCGCGCCTACGCGCCCGTGCTGCTCTCCTTGCTGCTGAACGGCGACTCCGTGGAAGCGCACCTGACGAGCGACCTGCGTGAGCACATCCAGGGAGACGTGACGATAGCGGTGGAATCCTTCGACGGCGACCTGCTGATGGATGAGAAGTTCGAGGCATACGTGGATGCCAATGGGACCGCTCTCATCGGCGCGCTGGACGTATCTGCCATGAGTCTTCACCGCCGGGACGTCTACGTTTACGCACGCTTCGAACCCTACTGGGACATGGGAATTCCGCCCGTCGAGAACTTCCTGTTGCTCGCCGAACCGAAAGACCTCAGGCTGCCGAACCCGATTCTTACTGCGGAGATCGCGGAGGACGCGGAGTCATTCTGCCTAACGCTTACCGCTCAACGCTTTGCCCCCTACGTTTGGTGGCGTTTCGACGGAATGCGAACCCCGCTAACTGCTGAACGCAACTTCTTCCACCTCCGGGCTGCGGAATCGAAGGTACTCCAATTCGACGTTCGAAGCGAGAGTGTTGACGAGCTGCGAGCTCGCCTGCGGATTCGGTCACTCTAAAGTCATGAACGATCCGATTTTTGATGTTCCATTTGTCGGCCTTTATCATCATGTAGTCGCGGGGCAGGCGGATGAGTTCGTCAAACCGTTTTACGAACGTTTGAATCAAGCCCCATACGCTGAGGGCAAGGAGATTTGCGAAAACGCTATCGCCGAACTTGACGCACAGGAGACGGGAGCCGAAAAGGAGAGGCGCGGCGCAATTCTGGCCGCCCGCGCAACGGTGCGAACGAATCTTGCAGATCGTCTTCGAAGCGAACACGAATACGACCTCGCGTACGAGAATCTGCGCACCGCACTTCTGGAGGCACGAGAATCACGCGATGACCAAGCGCATTTTCGCGCACTCCACTCCTTGGGGGTCCACCGTGCGCTAATGGGGGAACCGCACGGCGCGGTCTATTGGTTCATGCGTTCCATGATGTACGCTCATGCCCATTGGCCGTACAACCTTGATATGACACTCACATGGCTAATCGACGAGATGGAACAATTAGGGCGCGAATCCGAGGCGCTGTTCTTCCGAGATTGGAAATGCACTCTGTGGCCCTCGAACCTTCAAGCACAGCTTGACAAGTTTAACGCGCGAATCAAAGCGGGTAAGGAAGCCGATGTAGTTGCCCGGGCCGAGGGAATGTTGGGCAATTCGTGTGAGGAGATTGGTCAGGTCTTGGCCGCGAATCGGGCTCTTGGTCGCGAGGATGAGGCGCGCGAAGCGGCGGAAGCGGGATTGGCACTGGCTCAAGCACGCGGAGACCGTCACTGGATATTGGCGTTCGCCGGCGACCTTGGTATGGATACCATGAAGATGTTGAGGGAAATGGTGAGCAAATCAGTCCGGGATGAGTAGCCCGGCCTGATTTGCGTTTGGAGCGCCCCGATACGATTCGGATTTAGGAATTGCGGGATTCGGCGATGGCGGGGGCCATGTGTTTGCGGAGGCCGTTAATGCCATGCCTTAGCAATGAGCGGGCGGTGGCTACCTGGATTTGGAGCTGTTCCGCGATATCCTCGAAGCTGCGTTGGTCGTAACAACGCCAGATGAGGACTTTGCGCTGCCGGTCCGGGAGTTTGCCGATGGCCTCCGGGAGGGTCTTGAGCACCGCTTCCGTTGTGAGCTTTTCATCCCAGTCCGGCGTAGGGTCTTCGGGCTTTACCGGCTCGCTGATTGCCGCCTTCTCCTCGTAACTTACTTCCCGGCGGCGGCGAATCCAGCCATGGCGGGCGTAGGTGTAGACCGAGGCCGTAAGCTGCCGGACCAGGTAAGGCTTGAGGGGGATCCCGCGGGCAGGATCGTAGACGTCCAGCAGCGCGCAGAACCGGAAGTAGATCTCGCCGGCCAGGTCTTCGCGGCATTCGGGAGTGTCCCCATATTGGCGGACCAGACGACGGACCAGCGGCTGGAACTCGGCGTAGAGCGCCTCGCGATCGAAGGATAATTGCTTTGCCTGAGTGATCGGCACGGATGTCGCCGAAGGCAAAATGTGGGCGGGCCGGGGCGCTGAGGTTGGGAGGCGCGATCCGGCGGGCCCTGCAGGTGCAGTAACCACGACTTGTCCTTTCCTATGATGCATGCATGGCGCTTGCGCGGCGATTCGCAAGCTTTAGTTCACGCCTTGCATCAAGACAGGACGTGGGGAATTAGGGGCGGGATTCGCCGGCGACTGCGATCCCTTTATGTTCGGCTCATCGGTGAGCCAGTTATGTTGTACCGCCGACTTCCACAAAACGCAAGAAGATTAACATAGATTTAATCAGGATTGTGAATTATTTCACGGGAAGTAGGAAGTCCAAGAGGGCGCGTCGGTTAGTCCCAGTAGTATTGACGGGTTAATTGACCGTTTGTTCACCTGGATGTTGCATTTATTTTCACCGAGATTCCGAGAAACGTCTGTCTGGCAACTTTCGTTGACATTTTTCTGCTTTTGTGATACAATTTACCAGGCAATTTGAAGTCGCAGCCGGTCCGGATTCGGGCCGGGAAGAGAAGGGATCGAGACCCAATAATGGCAGAGGATCCAAGGGCGGATCAGGAGTTCGGCCGCGTGGAAGAGCCGGAGCCTGGGACCCCGATTCAGGACATACCCGAAAACGAAAAGATCAAGGACGCCTATGTCGGCGACAGCATCCAGGTGCTCGAAGGCCTCGAGGCGGTGCGTCGCCGCCCGGCAATGTATATCGGCGGGACCGATCTAAAGGGCCTTCACCATCTGTTCGTCGAGGTGAGCGACAACGCGATCGACGAGGCCATGGCCGGGCACTGTACGCAGATCGACGTTACACTCCACAAAGACGGCAGCGTCTCGGTTCGGGACAATGGCCGCGGCATCCCGGTCGACATCAACAAGCAGACGGGCATGCCGGGCGTTGAGCTCGCGCTGACCAAGCTGCACGCGGGCGGGAAGTTCGAACCCGGTTCGTACAAGGTCTCCGGCGGGCTGCATGGCGTGGGCGTCTCCTGCGTAAACGCCGTCTCCGAGTGGCTGACGGTGGACGTGTGGCGGGACGGCAAGCAGCACCGAATCAAGTTTGAGCGCGGCAATACCGTAGAGCCGCTTAAGGTCGTCGGGAAGGCCACCGAGGAACAGAAGGGCACGCTGGTGCACTGGAGAGGCGACCGCGAAATCTTCGGCGACATCGCCTATGACCCGGAGCGGATGACGCGGCGCCTTCGCGAGCTCGCCTACTTGAACAAGGAGGTGACGCTTACCTTCACCAACGAGCAGGACCCCGAGGCTGAGAAGGAAGTATTCCACTTCACGCGCGGTCTGGCCGAGTTCGTGGAGCACCTCAACGAGAACAAGGACCCGCTGCACAAGTCGATCTACTTCGGCGGAGTGCGGGACGACATCATCGTCGAATGCGGGATGCAGTACAACCTCCAGTATAACGAGGCGGTGCTGACTTTCGCCAACATGATCAACACGCCGGACGGGGGCACGCACCTCTCCGGATTCAAGACGGCTATCACGCGGGTGCTGAACAACTACGCCCACAAGACCGGCGCGCTCAAAGAGAAGGAGCCCAACTTCAGCGGGGAAGACGCGAGGGAAGGGCTCTCGGCGGTGATCTCCATCAAGCTCAGCAACCCGCAGTTCGAATCGCAGACGAAGGTGAAACTCACCAACCAGCCGGTAGAAGGGATCGTGAACTCGCTGGTCGGCGAGAAACTGAACGAGTTCCTGGAGGAGAACCCGCAGGTCGGCCGCCGGATCATCGACAAGGTGCTGACCGCGCAGCGCGCTCGCGAAGCGGCCCGGAAGGCAGCGGAATCCATCAAGCGGCAGGGCTTCCTGGATGGAATGGGCGGGCTGTCCGGCAAGCTGGCCGACTGCAGCGAGAAGGACGCCTCCAAGTGCGAGCTCTTCCTGGTGGAGGGCGATTCCGCGGGCGGCAGCGCCAAGCAGGGCCGCGACCGCCGCACCCAAGCCGTGCTCCCGCTGCGGGGCAAGATCATCAACGTGGGCAAAGCCCGCCTGGATAAGGTCCTCGACAATGAGGAAATCCGCTCGCTGATCACGGCGCTTGGGACCGGAATCGAGCTGGAAGCGGTGCCTATAGAGAACGGGAATGAGCCCACGCTGGACCTCGATGGCGCCCCGGCCCCCGAGTCCGGGAGTGAGAGCCTCGCTGCCGCCGATTCCGGAGAAGAAGCGGCGGTGATCGAACCGGAGCTCGTTAAGAAAAACGGCGGGGCTACCTATGACCTCTCCAAGCTGCGCTATCACAAGATCATCGTGATGACGGACGCGGACGTGGACGGCGACCATATCCGAACGCTCCTCCTAACCTTCTTCTGGCTCTACATGCGGCCGCTGGTGGAGGAGGGGTACGTGTATATCGCGCAGCCACCGCTCTTCCGAATCCAGTCCGGCAAAGATACGCAGCACTACGCCCAGACCGAGGAACAGCGCGACCAGATCCTGAAGGAGCTGCGAAACAAGAAGGACGTACGCGTGACGCGTTTCAAGGGCCTGGGCGAGATGGACGCGGTGGACCTGGCGGACACCACCATGGACGCCGGCAAGCGCCGCCTTGCCCGGGTGCGAATCGAGGAAGCCTTTGCCGCGCAAGAGATGTTCGACGTCCTGATGTCCGTAAGAGTGGAGCCCCGGCGAGACTTCATCATCAAGCACGCGAAAGAAGTTGTGAACGTCGACTGGCATGGATAAGTCGGGGTGAATGGGTGAGTGGTGAGTAGGTGAGTAAGTCGCTCGCCTGCTCACCATTTTTGTTTCACGCTGCGAGCGCAAAGAAGGCTGAAGAGATGCGCGTGGGATTGGATGCGATGGATGGGCGGATTGGCGAGGCTTTCACTGCGTGCGTGGGCGCGGCGTTGTGGGCCGCGAATCCGACGCCGGAGCAGGAGCGAATCCGCGGGCTGTTGGCACGGCGGACGGGAACGAATCCCGGCTGGCAAATGGCGATGGCGTTTGGAGCGTTCCCGTTTATCATCGCTGGCGCGCAGTTTGCGGACGCGAACTTCCCCGTAGCGTTGGGATTATGGGCGGCTGGACTTCTTACCAGTGCGGGCAGCTTTTTCGTCGGTCGCAGGCAGCCGAATGCGGTCGCTCAAATGCAGTCGTCCGTGACGGCGGAGGAGATGTCAGAGGTCTTCTCGCAATTATCGCTCAGCCGGGCGGAACGGTTCTACTGCGATACGTTGGTAGCGCTGGCCGCCACGGAATCGCAGGAGGCCGAGGAGATGCGAAAGCTGCTCCCACAGGTGAACTCTCTATTGGCGCAGAGCCGCGCGCTGGCGGAACGGCGAGACGCGGTTGTGGCGGCAACCGGTGGCCATACGGTGGAATCGCTGGAAGCGGAGAAAGCCTCCCTGGCGCAGCAGATGGCGGATTCCGGGGACCCGGTGGTATGGGAATCGCTGGCGGCGAGCGGGCGAATCTGCGAAGAGCGGCTGGGGAACGCGCGTGAGATCGAGTCGGCGTTGAAGCGGCTGGACGCACAGCAAGAGGTGATCGCCCAGACGTTGGGTTCTGTACACTCCTCCGTGACGCGGCGGCAGACGGCTCCGCTAGGGCTCTCGGCGCCCGCGCTGGCGGAAATGCAGCAGACAGTTTCACAGATCAATTCGGAGACGCGGTCGCTGGAGCAGGCGGTAGAGGAGGTGGCAACCCTACGGGCGCTGTAGGCAACTCCCAGGCGGGTAGAATCGTAAGTATCAATTCACGGTGTTTCAGTCAGTCCGACTTGTAGGGACGAATAAATCGCCGTAGGGACTCTCTCGGGCCGAGAAACGTAATGTCGGCGATTTATTCGTCCCTGTCCGTCGGATGAGCCTTTCCGGCAAGTCGGACTGATTGTCCTCTCCAGCGAAGACGCCTTTTCATTTGCAATTAGTGCGGGACACGGAAGTTCCGTCGGTGAGATCTATTATCCGAACGGAGGGATTCTGTGAAGCACAAGAAGCTGCCGATGCGGCACGTCAAACGGATTGCGCTGGTTGCCCACGACCATAAGAAGCAGGACCTGGTGGAGTGGGCGCGGTTCAACAAGGCGCTGCTGGCCGAGCACCGCATCTACGCAACCGGGACCACCGGCTCGATGATCGAGAGCGAGTTGGGGTTCGAAGTTCGCAAGTTCCAGAGCGGCCCGCTCGGGGGCGACCAGCAGATCGGCGCCAAGATCGTAGACGGCGAGATCGACTTCCTCATCTTCTTCTGGGACCCCCTGGAGCCTCAGCCGCACGATCCGGACGTGAGAGCGCTCCTGCGGATGGCGGTGGTCTGGAACATCCCCATAGCCTGCAACCGCTCCTCCGCCGACTTCATCATCTCCTCCCCCCTCATGGATTCCGAATACAACCGCCTCGTCCCCGACTACAACGGCCACCGCGAGCGACGGAATCGGGAATCCGTGGCGTGACATCGTGCAGGTTGACGTTGTCGCCGATTTCTTAGCATCGAGCATCCCCTGGAGATTTCGAAGATATTCGCCAACTCCAGACGGATGTTGAGTTGAATATCAACAACAATTCTGCTATGATGTTGCAATCTAACGAGAGAGCGCAGGCATGACATTCGGCGAACGAGTGAGAGAAATCAGAGTTGCGCATGGGAAGAGCCAGAGGGAGGTAGCTGATGAGGTCGGCATCGACTTCACCTACTTGAGCAAGGTTGAGAACGGGCGCATGCCTCCTCCTGCGGAATCCACGATCGTGAAGCTGGCCTTGGCGCTCGACACCGATTCCGACGAACTCGTCCAATTGGCTGGTAAGGTGCCCGCCGACCTGGGCACAGTCATAGCGAGGACGCCTGCGATGCCCGCCTTTCTGCGGTCGATCAGCGATCTTAGCCCGGACGAAATGCGGCGGATCGCTGACTTCGCAAAGGAGCTAAAGCGCGAGCGAGGGGAGAGCGAGAGCTGAATGCAAGAGAAGAGGCTGACTCGAGAATTCGTCGAGGGTAGGGCCAATCGGACGCTCCACCAGTACCAAGCGTATACGAAGCAGCCTCTCGCTCTGCCTATCAACGTCCATCACATTTGTGAAGGCCTCTTCTGCCTCCGCTGCGACTGGGACGTGATACCGGAAAAGCCCGGGATAAGAATCCTCGCTGGGATTTATCCACACAAGAAGCTCGTCGTTTTAAACGAGACCCACTTCGCCGCCTATAACGAGAAGCCGGGGCTGGAGCGCTTCACAATCGGACACGAAGTGGGCCATTGGGTTCTTCACGTCGATCATGGCGAAGCAGAATCTGGAACGCTACCGGGCTTCGAGGCGGATCAGACAATCCTCTGCCGGGACGGAGACGACACCTGGATCGAGCGGCAGGCAAACTGGTATTCCAGTGGCCTTCTTATGCCGCGCGATCTGTTCTTGACCGTAGCGGGAAAGTTCGATCTGGAAACCCAACAGTCGCACCATGAGATGGCCTCGGTGTTCGGCGTGACGGTCTCGGCCCTCCGGGTAAGGCTAAACCAGCTTGGCCTCGCAAGTGTTGATAAGTGGGGTTACGCCGTGACTTCTTCACCCGCGAACTATTACTCGCTTGCTCTCGGGTGAGGATATTTTTTGCTGAAGATGTTGTAGTTGAACCTCAACACAATATGGCCGCAACTTAATCGCGGCCCTCCCTGTCTGAAAGGAGTAAGAACGTGCAAGACCGCTACATCCCTGAATCAGTTCGCAGAATGATCGAGTTCTTCGCGGGCAAGGAGTGCGAAGAGTGCGGGCGCATGATCGACGGCAAGCAACTACTCAAGCACATGGACCATTTCATCCCTGTAAAGGACGGCGGGCAAGGTGTCGGATTCAACATCCGGCAGACCTGTCACTGGTGTAACCTCGCTAAGGGAGCGAAAACCACTTCGGCGACCGTGAAGTATGCCGCACTCGCCGCTGAGCGGGCCGGTGAGGTACGAGCCCATTTTCAGGAATCCCCTGCCCACATCCTCGGGAATACTCTCCTGCGAGAGCCACAAGTTGAATCCTATTTGGCGATCAAAGATTACTTCGCTGAAGAGGCAAATCAACCTGCACTGGTGGAGTTGCCGACAGGGTGTGGCAAGTCCGGACTGATCTGCATTGCTCCTTACGGCGTGTCAAGAGGGCGCGTTCTCGTCATCACTCCCAACTTAACCATCAATCGTACCATCATCCGTGCGTTCGCACCCATGGACAATAAAGGACAGCCGAACGCCGCCAACTTCCACCTTAAGTGCGGCATCTTCCGTAGCTTAGGTGACCTCCCGCGGTTTGTAGTCCTGGAGCGCGGCCAGGCCAACTACGAAGACTGCCTGCGGGCAGAAATCGTGATTGTCAACATTCAGCAAATGCAGGGCTGGTTGCATCTTTTCCCGGATGATTTCTTCGACATGATACTAGTGGATGAAGCTCACCACGCGCCTGCCGAGTCCTGGACGAAGGTGAACGCGTGTTTCCCAAATGCCAAGAAGGTGTACTTTACGGCCACTCCCTTCCGCTCCGACGGGAGGATTATCCATGCTACGACGATTTACCAGTACCGGCTTGCGGACGCAATGGCGAAGGGGTACGTCAAGAACGTGATGAAGGTGGACGCAGTTGCTACGCGCATAAAGTTCACCGTAGACGGGGAAACCCGGGAATACGGCTACGAGGAAATCATCAGGGAGCGGGAAGAATCCTGGTTCTCCAAAGGCATCGCCCTATCGGAGGTTTGCAACGCCACTATCGTGTCCCAGAGTGTTGGCATATTGCTCGACAAGCGGAAGCGGAATCCCCGTCACCAGATCATTGCAGCTGCCTGCTCGATCCGCCACGCCACCCAGGTGGTTGCGCTCTATGCCGCTCGCGGTCTGCGGGCCACATATGTAGTCAGCGATTGGATGTCCCTAGAGGAGCGGGAACAGAGAATCGAGGACTTCGACGCGGGCAAATACGACTGCATTGTCCATGTCGGCATTCTAGGCGAGGGATACGATAATCCAAACATTAGCGTTGCCGCTGTCTTCCGGCCATATCGTTCGCTCGCGCCATACGCCCAGTTCGTTGGGCGCGCTCTCCGCCGAATCGAGGACAGCAATCCGAATGATAACATGGCCCACGTGGTGGCCCACATAGGCCTCAACCTAGACCGCCTTTGGGAGTATTTCAAGTCTGAGACTCGCGAGGCAGAGATACTAAGTTATATAGACGCCCTCGACCGCGAAGTTGACGAGCCTAGCGAACGTGGCCATGCTGAGGAGAAGCCGTGCCCGAAGGTAACCGAAGAGGAGATCGCGCGTTACGACGTTGATACGTTCATCCCCGTTCAGGGGGTGGAAGCTGGAGATATGGTCTCTGCGATTACGGAGGTTATTGAGCGCAATCAGAATCGGGCGCTCTCGCTTCCCGAGCGTGAGTGGCTGGAAAATCTCGTAGTCGAAAACAAGCTGCTGCCAAAGGCCGCCCTCCCTGCGCCGCTCAATCGGCCAGACCTAGAACGCAAAGAGTGGCGACTGTGGCTACACAAGGACGTTCAGCGTGCGGCAGGATCGATCATGCACGAGCTTGAGATTCCGACGGACGCCAGTATGGTTGCGACAGTTGGCGACGGGGGCGAGCGCACAAATTACGAGGCCGTCATACGGGTACTGAACAGGGCTCTAAACGACGCGATGGGAAAGCGTGAGAACGGCACCTGCCGGAATGACTGGAGCCTGGACGAACTCAAGAGGGCCCGCCGTGCGCTTGAAGACGTGCGGAAGGACATCCGTGAATCGATACGGCGTGTTATGGGAAATTCGCAAGAAGGCAGGCGTCAATTCAATTAATAGGACTAGGCTCTAACCGTCGCCGGCCGTAGGAGACTGTCGAGGCGGACGAGCTGTGGTTGACACCTCCGGCGATCTGATATATCCTCACATAAGAAGTCGCGGTTTTTGGGGTGCCTGAGCGCAGGGTGGTGGGGGATGGCGGAGAAGGTTGATCGGGTGGTTTCTCGGGTTGTGGGGGTTGTGATTCCGGCGCTGGGGGTGGTTGTTACGGCGGCGTGCGTGAGGCTGATCGGCCTGCGGCGAGAAGCGTTGAGCGCTCAGTGTCATCAACCGATTCCGACCGTTCAAAGAGTTCACGGCGGAGCAGCGCGAGAAGTATTAGCTTCCACACCCAAAGCGCTAGACTGGCGGATTCCACCATGTTTCGATGGGGAGGGCGCGGACTTCGGCGATGCGGGGGAAGTCGGAATCGGCGGAAACGATGGTGAGGTTGTGCTGGAGGGCGGTGGCTGCGATTCAGAGGTCGTTGTCGTCCAATTCTTGGAGCGTGCTACCTGGCAGATGTCTTCTCAAGGGGTTTGGCGGGACGTGATGGGAGAGTCACCACCTTGCGCCCGCCCTTCGCCTGCTTTTCCCGCAAGTCTTCACCTATGGCGTCGAGGTCGAATTTGAATCGCGCGGCATATGCTTCGCGGATCGACCGTACCTCTTCGACTATCGAATCTCGTTCCATTTCAGTCCCCCTCCAGAAGTTCTTCAGGCGTGCATATGACAGGTGGCTCGTATCCTGCGTCTCTGCAAATGCGTTCGATTCGAAGCCGATAGACTGCATTCGCGATGTGGCGACAGTTCCAGGTGAGCAAATACTCCATTCCATGTACTGCGGAGCAGGAGATGTGCAGAGCGTCCAGCTCGGCTCGCGACGGGAGCGACAGGCCGAACGTCAAATGTTTTGCGAAGTCGATCACCTCTAGTGTAACGTCCAGAAGGGGTATGCCATCTAACGCCTTCAATCTCTCAGACGCGGCAACCGCATCTCCGGCCCCTGCTTCTTCAATGACGGCCTCGGATACGTGGAGTTTGAATTCGGCGCGACGCTTCTCCCACCACTCTTTGGTGACTTGTTGATGCGCGGCGCGAACGAGGTCTCGGCTCGGCCACGCTGTGAGGTAGCTGACTACCGTCGTTTCTATGTAGACCAATCGTTGCATTCAAACGGTTTAGAAGCGAGCTTTGCCGCGCATACGCTTTACCTCATCTCGGAGCTCATCCAGATCGTCACCCGCCCAACCAACCGCCGCTTTGAGAAGATCTTTGCCGGTGCTGCGGCGAGTGGCTGGATCGTCCGGGTGGCCGTGGATCGCGTCGAGAACGGTTAAGCGCACGCGCCTGCCGCGTAATTCCGGGTCGTGTTTGAGGATTTCTTCCCAGGTGCCTTCCAGTTCGGTTACATCAATCGCCATCATGATCCTCCGTTGTGCGGATTCCATTGGATTCTACCACGGCTACGGCCGCGCGAGCGGGGAGTTGCCAGGGGCGGACGTGAGGCCCTGGTGCGGATGTCCGTGGGCTGGAACATCCCCACAGCCTGCAACCGCTCCTCCGCCTACTTCATCATCTCCTCCCCCCTCATGGATTCCGAATACAACCGCCTCGTGCCCGACTACAATGGCTAACGAGAAAGACGGACTCCGGATTCCGCAGCGTAAGAGTGTGACAAACGCAATGTCGAGCCCAGAGCCTGAGACGACGCGGTAGATGCGTGCGGCGCCCGGGGGCGAATGGTACGCCGGTGAGCGCATCTCTGAACTGATTCAAACACTGCGGAAACAGATTCCGTATAATAGACGAAGAGGAGTCGCTCGGACATTCCGTCAGATGGACATCGTATCTCGAATCCCGACATTCTGGGTCGTACTGTCGCTCCTTGCGTTGACCGGCGTTCGCGCCGGCTTATCGCTAGCCGAGAAGCGCGAAGTCAAGGACCCGACTCGAATCCGCTCATGGGGCGAGATTCTCGAATCGTTCGTCATCGCCGTCGTCATCGTGTTCCTGGTCGTGCGTCCCTTCATTGTCCAGGCGTTCTACATTCCATCTCGCTCGATGACGCCGACCCTCAGCGTGAGCGACCGAATCATCGTGAACAAACTCGCCTACCGGTTCCGCGAACCGGCGCGCCACGAGATCGTCGTATTCCGCGCTCCCCGGGAAGCCTCGCGCGGCATCAGCGATGGCGAGGAGAAGGACTTTATCAAACGGGTGATCGGAATCCCCGGAGACACGATTGAGGTACACGGCGGCATAACTTATCGCAACGGAGAGCCGGATGCCCTCGCCTGTGTCGCCGATTCCGTCAACTACGACCTGCCGCCGGTAACCATCCCGGAAGGCAAACTGTTCGTCCTGGGCGACAATCGCAACCAGAGCAACGACAGCCACTGTTGGGGCGTCCTGGACCGGGGGCTCATAATCGGCAAAGCCGAGCTCGTATTCTGGCCGCCAAACCGACTCGGCGGAATCCGCTAGTAAAATAGAAACCTGACGTCACCTCAGTTCGTCCGAAGAGCCTGTCCTGAGTGAAACGAAGGAACGATTCCATCTAAACGGGGATTTCAATCCCCGTCATGTTCGTTGACTCGGGCGCACACAAGCGCATAATGCTCGCGGTCCACTCCTATGCCTCCCATCCAGGCCCCTATCCGGGCAGATCGTCGAACGAAAGACCTGGTCAAGCGTATCCGGCCGGGTGATATCGCCTTTATACACCACGCGGACCTCGACGCGACGGCGGCCCGTTCCCTCGTGGAGCGAAAACCGGCCGCCGTCCTGAACGCCGTCCCAAGCATCTCCGGCCGTTACCCAAATCGCGGCCCCTCCATCCTCCTGGAAGCTGGAATCCCCGTCATTGACGCTCTCGGCGAAACGCTGTTCGAAACCGCTCTTGGCGGCGAGGGCGAGCCCGCTCAAGTTGACGACGAAGCGGTCAAACTATCGAACGGGGCATGCGCAGTCGGAGTCCGCCTGACGGCGGAATCCGTCTCCGAACAACTGGCGAGTGCGCGTCTCAATCTCGGCAGGGAGCTTGAAGGGTTCGCGCGTAATACCCTCGAGTTCATGGTGGAAGAACAGGGCCTCCTGATGGACCCGGTCGACGTCCCGCCCCTGAAGACGGTCCTGGACGGAAAGCACGTCCTGGTAGTCGTCCGAGGCGAAGGGTACAAGCAAGACCTGCAGATGATCGGTCCCTATTTATCGGACATCCGCCCGGTATTGATCGGGGTGGACGGCGGCGCCGATGCCCTTCTCGAGCTCGGCCTGAAGCCGCATATCATCGTCGGCGACATGGATTCCGTGAGTGACCGCGCCCTCAACTGCGGCGCCGAGCTGATCGTTCACGGGTACGTCGATTCCGAACGCGGTGCACCGGGGCTGGATCGCGTAACCAGGCTCGGGTTGAAGGCACAGGTATTTCACGCACCGGGAACGAGCGAAGACATCGCTATGCTGATCGCGGATGAGAAGGGCGCCGCCCTCATTGCAGCCGTGGGCACCCACTTCTCACTGGAAGAATTCTTGGACAAGGGTCGACGTGGGATGGCTAGCACCTTCCTCGTCCGCCTCAGAATCGGGGCAAAGTTGGTAGATGCGAAGGGAATCGCCCGACTCTATTCTCAAATGCATCGGCCCTCCACCCGTGATGTACTGGTCATCTCCCTCGCGGCGATGGTGCCGATCGGGGCGATAGTCCTGTTCTCACCCTGGTTCCGAACCATTCTTCGCACAGTCCGACTATCCCTTAGATCGGCTTTCGGGTTCTGAGCAAATGACACCTGGATTCCGCTACCACGTCACGACGATCGCGGCCATTTTTCTCGCCCTGGGCGTGGGAATCATCATCGGCAGTTCATTCGTTCAGAGCCAGATAGTCGATCGTCAGACCAGGCGGTTAGAGGCGCTTGGCAAGCAATTCAACCAGGAAGTCGAACCTCTGCGCGACTCGAACAAACAGTACGCCGCGTTCGTGGAAGCGATCACACCGCTGATCATTACGAGCAAACTCGCCGGAATCCGCGTTGCCTTGATCCAAACCGGAGACTATCCGGAGACTCTCCGTTCGGTCCGCGAGACCCTTGAGCGTGCCGGCGCACAGGTCGAAAGCGAGACGGTCATCCCATCGGATTTCACAGTCAAGGCAACGGATCAGCTCCCGGCAATTGTCCGCGCTCTCGGAATCAGAACCGCGCAGCCGAAGAATCCGGAAGACCTCCTATCGACGCTAGCCGAAGCATTCGGTCAGCCCGGCCGCCAGGACGATGTCGAGGCCCTCGTAAGTTCTAAACTTATCGAAACGAGCGGGGACTACTCGCGCCCCGTGTCCTTCGCCATCCTCGTCGGCGGGGCCACAATGAAGGGCGGTTCGCGGGCGGAAAGCATCGACCTTCCTCTCGTCCACGCGCTCAAGCCAATGGTGAGTACGGTCATCGTGGTGGAATCGGTCGACGCGGAAGTCTCCTACATCGCGGCGCTTCGCGGCGCGGACATCCCGACGGTGGATAATGCGGATACCGACATCGGCCGCATCGCGGTTGTCCTTGCCCTGCAGGGACCAGCCGGAGACTACGGTGTCAAGCAGACCGCGCGCAGCGGCGCGTTGCCGCACCCGGCCCGGCGGTGACGGTTTCCGTGATCATCCCCGCCTTTAACGAGGAGGATCGCATAGGCGATACCTTGCAGGCGATCAAGTCACTGGAGGGCATTGACCAGGTCATCGTGGTGGACGATGGCTCTACAGATGGGACGGCCCAGGCGGCGGAAAAAGCCGGAGCGGATGTACTGCGATTGCCAGCGAACCTCGGTAAAGGGGGCGCGATGAACGCCGGTTCAAGAGCAGCTTGCGGCGAAGTGTTACTCTTCTTGGATGCGGATCTCGGAGATTCCGCGGGTGAAGCCTCGAAACTGCTAGGGCCCGTGCTTGCCGATGATGCGGATATGACCATCGCCCGATTCCCCGAGGTACCCGGCAAAGGAGGCGGATTCGGCCTGGCCGTAGGACTGGCGCGGCTCGGAATCCGCGAGCTTACGGGCCGTACGATGCAATCTCCCTTATCCGGCCAAAGGGCGATGAAGCGCGAAGTTTGGAAACGAGTGGGCGGAATCGCTCCGGGATTTGGGGCCGAGGTAGCCCTCACCATCGACGCTTTGAGGGGCGGATTCCGAGTCCTGGAAGTGCCCGCGGAAATGACCCACCGTGTCACCGGCAGTGACTGGAACGGAATCCGCCATCGCGCCCGGCAGTTCGTCGACATTGCGCGCGCGCTGGTCCAGAGGCGGACGCGATCCGCATGAGTTCCTTGGGTTGGATTGACGTTCCCGTTCTCGTAATGATGGCCATTTGGAGCGCTGCCCTGCTTCTTGTGGTTCCTTATGCGATTCGCGGGCTCGGTCTCCTCCGCAAGAACTTCCGCGGTGATCTCATTCCGGCCGGGTTCGGAATCTACGTTCTCCTCTGGATGATCCCTGCCGTTGCCGTCTGGCTCACTCGCACCGCAGATAAGGGCATCCCCGTGGCCTATGCAATCGTCCTGATTTACGGGATCCTTGGTTTCGTGGACGACAAATGGGGCGACCGACGGTATAGCGGATTGAAGGGCCACGTAAAGGCGCTGTTGGTCGACCACACTGTTACTTCCGGCATGATAAAAGCGGTGGGCGGTCTCGCCGTTGGTATCGCGGCGGGACTGGTTATTGAGCGGAACATCCTCGAGTCCCTGCTGGTCGGCGTCACCATCGCCCTGATGTCAAACGCATTCAACCTCCTCGACTTACGCCCAGGGAGGGCCGGCGCAATCTTCCTCCTATGCGCGGCGGTCCTGATTGCGGTCACTTCACCAATCCTGGCTGGTCTTTTCCTGGCCGTGATCCCCGTCCTCATCATCTACATCCCGGACTCGCAGGGCCGCGTGATGCTGGGAGACGCTGGTTCAAATCTCCTCGGCGCACTGCTCGGCCTGTCCCTCATCCTTGCCGTCACCTCCCTGACCGCGCGCCTGGCGATCCTCGTCACTCTCATAGCGCTCCACATTGCGGCAGAGAAGTTGTCTCTCACCGAGCTCATCGAGCGGAATCCGGTCCTTCGCCGGCTGGATGGCCTGACGGGGGTACGATGACATCCCGGAAACCTGAGCGCCAACACGTCCGTAAAGGCTAGGCATGGCAGGAAGCGGGGACCAACGGAAGGAACATTCCGGATGCGCGTTTACGGAGGTGAAGGAATGAGCTGCGCCGCCTGTGGAGCGGGTGCCGCAAAGGACCGGGAGTTCTGCCCGATTTGCGGTCTGGCACAGCACAAAGGCGCCCCCCGCACCTGGAACCGCGATATCGAAGCCGCCGCCTACGAGGACCTCAAGGCCTTACTGGAAACGGACGAGGCGCTGCTGGGCGTGAGCAGAGGACGACTCGTCGGTAGCTGGAGACCGAGGACCGGCCTGAATCCGCGCGCCCATTTCACGCCCTTCGTCAACCTGGGTCTCACCGGTTCCCGCCTCATCGTCCAGCCCATCTCGCAAAGCGACGGACGCGCGATTTCCGGCAGCGCGGCTTCCTACCCGCTTTCCGCCGTTATAGCCATGACCCGCTCGGACGCGGACGTTCTGGAGCCCGGACGGACAATCAGGCTGCAGATTCAAGTGGCGACCGGCGAATCGATGCGCATCAAAATAAGCGGCCGCATGGCGGAATCCGCTTCGGAGATCGTCGAGGTCTGGCAGTCGCTCTACAAGGACCGTGCCGGCGCGGACGCCCCTCCCGGAATCCCCTGTCCCGGCTGCGGCCGCGACCTGGACCGGCCCTACCGATTCTGCCCCTTCTGCGGCAAAGAACAGGAAATTGTCGAATGACCACGGCTGCCCGCGAACGCGTCCACTTTCCCGGAATCCACCCCAATGCCTTCGAGCACCCGCTGGACCGCACCGCCCTCGAAGCGCTGCGCAAGACGCCGGGACTCGATCTTCTCCTGAAGAAGCTCTCCGCCGGCTACGTGGAACGGATCGTGCGGCTCCAATTCACCGCCGACAGCCTGCGCCTCTCCCCGCGCCAGGCGCCAAGAATCTACGCCCTGTTCAAGGAAGCGGTCGAAGCCCTGGACATGGAGGAGCCCGACCTCTACCTCTCGCAAAGTCCCGTTCCCAATGCGGCGGCAATCGGGATGGAGCGCCATACCCTCGTGCTCTACTCCGCTATCCTCGACCTCATGGATGATGATGAGCTGCGCTTCGTGCTGGCGCACGAGCTCGGCCACATCAAAAGCGGCCACATGCTCTACCACACTATGGCTGCATTCCTGTCACTCGTCGGCCTCGTGGCCGCGCGGAATCTCCCCTTCGTAAACCTGATCTCGCAGGCGATGCTCTACGCCTTCTACGACTGGCGCCGGAAGTCGGAGCTGACGAGCGATCGAGCCGGCCTGCTGGTCGCCCAGGACCCGGACGTCGGAATCCGCGTCATGTTGAAGCTGGCGAGCGGCAGCCGTGGAGTAGCCGACATGCTGAGCGTGGAGGAGTTCCTCAAACAGGCCGACGAGTTTGAAGACATGGGTGCCAACCTCCTGGACGCGGTCTACACCTTCGAGCTAACCCGCTACCAGCGTCACCCCTTCCCGGCCCTGCGGGCGCGCGAAATTCTGCGCTGGTCCGAATCGGAAGAATACCGCTCCATCCTCCGCGGCGAATACCCCCGAATGGACGGCAAAAACCTGGACCGCAAGTGCGCCCGCTGCGGCATCGTAGTTACGAATCCGGCCTTTACGTTCTGCCCCGATTGCGGTTCGCCTGTCTGAACTCGGATTTGTGTGTGTCCAGCGAGCTGTGTGCGACTTGCCGGTGAAAGTCCGGTCTCGGTAGGGGTCCAGCCGCCGAGTAGCTGAGCGGCGGTGTCGGGCGAAATCTCGGCATCGAAGCCCGCTGACAAAGTCTTCTTTCAGGAAGGCGAGCAAACCTGCGGTCCGTAGCATCAAGCGAAATCTGCCGCGTCGTCAGAGTTACCCCCGAAAGGGGGCCAAGAGGGAGCCGAGCCCCGATGAATCGGGCGAAGGCCAGGGAAGCGGTGAAGATCTGGAAAGCGCAGCCGCGAAGAACCCTCCGGCGTAGAGGATGCGGAACGCAGGGATAGTCGTTCACGGAACTGGAGAGACCCTCCTCGGTAGGAGATTGTTGCCATCCGAGAGGGAGTCGGAGCGGGGCATAGTACCGTTCGCACCTGTCGGCAACAGAACCGGCGGGGAGGGAAGGCCCTGCAGCAGAACGATGCGAAGGGAGGAGCACCGTTGGAGAGTGTCCCTGGGACTAACCAACCTCAAGACCGAACGACCGTACTCCAATCCAAGCTACACCAGGCCGCAGTAAGAGACAAAGCCCGCCGCTTCCACGCGCTGCACGACAAGCTCTATCTGCCGTATGTCTTGCGGACCGCTTGATGAAGCCGCCCGTCAGTGGGGCAACCTGCCCCGCCTGACGGCCATCATGCAGGGGACATTCACACCTTATCGCGGGCAGGCGAACGTTCTGTGGAGAGCCGTATGAGGGAGAACCTCACGCACGGTTCGGAGAGGGGCCGCCGGAAACACGACCTGCCCAACCCCGCGGTTGGGGTGCCTGTGCGCCGGCGGTCTACTCTACCGGAGTATTTGATTTCGCAGTTTGGAGCGGAATCTGGGGCTGCCGAATCACACGCTCACTTGCTCAGCTCTTCACCGAGTAGCGCGTCGAGCTCCTCGTCGGTCATGTTCTCGAACTGCCGCAGGAACTGGTCGCGCTCTTCGCGGTAGCGGAGGCCCATCTCGCGGCGCATCTTCGCCTGGATGAACCTCGCCTTGTCCTCGCGCGTGCGGCAGACCAGCCTCGGCACCGGATTCGGCTTGCCATCCACAATCGAGACCATCGTAAGGTGGCAGGTATTGGTGTGTCGCACTTTGCCGGTAGGGATGTCTTCCGCGTGTATCACGATCTCCACGTCCAGCGACGTGCGGCCGACATAGGCGATCCGCGCGGTCAGATTTAGAAGCTCCCCAACGTGAATAGGCTCGTAGAAGTCGACCCTATCCACGGAAGCCGTCACGCAAACAGTCCCCGAGAACCGCGCTGCGCAAACGTACGCAATGTTATCGACCAGGGAGATGACCGCTCCGCCATGGACGTCGCCCAGAAAGTTCGCCCACTCCGGCGTCATGAGCTGCGAGACCTTCACCTCCGTCTCGTCCGCGTATTTGTATTCCGCGCTCATTGGCTTCCTTCGCAAGCGAAATTGTGTAGGGACGAATAAATCGCCGATGATAGCTGCGTCGATCGACGGAAACCCCGTCGGCGATTTATTGTCCCTACGCTGCGCCCCCGACACAACTGCTAAAACACAATACTATGCCGGCGCATTCCGATTCCGAGCAGGAGTCCGATGCAGGCCATATTGAGCATCATGCTGCTGCCCCCGTAAGAAAAGAGCGGCAGAGGCACGCCGGTGACAGGCATGATTCCGGTGACCATCCCGATGTTGACGATCAGGTGATAGGCGAACATGGAAAGGATTCCGGCCGCGATGAGGCGGCCCAGCAGGTCCGGCGCGTGCGCCATTGCCCTCGACCCGCGCAGAATCAACAGTCCATACAGCAAGACCACGGCGGCAGAGGCCGCGAATCCACCCTCCTCTCCCACCACCGTAAAAATGAAGTCCGTGTGGTTCTCGGGGATGAAGTCGCCTTGTCCCTGGCTGCCTTGCTTGAGACCTTTTCCCCACACCTTCCCGGAGCCGATGGCTATGCGGGACTGATTCACCTGGTACCCCGCTCCACGCGGGTCCATTCTCGGGTCCACGAAGGCCGCAAGCCGGTCCTTCTGATAGGGTTTGAGCACGTTGAAATGCCACATCCCCCAAAACATCACCAATCCGGCCATTAGAATGGCAACAAGGTGCAGGACGCGCGCGCCGGCAATGAAGACCATCCCGAACCAGACCGCAATGAGGACCAGCGAGGTCCCGAGGTCCGGCTGCCGGAATATAAGCAGCATCGGAATCCCGAGATATGCCAGCGAAGAAAGTAGAACGCCGGGCTCCTTGATTCGCTCGACCCGGTCTACGAGAAACGCCGCCAGGCAGCAGATCACGATCAACTTGGCGGATTCGGACGGCTGGAACTGAAAAGCCCCTATCGAAATCCACCGCTGCGACCCCTTTACCTCCGGCGCCACAACCAGCACCGCGATCAGAGTCAGCAGATTGATAATATAGAGCGGACGGGCATACGACACCATCTTGTGGTAGTCGAGCTTCAACCCTCCCACCAGGAAAGCGAGACCAACAACAAACCACAACGCCTGCTTCTGATAAAACCGCGCCGGACTCCCAAATGTAGCACTGTAAATGGCAACGACCCCGAGAACACCAATAAACAGCGCCGTCAATAGTAGAAGAACGTCGAGGTTCTTGCGGATCCGTGCGTCAATCATTGGCGGCTGGCCACGAGGGAGGCTGGGTGCAATCGAGTTCCATTTCGCGCAACGCTCAGTACATATATCCTACACTAATCCGTGCGCCACCCTCGCGGTTGAATCATACACCGGCAAGTCAGGTTAACACAGCCTTTAGCGCCGGCGCCGGGTAAATCGAATAGAGGACTTCGGTTCCAGGGGAATTCCGTCATGGTTGACTATAAAACGACACTGGCTCGCACGACTGAGCGATGGCCACCATGAAGGGGAGAATGGATGAATAGGCACGTCCCACGCATTCTGAAGCAAGCGCTGGCAATCGCCTGCCTCGTCTTGCTGCTTTAGCCCGCCAAGCCGAGCACGGCGCCTTCTACGTAACCAACCACGGCGCCTCCGCCAACATCGGCGAAGTCCTCCGCATAGTCCCTTAAACCACGCGGTTTCCACTTAAGAGCCCGGGAGCGCACTCGCTCCCGGGCTCGACATTGCCTCTGCCACACTCTTACGCTGCGGAATTCGGACTCCGATTTTCTCGGTGGCCATTGTATTCGGGGACGAGGCGGTTGTACTCGGATTCAAATCCCTTTCGGTTGAAATCGTCCTTCGGACGCACGGAAGGGTCCAGCGGCTTGTTCGGAGGGCGACCCGCGCCGGGGCGGCATTGAGTGGCGTCTCCGCAGCTTGTGCGAATCGGCGTTGTGGTGAAGCTACTTAAGAACGTACAGTACTTCGGAGCGAATCCGGGCGAACTCGGAATCCGAGACTGCTGGCGTTATGCCTGCAGTTGAATGCGGGCGGTCGAGGGTTACCCAGGACTTGCATCCTTCGTATTTCGGAAGGAGTGGAATGGTGATGGATTCCGGGAGCGCGTAGATGCGGAGCAGGATGACGTAAAGCGGATCGTAAGGATTGAAGTCCAGACGCAATCGTATGTATTCGTCGTTCCAGATGTGGAGGTCCTGCATTCCCGCGAGTCGATTCTCGTCAGCCACCTGCACGACCGTGTCCACGACGGCGTAGGCATCGATAGTCAACGATCGTGAATCGCTGCCGCGCGCCTTAATCTCTTCAAGTATCGGTATGAGCTCTTCCCTCAGAAGGGCCGAATTCTGGTGTTCGTAGGTTGGCATCAGGAAGAACTCGGAGTCCGTGACGCGGAAGATTCCGTCCTCCTCTCGAATGCCGCCCTTGCGGATCAGCACCGTTTGGATTCCGCGCTTCATGGCTTCGCAGGCGACGGCCCATTCCTTGAATGCGCGGTCGTTGTGGTTTAGGATAGCGGGTTGGTTTTGCGTACTGAATTCCATTGCTGACAGTATAGATTTCCGACCCGGGAGGGCGAGGCTCCTGCCGAGCCGTTCTTTC
>JBKJZI010000183.1:0-7422 GCA_046715155.1 Chthonomonadales bacterium | reverse complement strand
CTACTGGGGATTGCGGCATTCCCGGGTATGTCCAATGTGACCCGGCTCGTCAACCTATCCCCGTTGGTGATTCTGCAGCTCGTGGTCTTTTTTGCGCTGGGATTCGCGCTCTATGCTTCTTTGATGGCTGGTCTGGGAGCGCTGGGAACCTCCTACCGTGAGACGCAGCAGATCAGCGGTATCGTGTCTATCTTCGCGTTTATGCCGTTCTTCGTCCTCGCTGTGCTCTTGCAGTACCCCGATGGCACCGTGGCGAAGGTGTTCTCGCTGATCCCGTTCACCGCGCCCACTACGATGGCAATTCGTCTCACTATTACGGAGATTCCACTCTGGGAGCTGCTTGCGTCCGCTTCTTTGATCATCCTCTCTGTCTGGCTGATTCAGAAGTTGTCGGCCAAGCTGTTCCGGTTTGGCCTCCTTATCTACGGCAAGCGGCCCACGTTCCGCGAGACGGTGCGGTGGCTCAGACAGAGTTGAGTTGGACGGGTCGGACAAGTCGGACCAGTCGGACAAAATGCTCAGCGCCGAGGCTTTAGGATGCCCTGATTCTGGAGCCAGTCGAGGCAGCGGTCGGGCCAGGTGGAGGATGGTTGGCTGCTTTTGCGGACGCCGTAGCCGTGACCTCCGGTGGTGTAGATGTGGACCTCCGCGGGGACGCCGGCTCGCTTCAATGCAAGGTACATGGCCAGGCTGTGCTCCGGGCTGGATTCCGGGTCGTCGCCCGCGTGGACGAGGAAGATGGGGGGAGTTCCCTTCGGAATCCGGATATACGGGGCGAGCTCGATTGTGTCTTTGTCTTCAGGGACCAGGTAACCGGGATAGATCGAGACGGCGAAGTCCGGGCGACAGCTTGTTTTGTCGACCTCGTCTATTGGCTCGTAGGAGCGCTTATCGAAGTAGGTGGCCGTGGTGACCGCCAGGTGGCCGCCCGCAGAAAAGCCGACGATTCCGATGCGGTTCGGGTCGATCCCCCACTCTGCCGCGCGGGTTCGCACCAAGCTGACGGCACGTTGGGCATCTAGGAGCGGTCCGGGGGCTGGCAGCGGCTCGGGCTGACCGGGACGGCGGGGCACGCGGTATTTGAGGACGATTCCGGTCATTCCCTGCTTATTCAGCCACGCCGCCACTTCGTCGCCTTCCTTGTCGATGGCGAGGTTCCAGTATCCTCCGCCCGGGCAGACTATCATGGCGACCCCGGTGTTCTTGGCCGTAGGGGGGCGGAACACCGTGATCGTCGGCTTCGTGACACTGGTTATCCACTTGGCGTCCCTTGTGGGAGCATCCTGGGGGGTTCGGACCCTCTCCGGCCCGAAGGTGCCGGAATCACCGATAGTCTTTCCGGGCCACACCGGAAGGACGAGCGGGGCTTGGGCCGCTATTGATGAACAGGGATTGGAGAGGCATATCAACAGAAGCGCGAATGTGGTCTTCAATTTCATTAACCGGCTCCTTAGCGAACTCGGTCTTTGGATTCTGATTTGAGCAAGAGGTTGGGAAGGGACTGGGACTGACTTTTGAGCGACTCCGCGAGCGTGTTTTCTACTTTGACGTTGGTGGATTCCAGGCGGAGGGTGCCTTCGGCGCTGATTCCTAGCGGTGTGTCCAGCGTGATGTGTTCGTGGGCGGGGGAGCCGAGCTGGGGGACGTAGGAGGCGGTCCCCGAGCCGCTGGCGGCGAGCATGGTGCTCACGCCTTCGTAGCCCATCTCCACTTTCCAGGCGTGAAACTTGCCGGCTGGAGTGGAGACGAGCTCGGTGCCGACTACCTTTTCGGCGAGCACTTCGGCCGTACCGTCCTCATACATGATCCGGTAGGTGTTGTTGCGCTCCAGGAACCACAAACCGGTTTCGACGATTCCGGGCTGTGCGATTCGGCGATATCTGCCCTTGCCGTCGTGGACTCCCAGCAAGCGCCGCTCGCCGGTTTTCGGGTCCTGGACGAAGGTCGCAGTGAGGTGAAAGACCGGCATCCCTGGAATCCCTTTTCCTTCGAACCGGAAGACGAAGCGGTCCTGGAGGGCTCCCGCGTAGAGCTTCGACTTCTCGATGCGCCGCTCGGCGACGCCTTTTACCTTCGCCATCTCCATCGAGCCCATGGAGACCGTGGCGTTGATCCGGTACGTCCATTCATCTCCCACCTTCAGAATCCGCTCCTGGCTGCCGAGCGTGTAGACGGCGGCGGCTCGCCGGGTCTTTCCATGAAGCACCCAGCCCGTGAACACTCCCGCGGCGATAATCAGAAGCGCTACGGCGACGGTGAGGATCCCGTAGCTGGCGGAGCGCTGGACGGGCGGTTGGACACGCGGACCTTCGATGGGCGGATATAGAGAACGCTCGTAGTAGTGGCGCCGCTCCGGCTGCGGAGGCTGGTAGACGCCGGACGAAGAACGCAGGGCCATCCCGCATACGGGGCACTGGGCCGCCGCATCGCCGAAGACCGCTCTGCACATGGGACATTGCATCAGGTTCGCCTGTGAGCTCTGGCACACTCAGGTAGAATGATTCCGATTCCAATGTAAAATGCAAAATTAGCAGTTAGCAATGCAAATTCACTCCGTAACCCCTCACGTGGGTCGCGGTGGGGGGAATCTGTTCTTCATTGCTAATTCTGCATTGCTAATTTTGCATCTTACATTGGAATCCATTCGCTATGGCCGAAATTCAGCCCTTCCCTGGAATACTTTACGACCCCGATAGCGCGGGTCCGCTCCATCGCGTGGTCTGCCCACCCTATGATGTGCTTTCTCCGGCGGAGCAGGAGTCGCTTTACCAGCGCAACCCGCATAACTTCGTCCGCATCATCCTGAACCAAGCGGAATCCGGGGACGATGATCAAGCGCCTTACCGGCGGGCTGCGGAATGCCTGACGGATTGGCTGGATTCCGGAATTCTGCGCGAAGACGAGGCTCCGGCGCTATACGAATACCGACAGGAGTTCACAAATCCTGGTGATGGGAAGCGCTACTCCCGGACCGGAATATTCTGCGCGCTGAAGCTGGAACCCTACGCGGCCGGCGTAGTTCTTCCCCATGAAGAGACGCGGACTAAGGCGAAAGAGGACCGGCTGCGCCTCATGCGCGCTACCAGGTCAAATCCTGAGCCGATTTTTGGTCTCTTCGAGGACCCCCGTGAATATGTCTCGCGCGTACTGAAAGCCAGCCATAGCGACAACGATTCCGAGCTTTCAGCATCGATTGATGGCGATAGCCACTTTATACGGCGGATCACGGATTCTGAGGCCATCCGGGCGATCCAGGGCTTTCTGCGGGACGCGCGAGTATGGATTGCCGACGGGCACCACCGGTACGAGACCGCTCTGAATTACCGGAGTGAACGGCGAGAGTCCGAGGGCAATCCGGACGGCCTTCAGGCGTACGATTTCATCCTGATCGTTCTCACCGCATTTACTGACCCGGGGATGGTTGTGCTTCCCACGCACCGCCTCGTGAAAAACGTTTCCAAATCACGGATGGAGCAGCTACGGCTTCAGCTCGAACGGTACTTCGAAGTTGATGAGGTCCCGATCGAGGCCCTGGCCGAACGGATGGCGGGTGATCCGGAGAAGGGGGAACATCGGTTCGGAGTCGTGCTGGCGGATTCCGCCTGGGTTATCGACTTGCGGGACGAATCCGTGATGGATGCGGCCGTCGAGGGGCATGCCGACGTATGGAAGCGATTGGACGTGAGCATTCTGCAATCGCTCGTGCTGGACCGCTCGCTGGGGATTCCGGCGGCGGAGCTGGCCACTACTCCGGACATCGGATACACTCGCGATTGGGACGAGGCAATCGAGAAGGTGCGCTTGGGTGAGTATCAGGCCGCCTTCATGCTCAATAATCCGTCCGCGGAAGAGGTGCGGCGCGTTGCTTCGGCCGGAGACAAGATGCCGCCGAAATCTACGTTCTTTTATCCGAAGTTGTGGAGCGGGTTGGTTATGCGGAGGGTGTACGGTTTTTAGGTGTTCAGGTTTTCAGGTTTTCAGGTGTTCAGGTGTTCAGGTGTTGGGCCGGGTGATGGATGGCAGTTGAAAACGAAAAACGAAAAACGAAAAGCCCGCTCGTCGAGTCTGCGTGTGAGCATTGTGGGGGGTTGGTGGTGGAGGCGACACGGCGGTGCCCGCAGTGTGGGCGGTTCCCGGTGAAGCTGCATCGGTGTCCGCGGTGCCATACGATCGCCGCCGAGGCGGATTCCGGCTGTCCTAAGTGTGGGAGGGTGTTTGAGTTGGGCGGGGACTATCTGTGAGGGATTGTATGGGTGTGTGGGTGTGTGGCTGTAACGACCGAGTACGAGTACGATTACGAATCACCGGAACACCCACACACCCACACACCCATACAGCCTCTCAGGCGGGCGGCCGATAATAAGCTCGTGTGATATAATTCACGGCACTGCTTGCGCCCGGAGCGATACAATCCCTCTACACGCTGCGCGGGTGGCGGAGGTATCGCGGGGATGCGGATTCAGCTCCTGGGGACGGGTTCGGCCGAAGGGTTGCCGGCGCTGTTCTGCAAGTGCGATATCTGCCGGGAAGCCCGTCGGCTAAGAGGTAAGAACCACCGCACGCGCGCCTCCGCGCTGATCGACAGCGCGCTTAAGATCGACCTTCCCCCCGACACACTTCACCACTCCCTCACGCTAGGCTTCGACTTCACGCGAGTCCAGCATCTCATCTTCACGCACACGCACGATGACCACTTCGCATACAAGGAACTCCAGTACATGTCCTGGATGTTCGTGACCGAAGAGTGGGATCGTAAGCTGAACGTATATGGCCCGCCGGACGCGATTCAGAAGATCCAGACCGACCTTGAGCTAGACGAGTTGCCATTGGAGCTTAAAGCGTTGGAGCCGTGGAAGACAGCCCGCCTTGGCGACTGGAGCGTGACGCCTATTCTCGCGCAGCATGCAACCGACCGTCTGTGCTTCAATCATATCGTAGAACGCGAAGGCCGTTCGCTGCTCTACGGTACGGATACCGGTTGGTATACGGAAGAGACATGGGCGTTCCTTGCGGGCCGGCAGCTTAATGCGCTGGTCATCGAGTGCGCGAAGGGGCTGGATGAGAACGGCTACAAGGCTCACCTGTCGATTCCGGAGGTTATTCGGATGAAGGCTAAGATGCTCGAGATCGGCGCGCTGACGACGGATTCCGCGGTTGTGACCACGCATCATTCCCACCTCAGCGGACTTCTGCACGAGGGGTACGAAACACACCTGAATCCGCACGGAATCCAAGTGGGATTCGATGGGATGGAGTTTGAGGTGTGAGTGTCAGATGCTCTCTTGCAGCATGGATTCCCCGTCATAGGTAATCAGGATCGGATCGTCGTCCATGACGGTTTCGAGGTGGACGGGGCGGTTCCAAATCTGCTGAATGTATTTGAGGGTTCGAGCGGTGTAGTCGGTGTCGAGAGGCTTTCCGTCGTAGTAGTGCTTCAGGTAGAGCTCGCGGTGGCGCGCGTAGTCGCCGTCTTCCACCATGACCACGGGCTGGCCAAAGTTGGTCATCGAGTCGATAAGAGCGTCGCGGACTTTGCGCCAGTCAGTTTCCTGCACGACCCACATGAGCTCGCCGTCCACCTCTTCGATTCCGTAGGTATACATGTCGAGGTCGCGAACCATTTTCTTCGTGAGATACTTGCGGAGGAACGTGATGTCGGATTCCGATTCGACGACCTCGAAGATCTTCTTCATTCCCTCGCCGGTGGGGCGGGTCAGGGTCTCGCCGCGCCAGTCCTCTTCCGGGTCATCCGGGTCAACTTCGCCGTTCCAGCGCCGTTCTATGTCCTTGAGCATCTGGTAGCCCACGTAGTATGGGTTCAGCGACATGCGGGAGCCGGGGGAGAGGACGGAGGAATGCATCCGGCGGAATTCCCAGTGCTCTTCAGACGTCAGGTCCAGGTCCGTCAGAATCTTCTCATGCCAGTATGAGTTGTGATTGACGAAACCATTGGCAGCGTAGGTATGAGCATCGTCCACCGTAATGTCATAAACATCGGCCGTTCCGCGATCAATCGAGAGGATATCATCGGTCCAATCCTCTCGCTTGAACCAGCGGCGATTGTCGATGTAGGCATTCAGCGCAAGGCGCTTCCTCTTAAGCCCGAACCCTATTTGATCTCGAAATCGAACCGCAGATATTCCTCGGACATGTAGCTGCCAGCATCCATCAGCCATTATTCGCCGCATCGACAGGATGCCATAATTTGCCAGGACCGTCTGGACTGTGCCGAGCATGCCTTCTGATGCCGACGAGAGGATTACGCCACTCGGCCCGGCATAACCATCTGCGTCAAAGTAGCCTTGCAGGAAAGCGGACATTACACGCTGCGGGGATCGCAATATCGATTCCGGAATCTTTTTGGCGCGGGCACGCGCTTTCAAGTCGATCCCCAGGCTGGACAAAAGGCCCAAGAGGTCTCTCGAATGAACTTCTATTCGCCATCGCGGGCCTGTGCTGGTAGCGTCGTCCCGTAGGCGCGCCCCGAGGCCGGTCGCGGAGCGAACCAGCCGTACCAACTCTCTCGCGTAAGCTTCGTCACCGCAAGTCAGGCAAACGCCGGACTTGGTGGTATTACCGTCTCCCACAAAGTAACCAACAAAGCGCGCCAGTTCCTCATCCAGGTGTGAGCCAACGGCGAATTCGCTCCGTGTTGAAAGAATCTTGCCCCGGAATCCGGGCTCATATTTTAGAGCCAGCAGCGCGGCATCGATCCTCTCCGAACAGCGAGTCTGGCGACCAGCCCGGTGACGCATGACCGTCCAGATCGTGGTCCTGGCAAGCTCAGCTACGTCGTGCAGGGTGGCCTTTCGCGACGGCCTGACGTAGCGGATAGGTTGAAAGGGTGCGGGCCACACATTCGTTCCGATAGCCAAGCGAACAGAGTCTCCAACGGACATCGATTGGAGATTGCTCCACTTTCCGTCGGCGGCGAGCACTTTGTGCTCAAGCGCGCCCTCGATCGTGTAGCCACGCCGCGTCCGGATTCGAATAGTCGGTACCCGTACCTCCTTGTGAAAATCAGTGACGGGGTGCACGGATTCCGCTTCTCCGCTGGCTACTTCAAGACTACCGGCGCCGCGCATTTCGTAAATGTCGTCAAACCGGAGGAATCCAGAAGGGGTCGCCAAGAGCGAGTCTCCGGTTGCGCAGGCCCAGCCCTCGTTCATGATTTTGGTTCGCATTTGTGGCAAGAAGTACATCATTTCCTCGCGCACAATGTTCAGCACGTCGCGCTGCCAGTCGGCCAGGTCCGGCGCCCAATCTCGCATGAACTTGAGGAGGTCGCGCTCCGGCTCAGGGGGGATTCGGCGGGGGGCCGGGTCGTGGGGGTGGTGGGTCGTCGGGTCGTTTATGTGCCAGATGTCGGCGAATTCGCCTTAGAAGTCGTGGGGGTTTAGTCGGTCCGGCTCATACTCCTCC
>JBKJZI010000182.1:0-7004 GCA_046715155.1 Chthonomonadales bacterium | reverse complement strand
CGATTCCCGAGATCACCGCCGCCACGGACGAGACGCCGAGAGCGCGGACGAACTGCCACATGAAGCTGGCAGCCAGGGTGAGGTGCAGAATCACACTCCAGCCGGCGGCGATGTCTGTCGGAAGCAGGTAGAAGAGGAAGTTGCCCGGGTAGAAGACCGCGGACTGGCTATTGGCCACGAACGGCGTGCCGCAGAACTGGTACGGATTCCAGAGCGGGATGTACCCGGAGCGAATAGTGTCCGACGCAAACTTGCGCCACGGATAGAACTGTCCCACGGAATCGTACATCAGCGGATTCCATGGCGGCCGTTCTTGCTCCGAATAGTTGGCAGACCAGGGCGCGAGATGCCGAAGCAGCTCGGCGGGCACAAAGACTTCGCCCGTAAAGATCCGCCAGAGGAAGAGACAGGAGAGGAAAAAGAAAAGCGCTATCGGCCACGCGGCCCGAAAAGTGTTGAGTTTTGCTTTTCGAGCCTCAACACTCAACACTCAATACTCAACACTAAAAGAGCTCGAGGTTCCTGGTGGCTATCTCGTTGCCGGGGTCGCGACGAAGCACCTCGTCGAACTCCGCCCTGGCTTCGTCATACATGCCGAGCATAGCGTAGGTCAATGCGAGGTCGTTCCGCGCCAGGACGAACGTGGAATCCAGCTCTACCGCTTTTTTGAGCTCGCCCAGGGACTCGTCGAACATCCCGGTGAAGCCGTGGACGAGCCCGATCTGGTGGTGGACCGCGCTGCTGTTGGGCTCCTGCGCCAGGGCCTGGTTCAACTCCTCCAGCGCAGCGTCGTAGTTTCCTTCGACCTTGTACGCAACGGCGCGCTCAAGATGAAGGTTTCCGACCATACCCATGTTGGAACTCTCTCCTTCGGCGCAGCGGAGCGGGCAATTTAGCCGTGAGCCGGCGGGGTCCATGGAAGTATTACCAGAATCAGACCCCCAGAATTCGGCTCAGTATAACACGCCCCCTTAAGAAAAATCAAGAAATCCGCGACGTGCGCGTAGAGCAAGGGTACAGGGTTCAGGGTACAGGGTATAGGGTATAGAGTACAGAGTATTACGACTATCGGGCGGTGCCGAATGCTGTCGGCGTCGACGTGTACCCTGGACCCTGTACCCTAGACCCTATGATGCTCAAGATCGGAATCCCGAAAGGCAGCCTTCAAGAGGCCACGTTCAATCTGTTCAAAAAAGCCGGATATGAGTTTCGGATGAGCAGCGGGCGGTCCTACCACCCGGTGGCGGACGACCCGGAATTGGCGCCGCTCCTTATCCGCCCCCAGGAGATTCCGCGCTACGTGGAGCAGGGGATTCTGGATATCGGCCTCACCGGCAAGGACTGGATCGAGGACAACGGTTCGGACGTGGTAGAGGTAGATGACTTCGCCTATTCTAAAGCCACGCTTACGCCCATCCGGGTCGTACTGGCCGCGCCGAACGATTCACCCATTCAATCAGCCGCCGATCTCACCGGCAAGCACATCGCCACGGAATACGTGCGACTTACCGAGAGATACCTCGAAAAACACGGCGTAAAGGCCAACGTCGAATTCTCCTGGGGCGCTTGCGAAGTAAAGGTCCCCGAGCTCGCGGACGCTATCGTGGTCAACACCGAAACCGGAAGCTCGCTTCGCGCCCACAATCTCCGAATCGTCGATACGCTCCTCACGTCCACCACCCGCCTGATCGCCAACAAACAGGCCTGGAAGGACAAATGGAAGCGCGATAAAACCGAAAACCTCTGCATGCTCCTTCGCGGCGCGCTCAACGCCGAACAGCTCGTCGGTCTCAAAATGAATGTCAGTCGCGCCGCGTTAGAATCCGTCTCCGCCCTCCTCCCGGCCCTCAAAACGCCTACCATCTCCCAGCTCTCCGACCCCGCATGGGTGGCCCTCGAAATCATCGTCGAAGAGAAAGTTGTACGAGAACTTCTCCCACAATTGAAGCGCGCTGGAGCTGAAGGAATTGTAGAATATCCTCTAAACAAAGTAGTATACTGATGTATCCTGTAATGCCGCCGGAAAACACGTAGAGCAGGATCTCCGTCCCTGCTGACGTTGTTTCGATTAACGGCTGACATTGGCGGTGACAGAGATTCCCGCCCCCTACGCTTGCTTGAACGGCGATTGTGATCGGAGACGCCGTATCTGCGTTCTCGGAGGCCTTCTTGATTGCTTACTTGAGGGGAAGGGTGGTAGCCACGGAGGCAAACAGCGTGGTGTTGGATGTTGGGGGAGTTGGATACCGCGCCCTTGTCCCGCTCAGCGTGCTCTCCGGACTGCCTGACACCGGCAAGGAAGCGACGCTGCATACCGTAATGACCGTCCGGGAGGACGACATTTCACTCTACGGATTCGCCACGGCCGAGGAGCGGGAGATCTTTCAAGTGCTGACCAGCGTGACCGGAGTCGGCGCTAAGATCGGGCTCAGTATGTTGAGCGTGATGGACTCCGCTGAGCTCGCCCGCGCAATTTCCGGCAACGATATCAAGTCGCTCACGCGGATTCCGGGAGTGGGCCCCAAGCTTGCCCAGCGCGTCGTCCTCGAGCTCGGTGAGCGGATGGCCCAGCATGTCTTCGATCGCCGCGTCGATAGCCTCCAGGCGGGTCAGACCTCCCAGCGAAACGCAGCATTCGAAGATATCGTAGAGGCCCTCATAGGCCTCGGCTACAGCCGCGCCGACTCGCGCAGAGCCGCCGAGCGCGCCGTCACCGGCAACCCCGACCACGCCACAACGGACCTCATGCGAGACGCTCTCAACCTCCTTGCCGGCGGGAAGTAACCTCCGATTCCAATGCAAAATGCAAAGGGCCGCTGCCGCAACGATGGTAAAGTGTTCTTCATTGCTAATTTTGCATTGCTAACTTTGCATTTTACATTGGAATCCGCCGTTTGACTTTGGGGTATACTAGCGCGGTCATGCAGGATAAGCTGTTCGTCGCCGCTCCCTGACATAAGTTTCAGTTTCCTGCCGTGCGCAGGTTGGTGTAATCGATAATCGGAGGATTCGCGTCGGAACGTAAACCCGGTCCCTCGCCAATCGTCCGTATTTTGTTGTCTCCCGGAAGGAAGGCGCTAAGCATTAAGCGTGAAGCATTGAGAAAGTGCTGACCGCTCAACGCTCAACGCTCAACGCTTTACCATGTTCGAAAGCCTATCCGATAAGCTCCAGAACGTCTTCTCCCGCCTGCGCGGGAAGGGGAAGCTGAGCGAGCAGGACGTCAACGAGGCGCTGCGCGAGATTCGCATGGCGCTCCTGGAAGCCGACGTCAACTTCAAAGTCGTCAAGGAACTGCTCGCAAAGATCAAAGAGCGAGCCGTCGGCGAAGAGGTGCTCGAGAGCCTGAGCCCCGTCCAGATGGTCGTCAAGATCGTAGATGAGGAGCTGACCGCCCTGCTCGGCGGCGTCGATGCCCGCCTCAATTTCGCGCCGAGACCGCCAACCGTCATCATGCTCTGCGGCCTGCAGGGCTCCGGCAAGACGACTACGGCCGGCAAGCTCGCCCACTGGATGCGCCGCCAGGGACGGAATCCGCTCCTCGTCGCCTGCGATATCTACCGTCCCGCGGCCATAAAGCAGCTCCAGGTCCTGGGCGAGCAGCTCAAAATGCCGGTCTTCACGATGGGTGACCAGACTCGCCCGCCGGTGATCGCGAAAGGCGCAATCCGCCACGCCGAACAGAACGGCAACGACGTGGTCATCCTGGACACCGCCGGCAGACTGCACATCGACGATGACCTGATGCGGGAGCTGGAGCAAATCCAAGCAGCGGTAAATCCGACGGAATCGCTTCTCATAGTAGACGCCATGACCGGGCAGGACGCCGTGAACTTCGCCCTCGAATTCCACCAGAGACTCGCCGTCAGCGGATTCATCATGACCAAACTGGACGGCGACGCCCGGGGAGGAGGCGCGCTCTCCATTCGCAGCGTCACCGGCGTCCCCATCAAATTCATCGGAGTCGGCGAGAAGCTGGACGCGCTCGAATCCTTCCACCCGGATCGAATGTCGCAGCGGATTCTAGGAATGGGCGACGTCCTTTTGCTCATCGAGAAGGCCGAACAGGCCCTCGACCAGAAGAAGGCCGCCGAGCTGGAACGCCGCCTTCGGGAAGACAAGTTCGACCTGAACGACTTCCTGGACCAGCTCCAGCAGATGAAGAATCTGGGCCCGCTGGATCAGATCCTCGGCATGATCCCCGGCATGAGCAAGCTCAAAGGGAACGCCGAGGTGGATGAGAAGCAGCTCCGCTACCACGAAGCCATCGTCCAGAGCATGACCCTGGAAGAGCGCACCGACCCCGGAATCCTCAACGGTGCGCGCAAACGCCGCGTTGCCATGGGAAGCGGACGAAGCGTTCAGGAAATCAACGAGTTCTTAAGGCAGTTCGACATGATGCGGCAGATGATCCGCCAGATGACCGGAATGGCCGGCGGCCGGTTCGGGAAGAAGAAACGGATGCGGCTGCCGTTCGGATAGAGCAGTATGGAGGTGTGGAAGTGTGGCAGTGTGTAGGACCACTGTCTTCCACACTTCCATACCTCCACACTTCCACACCAAGGAGACTACACGTTGTCCGTAAAGATCAGACTCCGCCGGATGGGGGCCGCGAAGCGTCCCTTCTACCGGTTGGTTGTCGCCAACAGCACGAGCCCGCGCGACGGGCGGTTCATTGAAACTCTCGGGCATTACGACCCGCTCAGCGACCCGCCGACTGTAAAAGTAAACGAAGAGCGAATCATTCACTGGCTCTCCAACGGGGCTCAGCCGACCGACATCGCCCGAGACCTGCTCCGGAAACAGGGAATCCTCGAGCGTTGGGCCGAGGCCAAGACCCAGAATAAAGGTTAGGAACCACGCTTATGACGACAGTGGGGGGAGAGTCCTTGCAGGCCCTCATCGACTTCCTGGTGAGAAACCTCGTAGACGAACCGGACGCCGTAGATATCGTAGAGATTCCGGGCGATGAAGCTACCACCTACGAGATACGCGTCGCCCCATCGGATCTCGGCAAGGTCATCGGCAAGCAGGGCCGTATCGCCAACGCGCTCCGAACCGTAGCCAAAGCCGCCGCCATGAAGAACAAACGCAAAGTGTACGTAGAAATCGTCGCATAATCGGGTGTTCAGGTGTTCGGGTGTTCAGGTGTTCAGAAGCCCAAACACCCGAACACCCGAACACCTGAACACCATGAATCTGGACGATTGGAACTGGACCATAGGAATAGTGACGGCGCCCTTTGGAACGCGCGGAGAGGTGAAGGTCCGGTACGAGACCGACTTCCCTGAGCGGTTCAAGAAGTTGAAAGAGGTCTGCCTGCGGAATCCTAAGGGTGTCGGGCAGCTCTACAAAGTCGAAGGAGTCCGCGAGCATAAGGGGCAGGCCCTCCTCAAGCTTTGCGGAATCGAGAGAATTGAGGACGTCGATCTTTGGCGTCAGGCGAAAGTTCAAGTGCGGCGGGCCGATGCAATGCCACTCGCGGAGAACGAGTTCTATACCGCGGACCTCGTCGGTTACAACGTGGAAACGACGGACGGACGCAAAGTGGGTAAGCTTGAGCGGGTTCAACCCTACCCGGCATACGACCTCTGGGTGGTTGGCGAAGCGATGATTCCGGCCGTAAAAGAAATCGTCAAAGAAGTGAATACCGCGGATCGGCGGATACTTATCGACCCGCCGCCCGGGATGCTGCCGGGCGAAGAGCCGGAAGATGCGGATTGACGTACTGACCATCTTCCCGGAGATGATCCAGGAGGCAGTGGGCCACAGCATACTGAAACGGGCGCAGGAATCCGGCCTCGCGCTCATCACGGCGGTCAACCTTCGAGATTACGCGGCTGATAAGCACAAAACCACCGACGACACGCCGGTAGGTGGCGGCGGCGGCATGATCATGAAGCCGGAGCCTATCGCCAGCGCGCTGGATGCGCTGGGTGACAATAAGAATCGCCGCGTGATATTGACTGAGCCGCGAGGCAAGCTGTTCACACAGGAAGTAGCGCGGGAGCTTTCAAAGGCGGAACATCTGGTCTTTATCTGCGGCCGTTACGAAGGAGTGGATGAGCGAGTTCGGGAGCGCCTGGTCACCGACGAGCTCTCGATAGGAGACTATGTCGTGACCGGCGGGGAGCTTCCCGCGCTGGTTATGGTCGACGCCGTGGTACGCTTGATTCCGGGCGCGCTGGGAGAAGAAAGCGCGCCGGACGACGACAGCTTCGCGGGGCCCCTGTTGGAGTATCCGCAGTATACTAAACCGAGGTCTTTTCGCGGGTGGGAGGTGCCTGAGATTCTCTTTTCCGGCCACCACGCGCAGATTGAAAAATGGCGACGCTGGCATCAGTTGGTCGAAACGCGCGAAAAGCGCCCCGACCTCTGGGCCAAATTCGAACCGACTAACCAGGACCAAAAGCTCTTACGAGAAGGCGAGCCCGCCCCGCCGGAGAGCAAGTGAAACGCAGATAATGCGTAATGCGTAAAACGTAAAGCGAAATCCAAACCATCAGTCGTGCTCTTTACGAGTTACGAGTTACGTTTTACGTTTTAGGAGTTTACGGAGGCATTCATGAATCCAATCATAGCCGAGATAGAGCGCGAGCAGCTTAGGGAGGGCGTGCCGGAATTCAGGGCCGGCGATACCGTTAAGGTACACGCCAAGGTCGTGGAAGGCGGCAAAGAGCGAATCCAGGTCTTTGAGGGTGTCGTCATCGCTATGGGCGGCGCCCTTAGCCGAAAGCACTTCACCGTCCGCAAGATCTCTCACGGCGTCGGTGTCGAGCGCACGTTCCTGCTCCACTCGCCCCGCGTAGAAAAGATCGACGTCGCCCGCCGCGGCAAAGTCCGCCGCGCCAAACTCTACTACCTCCGCAACGTAGTAGGCAAGAAAGCCAGAATCAAGGAAGACCGCAGCGCGCGATAAACCCTGTGTGGGTGTGTTGGTGTTTTGGTGGTGGCGTTTGTTGACCCCCACCCCCACCCACCCCCCCACCCACCCCAACCAATTA
>JBKJZI010000181.1:0-12894 GCA_046715155.1 Chthonomonadales bacterium | reverse complement strand
GTATAGATGAAACGGATCTTTAGAAAACTCTCCTTACTCTGGCAGGACTCAAATACCGGTAGATCAGATGGCCTTGCCGAGCCGAGCGAAGCGCGGTTTCGATTCTGGGCCCTCTTGATTCTCATGCTCGTCGGACCGCCGTTAGTGTTGGGGATCTATTTCGGAGCCATGTTTCCCGGTCTCACGAATCCCGACGCGCTCGATTTTGCTCAAATCGGTCGGAATCTTAGCTCAGGCCGCGGATTTTCAACGTTCATCCTGCGGCCTCTGGCGCTGGTGCATGGCGCAGATCCCCTGGCGCAGCCGGACCTGACGCACGGACCACTTTTTCCGTTTCTCCTGTCCCTTGCTTTTGGCGTGCTTGGGGCGAAGGATGGGGTCGTTGCAGCCGTTTCCGGTCTCTTCTACCTGCTCACGATCCCGGTGATCTATCTACTGGGCGCGCGCATATTTAACCGATCAGTCGCGCTCGTCGTCGCTTTGATCTTTACTTTCAACGCCCTGATGCTGGAGTATGCGGTCCTTGGCCTCCACATCACGCTCTATATCTTCCTCGCGAGTAGTCTTCTTCTGGTAATGTTCACGCTTTGTGGAGCTGTCCGCGCTGGGAGCCCCGAGAGGGCGGCCGGGTTGCCGAGGGGCAAGGTCCTGCTGGCCGGTGCCTTAACGGCCCTCCTTTACCTTACCGATCCGGTTTTCTTCTGGCTCTTGCCGGTCATCTTTGGCTCGGTGCTGTGGTTAGCTCCAACACGTCGCGCCGCCGCGGGCATATGGTTCCTTCTCCCCGTCGGATTGCTAGCCGGCCCTTGGATGATTCGGAACGGTCTTCTGACCGGCAATCCGGTTTTCGGTCTCCGCGGGACCGAGCTGTGGATGCATACAAAAGGCGTCTATCCCGGTTTTCAGGCCTACAGACGGGCGGCGGAAGAGGTAGTGCCAAGCATCGGCCTTCTGACTGCCGTCGTCCAGAAACTGATGCTGGGGGCGGGCCAGATAATACAGGCATTCCCTCAGGTTACCGCGAGCTGGGTGCTCGCCTTCTTGCTTCCCAGTCTGCTTTTCCGGTTTAGCGATCCCGCGACCGCTGCTCTGCGCCGAATCATGATGCTCTGCTTCGCGGGCATATTCGCAGGCACAGTCGCATTCGGAATCCAGATGCCCCTCTTTACCGCCCTCATTCCAACTATGCTGGTCTTCGCGGTCGCCTACCTCCTGTATCTCATGGATCAAGCAAAAATGAGCCGGGCGTCGTCTTCGCTTGCAACAGCCCTGATCGTCATCGCGGTGTCCTTCCCGCTCCTCAGCGACGTGACGCTGCAAGACAAGCGCCTGCCGCTCCCCGAGTCCGCAATGGCCTACACGATGGGGGAGACTACCCGCCCAAATGAAGTCAGCTTTTCAGACCAGCCGTGGATTCCAGCCTGGTTCGCAAATCGCCCCTCGATCTGGATTCCGGAATCGGATAACCGGGTCGCCAAATTGAGGGAGCGATTCAGTACAGCCCGTTGGCTTTTCCTTACCGACAGCGTCCGCAATTTCTCACCATCGTGGCGATTAATCTATGACGATTTCAGGAACTGGAATTTGTCGTACGCTATCGCTTCGGAATCAAAGCAAAACACCCCGCAGCTATTGCGAATCTCCGACGAGCGGTTAAAGGCGCCTCTATTCCGCGCGCTCGCGGGCTTCGTCTCCATTCCGCCCGCGGATACGGCGAAGGCGGTTCAGCCCGGTGGACTTCCGGCCGTCCTGGCCGCCAGCCCCGATACGGAAAGTGCCCCCACCCGCGTCGGCTTAGGAAAACAGCGCGTGGATCTGGCCCGCAGCGCCCCGGCTCAGTAGCTATCCGTCCTCGATTCCGGCCCTTCCATATGGGCTTGTAAGCCCTGCTTTTCAGGTAACGCCCTTCCCGCGTACGTTGCACGCAGGAGGGGCTTACTTCACTTTTCAATTGGTTGCTGTATTCCGCGGCCATCCGGTTTAGAGGTTGAATCAGGTGGGAGACATATTAAGATGAACAAGCTGCTGAGTGAATCCTATGAGAGAATCGTGGGCGGTGGATTCTACCCGTTCTATGAGACCTACCTGCGGGGCAGAAAAACCTTCCAGTACCACGCCGAGTTTGAGCGGAATCAGTGGCTATCTTCCGATGAGATCCACGCCCTTCAATGGACGCGTCTCAAAGCGGTCCTGAACCACGCGTATGACACCACGGACTACTATCGCGCTTCGTGGAATGCGCTCGACATTCATCCCGATGAGATCCGAAGCCCCGCCGATTTTGCTCGCGTTCCCATACTGGAAAAGGACACTGTCCGCAAGGACCTCTCCAGGTTGGTTTCAAATAAGTTCGATTTGGCGAAAATGGTGCACGGAGTGTCCGGAGGCACGACTGGCGACCCCCTGAAGTTCTATTACGATAGAAACTCCTACCAGCGCCGTATGGCGGCTGCCATGCGCGGCGATAGCTGGGCAGGTTGGTCGCTGTGCGGCGGAGAGTTCTACATCTGGGGCGCGCCTGTACTGGCCGGAGGTGGCTTCAAGCGATTCAAGGGGCAGGTATACCATGCTGCGCAGCGCCGCTATATCCTCAACAGCTTTTCCATGACCCCGGAGACTATAGCCGCTGCTGCCCGAGCTTATAATCGGGCGAAAATGAAGCATGTCGTCGGATATACCAACGCCATCTATGAATTCGCCCGGCAAACCAAGGAGCAGGGTATCGAGCTGCATCCACCCGAAGGCGTCGTCACAAGCGCCGAAAAGCTTTACCCCCACCAGAGAGAGCTCATCGAGGAAGTCTTCGGCGCGAAGGTTTTCGACCGGTATGGATGTCGAGAGGTAATGATGATCGGTGCGGAATGTGGCCACCACACCGGCATGCACACCACCGCGGACAACGTCTGTATTGAGATCGCTCGGGATGGAGAACTCTGTGAGCCGGGACAGATCGGCGAGGTACTCTTGACCGATCTGCACAACTACGGGATGCCGCTCATCCGTTATCGGCTGGGGGACATCGCCTCCTGGAAGGGTCAGGACTGTCCATGCGGGAGGGCGCTGCCACTCCTTAAAGTTGTGGAGGGTCGTATGCTCGATATGATCACTCTGCCAGCTGGTCGCGTGGTCCCCGGGGAGTTTTTTGTCTATCTTTTCAAGGATTATTCTGAAATCCGGCAATACCACGTAATTCAGGAGGAACCGGACCTTCTACGCCTGCGCATTGGTCTGCACAAAACGCTGCTCCCGGAGATTCTCTGCACGTTCGAGGAGTCAGTCCGCCGAGTGGTGGGACCGGATGTGTCTGTACAGTGGGAGATCGGAACCGATATAGTGATCGAGAAAACTCGTAAGTTCCGCCCCGTAATGTCGAAAGTCACCAAGACGCTTACCGTCAGCGATCGGGGAGAAGAATGCCTCCACGCACTGACGTCTTAGTTGGCCCCTCGGCACGCGCCGAGACATTAGAGGGCGTAGGTTCTCGACTTTTGCGGGTCTTGCACGTGGTCAGCAGCCTCCTTGTTGGCGGCATGGAGCAGTTCGTGGTCCGCCTTGCGGCTGAGCAGTCCGGGCGCGGGCACGCAGTCAAAATAATCGGCCTGCGCGGCGGTCCGCTGCTCGAAAGGGCACAGCAATCTGGGGTGCCCGCCCGCGCGATAGAGCAGGACAACAAGATTCTGCGCACTCTGTCATTCATTTCGCAGGCCAGGGCCTTCCGCCCCGATGTGATCAATGCCCACAATCCGGTCGCCCTTAGATACGCCATGCTCCCCTTTCTCGGTTCGAGAGTAAGAATCGTCATGACCCGCCATGGCCAGGAAGAAGTCCTCGAACTACCAAGCCCTCGCACGCTCAGCAAGGTGGGAGCCGTCATCGCCGTGTCCGAAGCAGCCGCGCGAGCGTTCCGACGCCACCGCCCGGGCAGCGCTGACAAAGTCGTAATGATCCGAAACGGCGCAGAGGCCGCCGTGCCAACGAAGAGCCGAAAGACAATTCGCGACGAGATTGGAATCGATGGTAGCGCTTTCGTGGGGACTATCGTCGCCCGGGTAGATCACCTCAAGGGCCACGATACGCTCCTTCGAGCCGCTGCTGAGCTCAGGGCCCTTCCGCTGGAGATTGTGGTGGTGGGCGATGGCGCTCGGCGGAATGAATTTGAGCGACTTGCCGAAGAGTTGAACATAGCCAGGCGCGTGCGGTTCCTCGGATACCGCACCGATATCGCTGATCTGCTTGCAGCTTCCGATTTCTTCGTGCTGCCCTCGCTCACTGAAGGAACCCCGCTCTCCGTACTCGAAGCGATGATGCAGGGCCTTCCGATCGTCGCCAGCGATGTCGGTGGGCTTCCCGAGCTAGTGGTGAACGGGAGCGAGGGAATCTTACTCCCGCCCGGCGATCCACAAGGTGTCGCGTCGGCCATTGACACACTTTGGCGCGATGAGCCACTTCGGCTTAGAATGGGCGCCGCGGCTTTAGCAAGGGCCACCAGGGACTTCACGCTATCCCAGATGGCGCGAAACTATGATGCCGTCTACCGTGGTCAGACTTCGGCAGTTTAGACCGGCATCAGGTAAAGTGCGCTTGTGATTTCAAAGGTCCTCGTTGTCACTTCGCTGTATCCATCCGATACGGAGCCGCAGAAAGCTCCCTTCAATTTCGAAACCATTAAAGCGCTTTCCCAATTGGTTGAGCTGCGGGTGGTATCGCCACGCCCGTGGTGGACTCGCATTCGCAGACCGTCGCAGCTTCTGAGCATCCCTCGAACGTCCTACGCCGGTATCCCGGCGGTCTATCCATCCTATTGGTCTCTGCCATCGATTACCCGGATGCACGGTAAGGCTCTCGGCCGTACGATAAGTCCACTCGTACGTCGCATTCGCCGCGAGTTCCCGTTCAATGTGGTGTTCGGCACCTGGGCGTATCCCGACATGGTCGCCGCCGCGCGAATTGCACGAGAAGTTGGCTGTCCGTTTATCGCGAAGGTACATGGGAGCGACATAAACGAATTTGCAGAATCTGCCGACATGCGAGAACAGATCGCAAGCGCCCTTAAGCAGGCCGATCGCGTAATAGCAGTCAGCGCCGCCCTTGGCGACAAAGTGTGCGACCTTGGCGTCAAACGGGATTCCGTCCTGGTCCAGCACAATGCCGTCGATGGAGAGCGATTCTTCATCTGGAATCGCGAAGAGGCGCGCGCCCAATTAGGGCTTCCGGCAGCGGGTAAGCTCCTTCTTTACGTCGGGCGCTTGAGTAAAGAGAAGGGGGTGGATATTCTTCTCGATGCCATGGCACGCCCCGGCATGGAGGATGTCGGCGTAATGATAGTTGGGCACGGCGCGGAGTCCGCCGCATTGCTCGCCCAGCACGGACGGCTGGGGCTCGGAGACCGCGTCAGATTCGTGGGAACTAAGCTGCCGGCGGAAATACCCGACTGGATAGCCGCCTCCGATGCCCTCTGCCTGCCCAGCCGCCGAGAAGGGTGTCCCAATGTAATTCTGGAATCTTTGGCGTCGGGAAGGCCGGTGGTTGCCGCGCGTGTCGGAGGAGTGCCGGAGCTGATCACGGAAGCCAACGGGGTGATGGTGGAGCCGGAAGACCCAGGCGCTCTCGCGAAAGGTATTAGGGACGTACTCGACAGAGGCTGGGAGCCTGTGGCGTTGCGGCAAACAGTTCGGTTCTTATCCTGGGAAGACGTGGCGAAGAGCATTTGCGCGGAGATTACTGCCCTCACTTCGGCGAGGGCGGGAGTCGGTGGCCCCAGTCTGAATCCGCGTTAACGCTCAGTTATCCCTTCGGGCTGATAGCTCGGGCTTCGGAATCAAAACTCAGAAGCGTGTCGCACTGCCCACGGTCCGAACCTCCAACGGTCGCTTGCTGAGGTGGCGGCAGAATCCAGTCCCTGCCTTCCTCCACGGTTCCTATCCCCGCTTCGGTTGCTTTCACCAGATTGAACATCTCCCTGGCGGTTACGTGATAAAGCCTGAACCGCGAGCCGTCGTTATACTGAGATTCCGCATCGGCGAATAAGCGACTCAGATCCTCTGCTAAGAGCGCTTGGCGGTTGGCGTCGGCGGCGCCATGCGTGTGGAGCTTGATAAACACGCGGTTCGAGCGACCTGACACGTGAATGTCCGCCGCAACCCAGCGGTCAAGACGCTCCGAAGTATATCGCCGGTACGACGCCAGGTCTCCGTCATCCATCACAAATCTAGGTCTGCCGTTGGCGATTCTGAATGACGGAATCAGCGGGCCCTGAATAATTGGAAGTCCTGGAGGATCGGTACGGCCTACTTTCGCTTGGATTCCTCGGTCGTGGGACTTTGGACGGAGTGGATCATCCACCGCGTAGTAGATGGAGTTGGTAGTGCGTGGTTGTGAAAACTCTTGCCAGGAAGGAAACGTAAAGTCGGCGAAGCATCCTTCTTCCTGAAGTATGGTGACCTCGTTATTGACGCCGCAGTAGTTCCGGCCGCCATCAGTACGCGAATTGTCGAGGGCCCAATTGCCGTGGATGAAGCCGAAGGCCGAGCGGCCGTCCGGCCACGCGCTGAGCGCACCGTAGGATCTATAGGCGTCGATGGCCCCTCGGAGCTTAGCACGAAGCGTCTGATCGGTATCGTCGCGGTGGTGAAGGTGGAGCTCGATCTCTCCCCATCCGTCGGCGCAGTGAGCGGAGAGTCGCTCGAATTCCCACTCATCGAATTCATCCCAGGGGTAAAAAAAGCTGTGTTTGGGGGGCCGTCCGCTGAAGTCTCGGTGTGAGTCTGCGATGGCTGGATAGCGATCGATCCAGTCTTCAAGCCTCTTTCGAGAGACCTCCGCTTCGGGACGACCGACTTGCGGCTCAAAGTGGTCCACAATGCACAGGAGGACTTCAGTGCAGCCCGATTGACATTCACCTCGGCCGTCGCGCAATGCGGCCTTCGCTCTAAGAGCGATTTCCAGGTCAAACAGTTTTTTCCGAATGTCCAAAGGGTTGTTGTCCGAATATTACTTGGCGCCGATACGGAATCTCTAAGTTGAGCCCCGCGTAAAGAGTACCGAGTACCATCCCGATCCTGCACGCGTCCGTCCTTGAGCGCAACTCCCAATCAGTTCCATGTCTACCGCTAATCCCATTCGTCAATTTGTGAAGCACGCGATGATGGCTTCGATTCCGCGATCACGCTTTATCGTATCGGGTAAGCGCGAGAGTGGCGCGGCGTGCATCACTTTTGATGACGGACCGCATCCAGAGCATACTCCACGCCTGTTGGACCTGCTGGCGCGGGAAAAAGTTGCTGCCACGTTCTTCGTTGTTGGGGCGCATGCCGCCGCACATCCCGATATCATTCGCCGAATGAAGGATGAAGGCCACACGGTCGGAAATCACACTTACACACACGTGGAAGCAAACAAAGTCGACGCTCGGCGGTATATTCAGGAAGTCCGGCAGACGCAAGAGGTTTTGGACGAATTGGTGGGTAAGTCTGCGAGGCTCTTTCGACCGCCTCATGGGAAAGTGACTCTGCCGATCCTGACTGCTCTATGGCGGCGAGGACATCGCGTGGTCCTTTGGAACAAGGACCCCAAGGACTTCGCTTGCGAATCCTCCCAGCAGGTTTCTGCGTGGTTTGACGCTCACGGGCTGAACCCAGGAGACATTCTCCTTTTACACGATACACACGGATTCGCGCTGGAGGCGCTGCCTGGTGTCATTAGCCGGGCGAGGTCGGCGGGTATCCGGTTCATTACCGCCGATCGCTGCTGCTAACCGGCTCTGATTTCGAGCCCGATTGAGCTGACGCCCGGCTCTCTCCTTTCACCAACTGCGCTTCATGTCCGTTCCGCGTATGCGAGGGCTCTCCCGGCTTCTTCGAGATAAAGTCTATCGTGGTGATACATAGTTCGTCGGCGGGGATGTGGCCGAAGCATTGGGCAACCGGAATTTGGGCCAACTCCGCCAATCGCTTTTCAGACGGCTTCGCCGTATTGAGGGTTATCGTAAACCCCGCCGCTTCAGCCATCTTCGGGTACTCCCTGGGTCTCAATCGGTTCTGATACAAGAAATGATTGTTGTATCGCCGCCATTCACTTTCAGAGTAACGGAGGTAATTGAGTTGGGTCAGGCTCTTATCCATATAACTGTAGTGATCCCCGCAATCGACGCTATGAAACAAGAGGCCGCCGGGCCGCAGTATACGAAAACTCTCCCGCATCAATTCCTCAATAGTGTGTGGCGGAATATGTTCCAATACGCTGTTGGAGAAGACTCCGTCAATGGTGGATGTTGGGATTCCGGTCCTTCTTGCGTCTCTGGGCGCTGAGTAGCTGACGACGCCGTCGGTTGCTTTTTCAAGGTTTCCAGTTTCATTCCACACCGTTCGGAGGCGTTCAAACCTCGCTCTAATCTCGGAATCTGTCAGGGTTGAGAAGGATAAGATATCGTCCAATGAGTCCTCGAGGAGGTCGATGCAACGGCTGGTCAGGTCGTTCTGAAGCAGGCGATTGAGATCGACCGTTACGACTTCACGAGCTCCCGCGAGATAACAGCAGAAGGGGAAAGTAGGGTACCAGCCGGTGCCGATCTCAAAAAGCGAGGCCCCCGTCATCGGCAGTCCCGCATCCCGCAGGTGGGAAGCCATTATCTTCCAGTCTTCCACCTTAGACTGGCACTCGTCTTGAAATTGTGAGAGACCGCCGAGCCTACGCTGGATCGCCAGGTAGATGCGTTCTCTGAAAGGCAGATACGAAACAGCTCTTTGAACGAAACACTTTACTCGCCAGTCCACAAGATCCCCTCCAGTTCTGGCCATCTTCGTGCAGGCATTGCGATACAAATGCTTCCTTAGTGTAAACCGTGCATGCCCCACCGAGTCAATACAGCGAAGATGCGACCAAGTTCACCATGTCTTAGAGTCGAGGTGCACAAGCACGCGGCCAAACGGCACTTTAGCACTGGCCTCTGAACAAAAGCAGAGCGACCGCTATACGGAGAGTTGAATTGACGGGTGAGAACATAATTTGCTTCGCGCGGGACTGGCATGAGACGCCGACCAGCAACAATCACGTCATGTTGGAACTGGCTAGGCAGAATCGCATATTGTGGCTCAACTCAATCTCTACGCGCACTCCCAGTTTGCAAAGCAGCCGGGACCTACGGAAAATCCTGCGAAAGCTCGCCGAGTTCTTCCGGGGAGCGCAGCGCGTGGATGAAAGAATATGGGTCTACACACCGCTGGTCTTGCCATTCCCATATAGCCCCGTAGCGCGTCGCATCAATCTACTCCTGGTCAGGCTTTCCATAGCTATTCTGAGGCGCCGACTCGGGATGCGTGAGTTCCAGCTCTGGAGCTTCCTGCCGAACGTTTCCGACTATGTCGGGATGCTCGGCGAGAGCGTCTCGGTCTACTATTGTGTCGACGAATGGGCCGGCTTCAGCAATATCGATTCTGAGCGCATGACCGCGGCGGAATCTCGGCTTTGCCGGAGCGCAGACATCGTGTTTGCTCCCGCGCGCACTCTGGCCGAGCGCAAACGCGAGCTGAATCCTGAAACGCAATTCGCCCCGCACGGCGTGGACCACGCGCTCTTCGCCGGGGCCCTACGTGAAGATCTATCCGTTCCGGCCGATATCGCCGATTTACCGAAGCCACTCATCGGATTCTTCGGCACTCTGGAGGATTGGGTCGATCAGGACCTTATTTGCCACCTTGCCGGCCGTCATCCGGATTGGTCCTTTGTTCTGATCGGTCGTAAGGCGGTTGATATCTCACGACTTGAGCAGATGCAAAACATCCATTGCCTGGGACGGCGGGAACATTCCGAGCTCCCTGCGTACTGCAAAGGCTTCGATGTTGGAATCATTCCGTACTTACTGACCGACAGACTTAAGTACGTGAGCCCTTTGAAGAGATTTGAGTTTCTTGCCGCGGGACTGTCTATCGTTTCTACCGCTGTACCTGAAATCGTAAACGACGGGGACAATTGCCGCGTTGCAATGACCCACGCCGAATTTGATGAAGCGGTCCAGGAGGCGCTGCGTCTTACCGGACCTGAAGATCGTCGAAAACGAAGTGAATCCGTTCGCTCAGCTACGTGGGAGAATCGCGTTGCAGACTTGAGCGCACATGTAATGAGGGTTAAATCCAGAAAATGTCAGAAACAAAAACGCATCGCGCCGGATTCGTCGGCGCCGGATATATCAGCGAGTATCATGCCGCCGCACTGAAGCGGATTCCGAATGCCGAACTCGTAGGCGTATGTGATCTCGATCCCGAGCGGGCCCGCGAGGCCGCCGGGAAATTCAATACTCGCGCGTTTTCCTCTCTCGAAGAGATGGTCAATGCGGGGGTCGACGTAGTTCACGTACTAACGCCGCCAAGCTCGCACGCTTCGATTGTCCTGAGAGCCCTGGAGCTCGGCTGCCACGTCCTCGTGGAGAAACCGCTGGCTGTCGAGGTGGAAGACTGCGAGCGTATCGCCGCCGCCGCCGAGGAAAAGGGCCTGCAGGTCTGCGTAAACCATTCTCTCCTCTTCGACCCGCACGTGCGGGGGGCCATTAAGGCGGTTAAGGCCGGCAAAATCGGCAAAGTGGTTTCGGTCGACATCCTTCGCAGCTCGAATTACCCTCCCTACGCCGGCGGACCCCTCGCGCCTCACATGCGGGGAGCAGGTTACCCGTTCCGCGATCTCGGCGTGCACGCGCTCTACCTCTTCCAGGAGCTCCTCGGTCCCGTGGAAGACGTTCAGGCATCCTGGACGAGCATGGGCGGTGAGCCCAGCCTTGCTTTCGATGAGTGGCGCGCTATGGTCCGCTGCCGCGACGGAATCGGTCAGTTCCAGCTCTCCTGGAACGTCAAGCCCCTGCAGAACCAGATCATAATCCAGGGCACGGCGGGAGTAATGCGCGTGGACCTGTTCCTCATGTTCCAATCCCTACGCGCCTCGACTCCGCTCCCGAAGCCAGTTGAACGGATAGTCAACGCCGTCACCGAGGCCAACCAGCAGCTTATCGGAATGCGTAAGGGCGTCATCGGCTTTATCCGCAAGAAGGTGCTCCCGTATCATGGCTTGCAGGACTTGATAGCGGAGTTCTATCGCGCCCTGGACACGGGAGATTCCGTTCCGGTACCCGCACGCGACGTGATTCCGGTGGTGGATTGGACTGAGCGGGTTGCCCGCGCCGCGGATGCCGACTTCGAGCAGAAGCTCGCTGCTCTCCCCACATCGGATTCCGTCCCGATCCTCGTCACCGGGGCTTCCGGAGGACTAGGAAGCGCTGTGGTCGAGCGCCTGCTTGCTCAGGGCCATCGACTGCGAATCTTCGTGCGACGGATTCCGGCGCGGATTCCGGAGGGAGTGGAAGTCGCCATCGGGAACCTTGGCGACCCGGACGCCGTCGATCGAGCCGTCCAAGGCGCGAAAGCCGTTATCCACGTCGGCGCCGCCATGAAGGGCGGTTGGGACGACCATTACGGCGGCACCGTAATGGGCACGCGAAACGTTGTGGAAGCCTGCCGCAAGCACGGAGTCGATAGGTTGGTACACATCAGCTCAATGTCCGTCGTCGACTGGGCAGGGGCTCCGGCGGGGAGCGTCGTGACGGAATCCACCGCGCTCGAGCCGAACGCTGAGGCCCGAGGGGCCTATACCCGCGCGAAACTGGAAGCAGAGCAGATCGTCGTCAATTCCGTCAAGGAACACGGCCTCCCGGCGGTAATTCTTCGACCGGGACTGATATTCGGCGGCAGGATTCCGCTGATGACACCTGCCATAGGACGCAAGATGGGGAAGCGTTGGCTCATCCTGGGCGACGGCCGTGTCAACCTCCCTCTGGTTTACATCGATGACGTTGTCGACGCGGTCTGCCTGGCCCTCGATGGAAAACTTCATCGCGGCGAAATCATTCAGCTAATCGACGACCGGAATCTGACCCAGCGCGACGTCATCCGCCTGGTGGCAGGACCCGATGCGAAGGTGGTGCGGATTCCGAAGCCCGTCCTGTTCGCCCTGGGCAAGCTCTCGGAGAAGCTGCTGGGCCTGATGGGCCGACAGTCTCCTCTATCCGCCTACCGCCTCCGCTCCGCCCTGGCAAACCGCACTTTCCGGAGCGAGAATGCAGAGCGGCTCCTCCTCTGGGAGCCCCGCGTCGGCGTCTGCAACGGAATCAAGATCGCCGCCGCGGATTACAGCCGCCTTAACTAAGAGTCATGCGACATGGGACGGCGCCCCATGCCCTACGTAAGGAATGTGGCACCTTACCGGTCCGCTGACCGTTGAACCAGACTCCGTTCTGGTCCATTGTTAAACGCGACACGCAGTGCGACGACGAACCTGTCCGGAGGACATCGCCGAATTTCCTGCCGTCGGTTTTATACCGACGATTCCAGGTATGGCAGCCTCCTGATTTACGGAGGACTCATGAATTGTAAAGAAGAATCGCCCCCGGAATTGCTTCCGGGGGCGATTAGTAATTGGTCCGGCAAGCGTCAGTTCACCGTGACCGGATTGCTGCGAACAGCGTCGGTGTATCCGTTGTTGAGAAGATACCGGAACTCATACTGCCCGACGACGTTCGGCATCGTAAATGTCCGGGTGCCGCTGACGGCGCCGCCGGTGTAGCTCCAGGCTCCATAGCTCGTGTTCGGATCGCCGACTTTGTATAGCGCGATCCAATCGTTTGCCGAGGAACCAGCCGGCGCGGTCCAGGTCACGGTTACCTGGCCGCCTCTCGCGACGGTCGACGGCGTGGCAACGAGCCCGTGTGTCTTGACGGTCACCGTGGAGGTTCGCGCCTTCTCCTCGTACCCGTTGTTCACGAAGTATCGGAACTCATAGTCGCCGGCCACCGAAGGCATGGTGAACTCCATCGTGCCCGACGTTCTACCTCCGGTGTATTGGTAGGATAGATAC
>JBKJZI010000180.1:0-11618 GCA_046715155.1 Chthonomonadales bacterium | reverse complement strand
GCGTTAGTTCGATCCCTTGTGTCGATGATACTACTTCTGCGCCGTGCTCGCTTGCCCCTCGATAACCCCGAATGAGCACGCACGGCTTGACCTGATGGCGGAGCAGTATCTCGCAAACATGACGCGTCATCGGAGTCTTTCCCGTGCCGCCCACAGTGAGATTCCCCACACTTATGACTGGGCATGGAAGTTTAGTCTGACGGCGGATTCCAATCGCGTACGGCAAGAGGAACAGCTTCAAACCGCCTGCGTAGACGTATGCGAGGCCGGCAAGCGCTACGCGAACCATCGACGATGCCGGCCCGCGCCGCGTACCGTCGATAACTGAGAGAAGATAATTAGTCGCGCTCACGCCCTGCCTGAAGGAGCGCAATGATCTCGCCTGCGTACCGCTCGGAAGCGCCGCGGTTACTGGCTATCAGATTCCGCGCCTTTTCGCTCAAATCGGCCCGCTGTTCCTTTTCGGTTAATAGCATAGTCAAAGCGGAAACCAGTTCATCCTCACTATTAATTCTGAATCCGACGCCCGCTTCTTCTGCCATGGAAGCAAGGTCGCGGAAGTTTTGCATGTGTGGGCCATAAACAGCCGGCTTTCCGTGCGCCAACGGCTGGAGCAGATTCTGTCCGCCGCCGGGCGCTACCAGGCTGTTGCCGATAAATGCGACGTCGGCGACTGCGTATACATCCGCAAGCTCTCCAAACGTATCCAGCACAAGTTGTCGCACCGGCCCCTTAGCGGAATCGATCTGCGTCTTGCGCACGGGTTCCAGACCGGATTCTCGCATCAGTTGGACGACCTCCTCGGCGCGCTCCACATGGCGAGGAGCGTGGATGAGCGCTAGGTCCGGCACGGATTTGCACACGCGTATGTAGGCGCGGATTAGAATTCGCTCTTCATCTGGAATCCGAGTGCTGCCGATAACCAGGACCGGTGCGCTTTCCGAAAGCTTCAGGGCTTCGCGCACATCGGCGCGTTCGCGAGCGAAAAGCAGCTTCACCTCCTGGTCGAATTTGGTGTTTCCAACCGCCGCGATTCGTGAAGCCTCCCCACCAATGGCTCGGAATCGCTCCGCGTCAGTAGGAGTCTGGGTCAGAATCCGGTCGAAATGGCCAAGCGCCCAGGTGAACAGTCCGCGGGCAATCAAGTACCGGGGAAAGCTCCTATCCGAGATACGGCCGTTTATGAGGATAGCCCGCGCACCGGACTTGCGCGCAAAGTGCAGCATATTCGGCCAAATCTCTGTTTCCATGACGACCAGCGCGTCCGGCTGAATCGCGTTGACAGCGCGCGCCGCAGCCCATGGCACGTCGAATGGCGCGTAGTGAACCGAATCCACCAGCATTCCCGCATGAGCACAAGCTGTCTCATAACCGCCGGGCGTGATGACCGTAAACACAACCCGGAGATCGTCACACCGAGACTTGAGCTCACGCACCACAGGAATCGCCGCCGAGACCTCACCCACGGACGCCGCATGAAACCAGGCTATCCGTCCCGGCGGTATCTCCGGCAGCCGGACGTGCCCCCACCGCTCCCCCCATCCTTCGCGAGACTTACCGGCCCGCAGCCTCAAGAGGAGAAGAATTGCCAGAATGGGTGAAGCAAGGAGGAGCAGCGTATTGTATAGCAGGAAAATGGCCGTTGCCCCCAGATGCTAAGGTTCCGTTCGGCTGAAGGGGATTGCCCCGACGAGTTCTTCCGCCCGCCGCTCAACCTCGTTGAGGGCGGATTCGAGCTCTTCGGCTATAGTTGCCTGCTCCTCATCGGTTGCTTCCATCCGAACGTAGATCGGGTCGCCGGTGACGATGGCGGCTCGCGCGAAGGGGAAGGGCACCAGGTAGGAGTCCCACGTCGGCAGCAGCTTGCGCGGCCTCGCGCTGATTCCAAACGGGATGATTGGCCGTCCGGAGCGCTGCGCCAGAAAAATGGTACCGGGCTGTACCTTGTGGGATGGCCCGCGAGGTCCGTCCGGAGTAAAGGCCAGGATTCCGCCTTCCTTTATCTTCCGCCCAAGCTGCAGGGTGGCCCGCACGCCTCCGCGGCCGGTTGACCCGCGAATCGTCTGAAATCCGAATCGTCGGAAGATGTTGTTCTGTATCTCTCCGTCGCGCGAGAGAGAAATGAGGGCCCAGAATCCGCGCTTCCGATAGAGGTTGACTGGAATCAGCGTCCGCCCGTGCCACGTGACTAGAATCGCGCCCGTGCCGCCGTCAACTGCCTCGCGGTACCCGCTTGAGTGCTCTTGCTTTAGTCGCAGAGTGGAAGAGAGAGTGCGGGCAGCCAGCCACGCGAGGAATCCAATGAGGTTGACCTTCCACGCAGGCCGGGTCCTCGCGGGCGCCGGAGCTTCGACGGTCTGCTCGACAGCCATCGTTACTGCGTTAGCTCGGCCCGGAACTGGCGCTCGTAAAGGCTTGCGTAGAGCCCGCCGTCGGCCAGAAGCTCCTGATGGCTGCCTGATTCCACGATGCGGCCGCCCTCCATTGCCAGAATCCGGTCGGCTCCGAGAATCGTCGAAAGGCGGTGGGCGATCACGATCGTCGTTCGGCCCTTCATGAGCTGATCGAGAGCCTCCTGAACGAGCGCCTCGGAGGAGGCGTCGAGCGAAGACGTAGCTTCGTCGAGTATCAGAATCCGGGGATTCATCAAGATGGCGCGGGCGATGGCAATGCGCTGCCTCTCGCCGCCGGAGAGCCTCACGCCTCGCTCGCCCACGACCGTTTCGAATTTGTCCGGAAAACCGTCAATAAAGTAGGCATTGGCGGCGTAGGCGGCGCCGCGGATCTCCTCCTCCGTCGCGTCCCGGCGGCCATACGCTATGTTGTCTCTGAGCGTCCCGGCAAAGAGCCAGGTCTCCTGGGGAACAATGCCGATCTGCCGGCGAAGCGTATCGAGCTTGACGTCCCGGATGTCAATGCCGTCGACGGTGATCGAGCCCTCATCCACGTCATAGAACCGCGGAATCAGGTCCACCAGGGTGCTCTTCCCGGCGCCGCTCATTCCAACGAGCGCAACTACCTCGCCCGGATTAACCTCGAACGAGATATCCTTCAGGACCGGCTCGCCCTCCTGGTAGGCGAAGGAGACGCCTTCCAGCCTCACATATCCTTCGAGAGGCGGCATTATCAGGGCATCGGGCTTTTCGGCGACCTCGGGCCGTTGATCGAGGACTTCCGTGAAGATGCGCTGCGCGGCCGAAAGCGCCTGGTGACGGGTCACGTTGATTCCGCCCAGGTCGCTCACGGCCCGGGCTATCTGCTGGAGAAGATAAATGAACATCGCCAGCCCGCCGGTATCCAGTAGGCTCATCGGCGGCAGGCCCTGAGCGACGTTTTTGGCGTTTCGGGCCACTTCATTCCCGCCCGCGAACAGAACGAGCGCAATCCCGAAAGCTCCAATAAACTCGACTATAGGACGGAGCTGAGCGCTTCGCTTTACTCCCTTGATGACCGCCTGAAGCGCCTTCTCGTTCTCGGCGCTAAATCGGTTTATCTCCTGGTCTTCGGCGGCAAAGGATTTTATAATCCGCACCCCGGACACGGTCTCTTCCGTAATCGTGGTGATGTCGGCCATCTTCCCCTGCACGATGTCTGAAATCCGGCGGATTCTCTTCCCTATCTTGTTGATTACGAGGCCCATCAGCGGAACGAAGATGACCGCCGCCAGGGTCAACCGCCAGCTCGTGTAGAACAGCATCGCGAATGCGGCGACGATGGTAATTGGCGCTGCGACCACGTCGCGGATCGACATCGTAGCGGTCTGGATAACGGGCACGTCGTTCGTAAGCGTGGACATAATCGCGCCGGTGCGACGCCGGTTGAAGAACGACATCGAGAGCGAGTGAATGTGGGCAAAAATCTGTTCGCGCAGTCTGGCCGTTATCCGCTGGGCGACGAGCGAGAGGAAGAAGGTCTGACCGTATGCCACCAAACCCTTGATAAGGAACACAAAGACCACGACGATGCAGACGAAGTTGAGCCTGCCGACTTCGCCTTCGGTCATGTGGTTGACCGTTAGCTTGATGGCAAAGGCTAGCAGCGCTGTGATTCCGGCGTTTGCCGCGGCACAGAGAAGTCCGGCGGCGAGCGTGCGCCGGTGCGGCCGCAGGTAGCCAAGAAGCCGTCCTTCAATGTTTGACTTGTCAGTGGCGTCTGTTTTGGTGTCGGTCATTGAATGATGTCTAGTCCTGCTGTTTCGAGGACCAGCTCGGCCGTACGGTCGCTTGCGCCCGGTGTACCGAGCACGGTCTTCATGTTTTGGAGGCGCTGCTTTGTTTCCGCGCGATAGGCTGGGTCGAGCAAGAATCTCAGGGTCGCCGTCGCAAGCGCATCCGGCGTCGCAGCTTGCTGGATGAGCTCGGGCACGATTCGTTCGTTTGCAATGATGTTCGGAAGGCCGATGTGTTCCGGTTTGATGCGTCGGATGACGTTGATCTCCAGTTCCATCAGCCGGGAGACTCTATATATTATCACCATTGGCGTCTCGAGGATGGCGGCTTCCAGCGTTGCGGTCCCCGAACAGACGATAAGGGTGTCTGAATGCGCCATTACATCGTAGGTCAGACCTTCCGCGATCACGAATGCAGGCAGCGAGGACCGGGAGTTACCGGACTTCGCCCGCTTTTTTAAATCGTCCACATCTCCCAGCGAAACAAGCACGCCTTCCGTCGTCACCAACCGGGGCGCCGTCTGCCGCCGCCGCTCCTTGTCGAGCTTTGCGACGGTTTGAGCAAGCTCGCGCGTAGTCTCGGTGAAACCGCTTGAAGGCTCCCCGGCCGATTTGATGGCAGCCTGAACTTTCTCCCGAGAAGTGGAAGACACGGCGCCGAAAACGAATTGCGCGTCCGGAATCTGCCGGCTGATAATGGCCGCCGCCCCGATCATCGCCGGCGTGTTATGCTCGATCTCAAACGCACGAGAACCGGGTAAGAGGCCGATGATAGGTCGTCCGGAGTCCATCCCGAATCGGTCGGCAAATTGCGAGCGGGATTGCGAAGGTTTGACGATCTCCAGCAGCGGGTGACCGACGAAGTGAGCGTTTGCGCCGGCCTCACTCAGTCGAATCTGAGACCACGGAAAAGGGGTCACAACACAGTCGGTTACCCGGCCAATGTCTTCCTTCACGCGTCCCCGCCGTCTCCAGGAACCGGGCGGAAAGTAGTAAAACACCCTGATTCCGCGTGCCTTGCACCACCGCGCGATATGGATATTTACCGCTCCGAAATCTATCAGGATTACGACAGACGGCTTTCGCGCTTCGATCTCACGAAGTAGGGTGGGGAACACCTGAAATCGGATCTTGGGGACCAGCTTTAGCGACTCCACTATGCTGATTGCGCTCCAGTGGCTGCTGTCGAACAACAGCTCCACGTCAGCGCCCCGCATTCGGGTGCTTCCGGCGCCCCACAAACGCAGGTCTGGCCACCGCTTCAACAGCGCTTGGGCCAGCGCCCCGCCAACCACATCGCCCGACACTTCACCGGAGATGATGGCAATGTTGGGTGTAGGGTGTAGGGTGTAGGGTGTAGGGTTGACTCCTTGCATTTCGAAACAGATTTAAGATGTTTGGAAAGTGTTGTCGTCCGGCCTACACCCTACACCCTATACCCTATCCCCTCGGCGTATCATTGCCTCTGCCGCCGTAGCCGCGTGCGATTCCGTGCATGAAGTCCATGAGATACTCGAGCTCGGGGCTGGGCTCCAGCTCTTCTTCGATGCGCTCGAGCGCTTCGGATCGGTTGAGGTTTGAGCGATAGAGGAGTTTGTAGGCCTGCCGGAGACCGCTTCGGACGTTGGGTGACACTCCCTGGCGCTTGAGGCCGATTCGATTCAGCTCCAGCACGCGCGCAGGCAGTCCGTCAGCCAGCATGAAAGGCGGAATGTCCTGATTGATCTTGCTCATGCCGCCAACCATCGCCAGCTTTCCTATTCGGCTGTATTGGTGGGCTCCTACCATGCCGCCGAGTACCACGTGGTCCTCGATAGAAACATGCCCGCTGAGCCCCGAGTAGCTGGAGATGGTGTTGCCGTTCCCAATTTCGCAATTATGGCCGACGTGGGAGTAAGCCATAAACCAGTTGTCGTTGCCGATGATCGTCGCGCGGCCTTCGCCAACCGCCCTATGGAGCGTGACATACTCGCGAAGCGTATTGTTATCACCCAGGATCACGTAGGTGCGCTCGCCACGGTACTTATGGTCCTGCGGCGCCCCGCCGATAACGGTCCCCGGCCAGATGTCGCAGCTCCTCCCCACGCGGCTGCCGCCCTCGACCACGACGTGGGAATGCAGGTGCGTCTCATCGCCGATCTCGACGTCTTCCTTGATGATGCAATAAGGCCCGATGGTAACGTCCTCCCCGATGCGCGCGCCGGGATGAATCTCCGAGCTTGGATGGACTGAAATTGGCATGGGGCTACTCCAGAGTCACGAACTTAGACAGCTCTCGCAGGTCTTGAAAGGCGTGGAATGAGACCGAAGATCATCTCGCAGGATGCGACCACTTCGTCTTTCACTCGACCTGTCATTTTGACCTTTCCAAATGACTTGCGGACGCTCAGGACTTCCACCTCAGTAATGAGCGCGTCACCTGGAACCACCGGCTTACGGAACTTGACGCTCTCCAACCCGCCGATTACCGCGAGTTTATCCTGGTGGTCCGGCACGGTCAAGATGAGCACACCCGCTACCTGAGCCATCGCTTCCAGAATGAGGACACCGGGCATCATGGCCTGGCCGGGAAAATGGCCGTTGAAGAAATCTTCATTTACCGAGACGTTCTTCAAGCCGAGCGCACGCTTGCCAGGCTCGATCTCCAGAATACGATCAACCAGCAGCATCGGATACCGGTGCGGAAGGATCGACCGTATCTCTTCGATATCCATCATAGAACGGATCTCCTCATCACTTAACCCACAAGATTCCGGGAAAGAACGCGCGCGAATTCCACGTTGGCCCGGTGGCTCGGCTTGATTGTTGTGATCGCCGCGTGAAACCGCATACCCGTCAGGCTCAGGTCTCCAATCACGTCCATCAGCTTGTGCCGGCTGCATTCGTGCGGAATCCGCAGCTTATCCGAGAAGCGGTCAGGGTACACGATAAGCGCGTTTTCCAGCGAGCCGCCCTGCGCCAGGCCGGAAGACAGCAGCGCCTCGACCTCCTCGATGAATCCGAACGTGCGAGCAGGAGCTATTTCTGATGCAAATGTCTGAGGACTCTGCCGGTATGTTACCACTTCGGTTCCGAGCAAAGTATGATCGAAGCTCGTCACGCACGTAATGGTGTAGGCATCGGCCGGAATCGCAATCAGCCAGGAATCCCCGGAAGCCAGGACCACTGGGGCGGAGAGGCCGGCGATGCGAGCAGGCTCGTCTAATTCGATGACGCCTGCAGATTCCAGGGCTTCGACCCAGGGCCTGGCGCTGCCATCAAGAATCGGAATCTCCGCGCCATCAACCACGATTTCAGCGTTATCTACTTCCAGTCCCGCGAGTGCGGAAAGCAGATGCTCTACTGTGAAGACCTGACACTCGCCGATTCCGAGGCAAGTGCAGCGGTGCGTATTGACCACGGAATCCGCCACGGCCGGGATAACGGCCGAACCGGCGATGAATGTGATTCCGCGGTTTTGTGCCGCGGGCCGGACCGTCACGCGGGATTGCAGACCGGTATGCATGCCCACTCCCGCGTGGCTTATCTCCGACCGCAGCGTGGTTTGCAGCCTCGCAGCCGGCGGACTCACGCGGTAGACTGAGGCGGGAAGTGATTCGATCAATACGCTCACTGGTCGGCGGCGACCCCGAGCCTCTCGGCGAGGGCCGCCACCGTCGTCTCGAGCCTGTCGCTGCGCGCCGTCAATTCCGCATTATCCTTCTCTAGCTGGCGAATCCGCTTCAGATACTCCGGCAAGGAAGCGACCGCCGCGCTTTGCCGAAGCGCCTCACGGTGCGGTCGGGCCGGGTAGCCGGAAACAACTTCTCCTGCGGCAACGTCTCCAAAAACGCCGGCCTGTCCCATGACCACCACGCCGTCGCCGATCTTAATGTGGTCCTTCAGGCCCGCCTGGCCAGCGATCATGACGCCGCGGCCGAGTTCTGCGCTTCCGGCCACACCAACCTGCGCGACGATGATACAGTCGGGCCCGATCTTCACGTTGTGCGCAATGTGCGCCAGGTTGTCGATCTTGGTGCGTGGCCCAATGATCGTAGAGCCTGTCTTGGCTCGGTCGATCGTGCAGTTCGCGCCAATCTCCACATCATCCCCGATCTCGACGTTTCCGATCTGAGGCACCTTGAAGCTTTCGTCGCCGATCCGCATGTAGCCGAATCCATCCGCGCCGATCACACAGCCGCTGTGGACATAAACGCGGTTTCCGAGGACGCATCCGTTAAGGATGGTGACATTCGGGTAGAGGATACAGTTGTCGCCGAGGATGCAGCCATCCCCAACGAAGCACCCCGGCATGATGACGGCATTCGCTCCGATGGATACGTCGTTGCCAACATTCGCATTAGCGCCGACACTGGCGCCTTCGCCTGACTTGAAACCCTCGCCGACAACCGCCGTGGGATGTATTCCCGGTTCTACGCGGAGGTGTGGAGCAAAAAGCTCGAGGATCTTTGCAAACGCGAAACGTGGATTCTCGACCTTAATCAGCGGTTTGTCGGGGGTGGTCGCATCCAGGAATGCAACTATCGCCGAAGCGCGGGACTTCTCCGCTTTGGATAGGAATCGCGGATTCTCCGCAAAGACAATGTCGCCCTTCTCGGCTTCCTCGATGGTGGATACGCCCTGTATCATTGCGTCCTGGTCGCCCTCGACTGCGCCGCGGACGCACTCAGCGAGCTCTGCAACCGTCATTCCGTTCTTTTGAGCCATAGATCGATTTTCCCGGATTCTGAAGACCCTACGGCGTCCACTCCTCGGCCAGGAGCTGAGCAGCCGTGTTCGTGATGTCGTCCAGGCCCGGCTTGGGACCGAATGCCAACCGCCAGCGCTGCTGCGTGGCAAGTCGATTGAGCCGCCGCTTTACGTCCTTTTGTAGGTACTGCGACAGGCGTTCCCGCTGCGCTTTGAGATCATCGATCTCGTCACCGGCGTCGAGCGGAGCGCCGGCCGCCGTCTTAACCGCTGCGGCTACCTGCGAGGGTGACGGAAGCGAGACGTTCCTGTTTTCCGGCGCCGGCGGGACCTTTGGCCGCTCTAAAGGTTCGAGCGCGCTTAAGACGGTCTCCGCCATGGCCAGCCGCTCGCGCATTTCGGTTCCGGCTTTGCTTTCAAGGTCTCTTCTATACTCGGCGATTAGCCGGGAGAATTTCTGCTCCACATCCTTTCGAGCGTCCGCCAGCCGCTGTTTTAGTCGGTCATCGACCGCTTCGAGCTCCGTCGATCTTTCGTCCTCTGCCGCTTTTCTCTGCGCGCGTATTTCCGCGAGTCGCTCTTGAGACATCTTGTAAGCAGGCGATGTGGGATATGGCCGGTACGTCACCACTTGTGCTTCCAGCGCGAATTCTCTGAGCCAGAGGTCGCGCACCGGGACGTACCACTTACTTTCGACGCTTATGCGGTCCCGCCGTGACTCTTCTTTCAAATCCGCCTCGAGCTGCTGGAGTTCCGCGTCCGTTGTCGTGCGCAGCTCCTTTTCACGGACGTTGACCGCGCGCTCCACACGAATGATCGCCGAGCCCTGAAGGCGTTCGATACGCTGACGCGCGGGAGACTTTACCGCCTCGATCCGAAGTTTCTCGACACTGATGGCTGCGGGAAGGAGTGGTCGACGTTGAAGGGCTGGGGGTAGCGGGGCCTCGGGCAGATTCCGGGCGCCCGTCGCAGTCGGCGCGGGCAGGTTGTTAGCGTGAGCTATCATCGCGTCGAGCTGCCGCACGTCCTGCCAGCCGGGATGGCGATGGACCAGGTCGTCCAGCTTGACGTAGCCGGTCGAATAACGAATGGAATCCTCGGGCGTACGCCGGCAGCCGGCGCCCGCGATTGCAAGGCCGGCTGCCAGAATCCACAGGCTATTTCTTCGAGTTGAGCTCAGTGAGAACCTGGCTCGTGATGTCGACGCTAGCATACGGCGCGACCTCGCTGTTGAACACGATGGCCAGGCCCTTCTGCTCAGCCACCTTTTTGACCGACTCGTTTACGTCCTTCTTAAGAGTGCTGGTGTTCGCGCTTATGAACGCGCGGAGCTCGTTCTCCCCGGCGCTCTTGTGTCCGGCGAACGCCTGCTGGGCCTTTTGCCACTGGTCTTCAGCCTGCTTGATGCGCGCGCGGTCGGGGTCGGTGAGGTCCTTCTCCGGCTTCTGCCGGAGCGCGTTTATCTCTTTATTAACCGTCTCAGACTTCTGCTCGAGCTCGGTCACACGCTTCTTCTCGACGTCGCTGCGCTCCGTGGCCGCCTTCTCATTCAGCTTGTCCAGCTCCTTATGTTCTTCCTCAGAAAGAAAGGGCATGGTATCGCGGCGCGCGAGGCGCTTGTCCAATCTCGACTTGAGCGCTTCCAGATCGCTTTCCAGCGTGACCTTACGCTTGTAATCACTCTGAAGCCGCTCAAAATCCACTATTCCGAAGACGGTGGGCTTCTTCTCCTGCCCGGACGCGCTGACCGCAAAAACAATGCACAAAACGATGGTGGAAAGCACGAGCCCCCGCCACCAGATTAAACTCCTTTCCATCAACAAACTCCTCTCTGGCAAAGCCGACAAATTATAGCATAGGTGCAGGACCGCCGTTCAGGTGTTCGCATGGCAGACGTGTCAGACAAGTCGGACTTGTCAGACACCCAAAGCCCTGAACACCTGACTCCTAGAACACGTGCCCGATACTGAAGTGCGTCCGAGCGCCTTCCTTGCCGAACCCCTGATCTATACGAATGGGACCGATGGGCGTTATTACGCGGAGGCCCAGGCCTATCCCGAGCGACGGGTTGAACTGGGCGTGCTGCTCGAATCCGAGAAGGTTCACGTCCTGATACGGCCCGCCCCACGCATCACCGATGTCCGCGAAGAATACGCCGGTGAGGCTCTGAGCCAGCGGATGGCGATACTCTCCGGAGAACAGGAGCATGTTGGTCCCCCAGAATCGGTCCTCCTGGTAGCCGCGCAGCGATTCCGCGCCGCCCATGAACCACTGTTCCGAGAACGGCAGGGTGCCGGTCGAAGAACCACTCATTAAGCGGAAGGCGATCACCGTGCGCCGGTCCTTGGGATTCACGCGGCGTCCCTGCGGGCTTAAATACCGACGGGCGTCGACTCCATATCGCGTGTAGTTCAGAATTCCAAAAACGCCCTGTTCGTCGCCTTTTTGGGGCTCGCCTACCGGCTTCAGGTCTGCGCGCCCTAGGTCCAGAGTGTAAGTCTCGAATCCCCCGACCGCCGGCTCCAGGTCGAAATCGCGCGTGTTGTGCGTCAGCCGCAAGTTGATTCCGGAGAGCGCGCCGTTCTGCAGAATCCGCCGGTCGATGTCGCCCAGGTTCAGGTTCGGCACCGATACGTTATCATGCCGCAGTCCGACGAATCCTCGATACGTCTCGCTGAAGGGCCGGCTGACTGTGATCTGCCCGCCCTTGTGGGTCTCGTAGTAATAATCGGAATCGGTCACCTCCTGGCCCGGGTCGAAG
>JBKJZI010000179.1:0-7801 GCA_046715155.1 Chthonomonadales bacterium | reverse complement strand
TCATGACGCTTTGCTTTCCGGCGGCCCCGATGTCCGCAATACTGGCTCTCCTAACTTGACGGAATCAGCCGCCGTTACGCTTGGCCGCCGCCCTGAGTGACCGCTTGCTTTTCGCCCGCCCCGATGTCCGCTAAAATACCTTGGTCAAGCGCCGGCTTGAATGGTTGTCCGTCGGCGGTCTCTATGCAAACCATACGATTACTGGTTCAGCTCACTATTGCCTGCCTCTTGCTCCCCTCAGCTTGGCCCGAGTCGGCAGCCCCCAAGTCCTCGCGCAAGATCTGCGACGCCAAAGGATGGGACCATCCCTACTATTCTTGGGTAGGACGGCGCACGTTGATTGCGTTTTATTCAGGGAAGGAAATACATTCCACCCGAAGTGCGGGTCTCATTGAAATACAGACAGGAAAGAGCAGCGTTCCAACCGGGTTTCGACTAGCCTGGAGTCAGCTAACGCGGGAGTATTTCAAGAGTGTTGTGTGGGCGAGTCCGTCGCCAGACGGCAAATGGCTTGCGTTTGACTCGCAGTTCGGAGTCGGGAACGGCCCCACGGATGGGTGGAGAGTCGTGGGGCTTCACAGTCAGCGCGTTGTACAGGGCGATCCCTATTCGTACATCGCCGATCCCGTATGGTTACCTGACAGCCGTCACTTCATTGGCTTAGGCGCGAGAGCTATCCTTATGGTAAATGCCTCAACTGGAAGACTCGCGCGAAGCGTTTCGTACACCGGCCCACTCGCTTTCCTAGAGCAAGCCGGGTATCGGACGTGGATCGGCCTGGGGAGGGATCAGAATGCAATTGTCATGCGAATGGACGCCGTTGACTCGAAGGAGCTCAGGGTAATAAGCTGCGCGGTCTCGGGAGAAGCCAAGGTGCCTGAGTCTTGGACCGCAGCCATCCCGAAAAAAGGAATTGTGGCCGACGTGCATGTCTCCCCGGAGGGATCTCACCTCCTGTGGGTGATTTCCCATGACGTCCAAGAGCGAAAAACCGCCCTGTGGGTCACAAATCTCCGCGGCCAAAATCCATTACTCATAAAGCGCCTGCGAACACCCGCGCCGAAGGTGGGATGGGAACCAGATCCATGGGCAATTGCAGCAAAATGGATGCTGGATAGTAAATCCATCAGCTACCTGGATTCCGGAAGCCTTTACGCGGTCCCTCTGCGCTAGCTCCGTCCTGAGGTCTAGCCAATCTTCCCCTTAGCATTTCAGGGTCACTTCCGCGACATTGAGCTAACACCTCGTCCCCTTGCCGCCCGCCCCCATGTCCGCTAGAATAGCTATCCATCCGCCACGGATCCTGCAGCACGACTGCAGGACGTTGACCGCCTTGCTCTCTCCCTGAAGCAAGCGGCAGAGTGACGAGCCAGATTTCGTCCCGATTCATACGAGGCTCTGTTCGAATCGCAACAGATCGTCATCAGACGCGTGTTCCAGGGCGTCGAATTCATCTCGCAGCTCGTCCGGAATGGGCGGAAAATGCGCCCGAAGCGCGGTAAGCACAAGCCTCTCGGCCGCCTCCCCCGACCTTCTGGACACTTGCTCGATCGACTCCGCCAGATCATCCGGCACCGTAATCGTCATGCCCATCATAGCCTCCTGATCGCGAACCAAACTTTGTTCATTGTATCAAACTGTGACGGCTCGCACGAATTCCGTTCTAAGAGCGCCGGATTAGCGACGACTTTGCGGCGGAGCCTTCCCCTCTCATCCCTTGCCGCCCGCCCCGAAGTCCGTTAGAATTGCCTGCGTCTAGCCGCGGAATCCGTCTCGCCGTTCATGCACTTCGGCGCCGATTCCAACCCGCCAAAAAATAGCAGAAATATTTTTCGCCGCCCCCTTGACAGCCGCTCAAACAGACACTATAATGTCTACCACGAGACGCCCGTGCGCCTCTAACCCTGTTACGGGAGGAAAACTGTCCGTTTGCCCGAGCGAGACCCCGTCGTCTCCCTCGACCTACCTGCCAAATGTGATGCATGGCCTGAATGCAAACGTTCATTCGTCTTTCGTCATTCGCCATTCGTCCTTCGGCTCCGGCTTCATCCTGAGAGACATTGAAGAACGCCGCGGAATCGATTCCCTGGTCGGATGTTGTTCGTTCCGCGGTGTGGATGAAAGGGACCGGAAACCAGAACCAGGCCCCGCGCTCCTGGTGAACCTGCGCGGCGCTGCTGGCCTGCGAAAAGGCCGCACGGGTCCCCTGCCCCGGATTCGGCAGTGGGCGGAGCCCGATACCGGCACGGGCGGTGCGCGGAAGACACCTGATCTCCGCACTTCAAACGGCAGAAGTCCATAATCGACGGTCTGCCTGTGCATAGACCCTGAGTCTATGTTCGTAAGGCGTTTAGGCGACGGTCACGTCGGGAGCCGAAAGGACAAAAGTAATCAGGAACCAGTAATCAGTAATCAGTCATCAGCGCCCCGTTCTGACGCATCACATTGATAACTGATAATTGATAATTGATAATTGACTACTGCCTTTCCCAGTCTCCCCGGGAGTATTTAATAACCAAGTTCTGGTAGACACGCCAAAGCCCAAGACGGCCTCGGAGAAACCAGGCGCTCCCTAATGAAAACCAGCCGCAAAGGGAAGCCGCCAAACAAGGCGGAGTTACCTACCTTCGGAGTCCCCCTCTCAGGGGGTTAGGGGGTGCGCTTCCCGGCGCGTGAGTTTGCCGTTCTTTGACAACCAGTCGTGCGGGCGACGGAATCATCCTCGATCTCGCCTCGGAATCGGGATTCCGCATCTTTCTTTGCGCCTTTGCGTCCCCTACGGGCCGTATGGCTTTGTGTGAGGACAAGTATGGCGGGAGCGTGTGGGAATCGAACCCACCGAGGACGGGATCAACCGCCCCCCACGCGATTTTGAAGACCGGGAGAACCACCAGGCCCCATCCGCCCCCGTGACGTGCAAGTGATCAGTGATCGAGTGATCAAGTGATCAGTAAGGACAATTACTACTGATTACTGATGACTGATTACTCTGTCGGCCCGCGCCACGCGCTGTGGATGCGCGCGCCGAGCATTACTCCGCAGAATGTTTCGCAGGCTAGCATGGCCGAGAAGAAAGCCAGGTATCCGATAGCCCAGCCTGGGCCCACGTACAGGTAAATAGCCTTCAGAATCGTGCCGACGAAGTACAGCGGCATGAAGACCAGAAGGAGGCTCCACCACAATCGCCCCCGGCTCCGCTGGCCCGGCCCCACCATCAACCCGATCGTCAATCCCCAGGTGAATTGGATTCCGATGATCGACCACAGGAAGACGTGGAGCATCCAGTGCGGAGGCTCCGAACTCGTCTGGAACAGGTATAGCCAGACACAACAGACGAACAGATGAATCCAGAGCAGCAGCCTGGACCAGCAGCGGATTCTGCCCATTTTCGCCTCCGCGGGAGAACGCAGGACACTATTCTAACACACGGCAAGTGCGGGCGCACCGGCTACAACTCGGCCGATTACCGCTCGCGAAAGGGTCCCTCGCTTTTCTAGCTCTACGAGAAGTTCCTGAAGTCGGTTTTCCGCGACGCAAATTGCCAATCCTCCCGACGTCTGCGGGTCCACAATGACGCTCTGGCGTTCCGATGGAACATCCGCCGAAAACGACAATCGGTCTCCCAGAAACTCTCGGTTCTCAACGTCGCCTCGAGTCACATTGCCGGCCAGGGCGAGGGTTTCCGCGTCCGGAAGAATGGGCAGCGCGCACCAGTCGATCTCAATTCGCACACCGCTTTCCCGGGCGATGTTGAAGAGATGCCCGCTCAGGGCGAAGCCCGTAATGTCTGTTGCGGCGTGCACTCCTTCCCGTACGATTCCGACGGTACGCATTGCGTCCGCCGCGCCACTATTGAGTGTGGCCATGGATTCACAGGCCGTCTGCAGCGTCTCCGGGGAGCATTCGTCGAACTTGGCCGCAGTCGTGATAATTCCGGTCCCCAGCGGCTTGGTGAGGACGATGTAATCACCTGGTTGAGCGCCCGCGTTGGTCGTTATGTGATCCGGGTCGACTGTCCCAGTCACTGCAAGTCCGAACTTAGGCTCGGAATCCTCTACGCTGTGGCCGCCCAGGAGCACCGCCCCGGCCTCCGCCACCTTCTCCGATCCTCCGCGGAGAATAGCAGCGAGCTCCGATGGGTCCCGAGTTGAGATGGGATAGCAGAGGATATTCATGGCAGTCAAGGGCACGCCTCCCATCGCGTAGACGTCGGAGAGGGAGTTGGCGGCGGCGATTCGGCCGAACCAAAGAGGGTTATCCACGATAGGCGTGAAGAAGTCGACCGTCTGCACGATGGCGAGGTCGTCCCTAAGCCGGTAGACGCCCGCGTCGTCTCCGGTTAACAGGCCGACCATCAGGCGGTCATCGGTCGGTATTTCGAGATCACGCAGCACCTGCGCGAGACGGGATGGCCCAATCTTGGAGGCTCAACCCGCGCAGCGAACGAGATGCGTCAATCGAATGTTCTTGTCATCCATGGTTCGTTACTTTGACTCTGCAAGTATGCGCCGGACGGATTCCGCAATGACGGGAATCTCCTCGCGCTCCAGCGTCCTCGGATCCAACAGCAGTGCATTGTCACGGATTCGGCCATAAATGGGAGGAGCGTTCAGACGGAGCTGAGCGCTCAGCGAATCGGCTGGAATCCGGTCGCCCACCGTCACAATACGCACGCACACGGTCGGCAAGTTCTCCCCTGGAAGCGAACCGCCTCCCACCTGTGATTGGCTGTCTACGAGGTCCACCTGTGATCCTGGCACGACCCCTATCGCGCTTACAATCTCGCTTGCTAGCCCATGAAGTTCCTTTCGGCCCCGACGTAAATACCGGAGCGTCGGAATCTCCTCCAGCGCTCGCTCGGGATCGCGGTACAGGCGAAGTGTCGCCTCCAGCGCCGCCAGCGTGAGCTTATCCACGCGGAGGGCGCGCGCCAGGGGATGCGCCGCAATGCGATCGACTGTGTCTTTGCGCCCAACGACGATCCCACACTGCGGCCCGCCGAGAAGTTTATCTCCGCTCGCCGTTACGATGTCGCATTCGGATTCCACCGCCGCGCGGAGGGTTGTCGTGGCACCGGCCCCAAGCAATTCCGTGTCGATGAGCGCGCCGCTGCCGAGGTCATCCATGACCGGAATCTCGAACCGCTGCCCCAGAGTTGAAAGGTCGGCAGCCGGAACCTCCTCGGAGAATCCCACGATTTTGAAATTGCTGGGATGGCAGCGCAGTAGGAGGCCGGTATTCTCCGTGATGGCGCGCTCAAAGTCGGAGAGACGTGTCTTGTTGGTGGTCCCCACCTCAACCAGCGTTGCCCCACTAGCCCGGATGATATCCGGCATTCGAAACGAGCCGCCGATCTCGACCAACTCGCCGCGAGAGATGACGACCTCCCGCCCACTGGCAAGGGCTGTTACGGCGAGGAACACCGCGCCGGCGTTGTTGTTGAGCACCAGCGCAGATTCCGCGCCCGTCAACTCGCATAGCAATTTACGCACGTGCGCCTGCCGTGAACCGCGTCGCCCGGATTCCGCATCGATCTCTAACTCGCTGTGACCGGAAGCCACCTGGTTCACAGCCTCCCTTGCAGCCTCGCTGAGCACGGCACGGCCAAGGCCCGTGTGGAGGACGACGCCGGTAGCATTTATGGCGCGGCGCAGTGTAGGACGATCCTGCTGCTCCGCGCGCTCCAAGGCGTGGTCTACGATCTCCTCGTCTGATGAAGTAGCCTTGCCATTTGCACGAAGACTTTCGAGCTCAATTCGGAAAGATTCGACAACCACCGTTCGGGGCAAGCGAGTAAGGGCTTCTGCCGTTCTTGGGTGCTCAAGCAAACGGTTCACGGATGGAAGGCGCCGGCGTTGGTCGGGAGATGGTTTCGGGCTGGCCACGATGGCATTATACCGGACCCGGAAATGGCCGGCAATCGTCAGGCGCCATAAGGTAGAATCCGGTTGGAGAGCGCTGATGTCCGCCGAACCCCCTCAGAAGATCACCGTACCCCTCGTCCGCCGCATGAAGGAGCGCGGTGAAAAGGTCGTAATGGTCACCTGCTATGACGAGCCCTCGGCACGACTGCTCGATCAGGCGGGCGTAGATATTCTCTTCGTCGGCGATTCCGTCGGCAATAACGTCCTCGGCTATCCAACCACGATTCCGGTCACAATGGGTGACATGCTCCACCACGCCAAAGCGGTTCGTCGCGGCGTCAAACGTGGGCTGATGCTCGTAGACATGCCCTTCATGAGCTTCCAGGTGAGCGCGGACGACGCCATGTATAATGCGGGCCGGTTCGTCAAAGAAGCGGGCGCGGAAGCCGTCAAGGTGGAAGGCGGAGTTCCGATGGCTCCTACGGTCGAGCGCATGGTGGCCGCCGGGATCCCCGTGATGGGACATGTGGGTCTCACACCGCAGTCCCTGAACATAATGGGCCGCTATAGGATGCAAGGCAAGCAGCCGGACGACGCGGAGCGGATTCTGTCGGATGCCAGAGCGTTGGCGCAGGCCGGCGCCTTCGCGATCGTCCTGGAGCTGGTCCCACCCTTACTCGCGAAGCGGATCACCGAAGAATGTCCGATTCCGACCATTGGAATCGCCGCCGGGCCGCACTGCGACGGCCAGGTGCAGGTTTTCCACGATCTCTTCGGCGTAAACCCGGAAGCCCACCTCAAGCACGTCCGGCGATACGCGGAAGTCGGCCAGACGATCATCGAAGCCGCGCGAAACTTCGCGAACGATGTCCGCACCGGCAAGTTCCCGGAGCCCGCAAGCTAGCATTCGGATGGAGATTCTCCGCACCGCCTCCTCTGTTCGCGGATTCGTGGAATCTCGCCGCAGCGCGGGCGAAACCATCGGATTCGTGCCGACCATGGGCGCCTTCCATGAGGGCCACCTAACTCTAATGCGCCGCGCCAAGGGAGAATGTGGTCGGTGCGTAGTCTCGCTGTTTGTGAATCCCACTCAGTTCCGACCTGGGGAGGACTTTGACCGATACCCTCGCGACCTGGAGACGGATTCCGGGCTTGCGGAATCGGCGGGCGTAGATGCTCTGTTTGTACCTTCGGTCGAGGAGATCTATCCCGACGGGCCGGCCGTAACGGTGCGGGTAGACGAACTCGGGGACCGATGGGAGGGCGCGCGCAGACCGGGCCACTTCGACGGCGTTGCCACGGTCTGCGCGAAGCTATTCAACATCGTCCCGGCGGACCGGGCCTACTTCGGGCAGAAAGACTTCCAGCAGCTCAAGGTCATACAGCGGCTGGTTGCCGCGCTTCACGTTCCAACCGAGATCGTCACGGTCCCGACGGTGCGTGAATCGGACGGCTTGGCCATGTCATCACGCAATACCTACCTTAACGATGACGAGCGCCTGGCTGCGCCGGTCATCAAGCGCGCTCTCCAGGCTGCGAAGGCCCGCTTCCACTCCGGAGAACGCTCTTCAGAGGAAATCATTCAAGCAGCCCGCGAGGTACTTGCTGATGAAGACATAGTAAGTGAGGATTATCTTGACATCGCGGATTCCGAATCGCTGGAGCCCTTAACCCTGATCGAGAGACGCGCCGTCATCCTGGTTGCTGCCCGAGTGGGACCAACGCGCCTGCTGGATAACGTACTATTGGAATGCGATGGAAGGTGACACTCAATTGACACCGTAAAGAATGCCCTGCTATAATACGACCTCGCTGCCGATAGTAATATGGCGGCGATTTCCGTTCCGCTTTAGCTCAATGGCAGTGCATTCGGCTGTTAACCGAAGGTTTGGTGGTTCTAGTCCACCACGGGGAGCAAAAGTTAATAACGACTTGAA
>JBKJZI010000178.1:0-15424 GCA_046715155.1 Chthonomonadales bacterium | reverse complement strand
GGAGATGTTCTCGACGGTTGTGGGGCGATCCATGAGCTCGTTTAGATAGGCATGGTCGGGTAAGAATTCGTTGATGGCAGCCTTCAGATCGCCGAAATCCTGGACCATACCGATCTCGTTGAGCTCGTGTCCGGTGAATTCCGCTTCAAGGCGATACGAATGGCCGTGAAGGCGCGAGCACTTGCCCTTGTGGCCTGGGATGTCGTGTGCGGCCTCGAAACGGGCTCGGACGATAAGGGTATACATGAGAGTCGATCAGAGATCCGGGTAGGTTGCGGTTACCGTGGAAGCGATTCCGCCGCGGACGTTGAACCTGCCGGTTACGGTCATTCGGCGGGGACGACAGACTTCGACGAGGTCGTCGAGTATCTGGTTTATCACGGCTTCGTAGAAAATGCCCTGCTGCCGGAATCCGAATAGGTACAACTTGAGGGACTTAAGCTCGACGCACTTCTCGTCCGGAGTGTATTCGATGGTTACTTCCCCAAAGTCCGGCTGGCCGGTGAGTGGGCAGACCGAAGTGAACTCGGGAGCTTCGTGTACGATCGTATAGTGCCGCTCAGGTCGAGGGTTGTCAAACACCTCCAGCTTCGATGCGCTGCCGGACATTTCCAACTCAGATTTACCTTCCTATAGTCATCAAAAGTGTACCACAAGCTGGATTTACCCCCTAATCCCCTCAAGGGGGAATCGGACTTGCTTGACAGGGGGAATCCGAAAAAGTATACTGGTTTAGTCAAGTTTCTCCCGGTCGTCACCACAGCATGCCCCTTTTTAGCGCAAAACTGGACTACGCCCTGCGTGCGGCGCTGGATCTCGCGTTGCAGCCGGCGGACCTTGCCTGCCAGAGCCGAGAGATTGCGGCGCGCCAGAATATTCGAGGACCGTATCTCGACCAGATTCTCGCGGTGCTTAAGCGGGAAGGCATCGTGCGGAGTATTCGCGGGGCCGGGGGCGGCTACACTCTGGCGCGGAGTCCGCACCGGATTACCGTCGGTGAGGTTGTGCGGGCGGTTGTGGGCGACCATTTGCTCGTGGGCGGCGGGAATGCAGCGCCGGACCCGGGCCGAACGGGCGCGGCCTACATCGTTCGGCGATACGAAGAGGAAGTCGAAGCGCTGTTGTGCTCGACGCTGGATGGGATTACGCTGGCCGATCTCGCGGCGCGCAAGCATAGCCTGGATGAGTCGCTCAGTTTTATGCCGAGCATTTAAGGGCAGTAATCAGTGATCAGTGATCGAGTGATCAGTGATCGAGTGATCGAGTGATCGAGTGATCAGTGATCGAGTGATCGAGTGATCGAGTGATCAGTGATCGAGTGATCGAGTGATCGGGTAGCGGGTAACTCCGGGGGTTAGTGGGAATGCGAATTGCGGAGAATATTACGGAGCTTATGGGGAATACGCCGCTGGTGCGGTTGAACCGCGTGACTAAGGGCGTCGATGCGACGGTGGTGGCCAAGCTGGAGTATTTCAATCCGCTTTCAAGCGTGAAGGACCGCATCGGCGTGGCGATGATCGAAGCGGCGGAGCGAGATGGGAGAATTGGGCCGGACACGATCGTGCTCGAGCCAACGAGCGGCAATACCGGAATCGCGCTGGCATTCGTCTGCGCGGCCAAGGGGTATCGCTGCGCGCTGATCATGCCGGAGACGATGTCTATCGAACGCCGAAACCTGCTGAAGGCCCTTGGCGCGGAGGTGATCCTGACGCCGGGGGACCAGGGAATGCCCGGCGCCATTGCCCGCGCAGAGGAGATGGCCGCCAACGATAAGCGGTACTTCATCCCCCAACAGTTCCGGAATCCGGCGAACCCGGAGGTGCACCGGCGCACGACGGCGGAGGAGATCTGGAACGACACGGACGGCAAGGCGGATATGCTGGTCGCCGGTGTCGGGACGGGCGGAACGATCACCGGGGTGGGGGAGGTGATCAAGCCTCGCAAGCCGGAGTTCAAGTGCATCGCCGTCGAGCCGGCGGCCTCCGCGGTACTTTCCGGCTGCGCGAAGGGTCCTCATCCGATACAGGGAATCGGGGCCGGGTTTATCCCGGAGATCCTGAATGTCGCCATGATCGACGAGGTGGTGCAGGTCGAGAACCAGGACGCGATGGAGATGACCCGTCGCCTGGCCCGGGAGGAGGGCGTCTTTGCCGGAATCTCCTCCGGCGCCGCAACCTGGGCCGCCCTGAAGGTTGCCCGCCGCCCCGAAAGCGCCGGCAAGCTCATCGTCGTGATCATTCCCTCCACCGGCGAGCGCTACCTCTCCACGCCGACGTACGCGGACTTGCAGTAGATTCCGGGATTTGAACCACGGGGGACACGGGGAATACTGGGACGGCGGATTCCCGAGGACTGAGACGGCGCAGGATTTCGCAATTTTGCATGTGAATTGCGGAGTACCCGCATTCGGGTGAACACTCGGGAGGAGAGTTATGAGCGGGGCAAAGGGCGTCCAATTCAAAGTAGCAATGGTTGCGGCATTTGTTTTGAGCGGGAGGCCAGTTATCGCTCAAGCTCTCACGGATGTTGTGATGTTTGCGGCGAATAGCGGCGGGACTTATAACGATGCGGATTATTGGACTACGGGCGGGCCCTCCTTTGGGCTGTTCGTGCGAAAGGGTGAACGCTGGCTCAACGACTATCGGAATAGAGTCAATATTCCCCTTACTCCTGGCGTGCACACATTCCGCTTCAGCATTCAACCCGAGAACGCCTATAATCCGCTCGGGCTCAATCTCTTCTTCGATGATGATAGGAAGACGCCCGGTATATCAGCTGTGACTACTGCTGTAAAGGAGAAAAATGATCGGCGGGCATTCGCAGTCGCCAGTGGGAGGACGCTCCGCCCCAACACGGAATCTACGCCCGCCGCGAATTCCCTGATTTATTCACGAAACGATATCGTCATCGAGCTTATCGACTTCCAAGCGGACGACCCACAACTAAATAAGCCAGACCTGGTGGAGAGAGATCATCCCGTACCGGACGGCCGGCCCGACGTCTCCGGCAGCTTCACGTTACGCATCACTCGCCGTCCCGACAACGAGCCGAATCCGGATGTTCCCGGCGCGCGAATTCGATACAAAGCGACTCTACTGGAGGGGCACAAAGACGCAGTCATCACCAGTGCTTTCTCCGCCGATGGCAAGTATGTACTTACCTGTGGGGGTGTAAACGACGGATCAGCCAGGCTCTGGTCCGCACAAGAGGGTCGCGAACTCATTACCTTCCGAGACACGGAGCCTATCGTGGCAGCTATCTTCTCACCTGATGGCAAACGTGTTCTGGGGAGCCTGGCTGACACCACGGCGAAGGTCTGGGATGTCGCGTCGCGGACGATTCTTTTTACCCTGCGAGGACACACCGGGGCGATCAGCGCGATGGCTTTCTCAGCGGATGGGAAGCGGATCGTGACAGGCAGCTTCGATACGACGGTCCGCGTGTGGGACGCAAAGACAGGACGGGAGTTGCTGAAGCTAATGGGTCATACGGCGCCGGTAACTTCAGTGGGATTCTCGCCAGATTCTCGCCGCGTTATATCCGCAGGCCAGGACAAGCTAGCTCGAATCTGGCTAGATTCGCAGACCACGATTAAGTCAAACAAAACCCCCTAATTTCGACGAGGGCGTAGCCGGCGGATGAGCGAGGCGCAAAACCGACAAAGCCCAATTCGTCTGCGGAATCCGCGGCGTCGTGACCTACCTGAGTGGCGCTATTGCCGGATTACCGGCACTTCCACCCGCGACTGGAATCTTGAGGAGCGGTGGATGCGGTGGGTGGCTTTTTGGAAGTCGGAGTCCTGGGCGAGGAAGATGTTGGGGACGTAGCGCTGGGGGTTGCGGTCGATGAGGGGGAACCAGGTGGACTGGACCTGCACCATGATGCGGTGGCCCTTGCGGAGAGTTTGGTCCGCGCCGCGTTTTTGCCGGAATCTCTTTCAGCCCCGCCACGTGGCGGCCAATGTCGAACTATACATGTGAAAACACCCATGGCAAACGGGCGCACTTATCCGTGCCTTCCTTGTGGTGATCTTGATGAGGCAATCGCGTTTTATGGGGCTTTGGGCTTTAAGCTAACGTACCGACAGGTGAAGCCGAATCCTTATGCCGTAGTGGCGCGTGAGGACTTCCAGGTTCATCTGTTTGGGATAAAGGACTTCGTTCCTTCGGACTCCTATGGGAAACGCTATCGTCGTCGTGCCCGATCAGGAGGATGCGGCAGCAGGGAGAACGCCCGGGCTGGCCGGAATTGTGGAGGTAGCAGCGCGGCTTGGAGGTTCCCACGGGGACGATGCCTTAGCGCTCAAGACGCTTGAGAGTGGCCTGAAGCGATTCCCTGAAGCTCCCATTGTCGACTACGCGCGAGCGCTCCTCTATCGCGCAGAACTCGCCGTTGGACTGGGCGACCCATCTCTCGCCCGGTCATCTCTGTCTGCCGTCGTGTCACTCGCCATGACCGACCAAGAGAAGGTGCTTATCGCAGCAGAGCTCACGCAGACATCAGAGCTTGTCGGGGAGGTCTAGCAAACCGGTCGACCCGTCGGAACCCCGTAAGCAATGGAGGTCAAATGAATACGCTGATTCGGAAGCTTCGCGGTGTGGTGGGAATCGTTGACATGGGGAGTGTTGTTGGCAGTTATCTTCGCCTCCATTGGATTTGTCATTGGGATCTTCGATCCGGACAGCATCGACCCCGGGGAAGGCCCGATCGACGTAGCCACCGTTGGCGGATTCGTGGGCCTCATATCTGGCGCCTGCTTTGGCACTCTCCTGTCGTTCGCCGAGAGCAGAAAGTCGATCCTGAGCTTCTCGTTGGGCCGCGCGGCGCTGTGGGGGATGCTCGGATCCGCGGCGTTTCCATTGCTGACCGGCAGAGCGGACCAGGCGTTCTTTCTGTGTCCTATTGGCGCGGCGATCGCCGCGGCCTCAGTCGCGATAGCGCGTTCGACGGCGCGTAAGGATATCGGTCAACCGAAGCGCCTGAGATGGCAGCCGATCCTCGATGTTATGGCAACAGAGGAACGAGAACCGGCTACTTCGAGCTCAACGGACTACGTCGCGACTCTGCTGCGAACTGCAGAATCTCCCCATCGACGCGGCGACGACCTTGTGCGACCTGCTCAGGACAGGGATTCCGACAACGGTCAAGCGTTACTTCGGGCCAGTACATCCGAAGACGAAGAAAAGGTAGATCAACGCATTTGACCTGCTCACCCACGGCTTGCCGCCGAGGAGCTCCGGTTTACCGAGCTCCTACGCGTGTGCGGTCGGCAGGATGGCCGGGTTTGTGGGCCTGGATGTCGTGCTCGTTCTTGATGTAGTCGTCCGACTCGTTGGCCTCGCGTTTCTTGAACTCGTCACCTTCGCGCATTGCCTTGCGCTCATGGCTCTTCTCTTTGCCGTCCTTCTTTCGCCTATCTTTGTCTGACATTTCAGTATCCCTTCTTTCTATTCACGTCGTTTAGGTGGGCCCGTCTGTAGGTTCGACTTCCCCGGATTCAACGAGTTGTTTGAACTGTCGCAAGATTTCATGGAGAGTGTGTTCAGGATCTTTTCCGAACACCTGGGATAACTTGCCGGCAATCTTGCCGCCGGGCGCGCGATACTCGACCGACAACCGCACTTCGGTTCCGCCGCCGTGCGGTACGGTGGTGAATCGAACTGACGCCGTATGGCGCAGCGGGGAATCGGGCAGAGTGCGCCAGGTAATGAGGGCGTTCTTCTTCTCGGCGATGATCTCGGTGTCCCATGTGATCCGCCGCTCGCCGGGCGTATTCGCGACCCAGTGAAGCTGCGTGTCCCCGACGGGTATTACGGATTCCAGGCCGGGCACAAACTGCGGTAGATTGGCGAACTCGCGCCAGAACGCGAAGAGCACCGCGCGCGGTTGGTTGACGATGATAGCGTCCTCGATGTGAACGTCTTCCTCTTCCGGGGCAGTCGAGGCGCCCATCGCTTGATAGACAAGGCAATGCCCCGTCGTTCCGCGCAGGAGGATTGTGCCCCCAAGCAGAGCCAGAGCGATTCCGGCCGGATTCCGTTTCGCCAGTCCATAGGCTGCGAGAGCGCCGCCGGTCAGGGCCGATGCCAATCGCTCAATCTGGCCGACATTGACCCAGTCCTTTGGGCGTTCGGCTGAATCCTCTCGGGCGCTTGCGGGCGCCTGCTGCGCGGCCATCTCATGCTGTGCCATTTTGCCCTCCTTGACGGCGAGGTCTCAATCAGAAAGAAGACCGGGGTACGCCTTTTGAGGTTCCCTCTGCTTCACGCGTATGGGAGTGTGGAAGAGTGGAAGAGTGGTAGAAATCGGCGGGACCTCTTCCGTACCTCCACACTTCCACACTTTCACACTTCCTTCTCAGTCGTACCCCGGCCGGAGAAGACCGGAGAAGAACCAGCCGGTGAAGGTTCCGAGCCAGATCAGGAGGTCCGCCTGGACCCAGGTGAGGGGTGGGACGAAGAAGAGCATGGCGTAGCCTACGATGGAGGCTGCCCAGGCGACCCAGAAGAACGCGGAGGGTTCTTCCTGCCGGAGCCAGTAGACGATGAGGGAGAAGATTCCGAGGATCGCGGCCATACCGATGGTGTGCCAGAAGTCCGGCCAGGCGTCGTCATAGCTCGCGACAAGGCCCGCAGCGCCGACTACCGTCCCTACGGCGAGTCCCGCGAGGAAACCGATCCAGAGGGCCCATTCCGGCTGGCGACTGAGGACAGCGAGCGAGATGACGAGATAGACGGAGAGGCCGAGGAGCCACGGCCACCGCGGTGGATTCTGTCTGTGGTCCCGAGTCCGTGCGGTCATTAGGTATTCACGCGGATTCGCGGCCGGGAGCCTCGGGCCAGCCGTGGCTGCCGATCAGGGGGACGAAGAGGCATTCGCCGTACTCGTCGACAGTGACGACGCCACTGGCATCCTTGTGCAGAATCTTCAGCATCTGAATCTCGGCGGCGCCGACCGGAATCACCATCCGGCCATTTGGCGCAAGCTGGTCCACGAGCGGCTGAGGTACGGATGGACTCCCTGCCGTCACGAGAATCCGATCGTAGGGGCCGCCCGGAGGATAACCGAGCGTTCCATCGCCGACGTGGACTTCAACGTTGCGGTAACCCAGATGGGCCAGCAGCTCGCGTGACCGGTTGGCCAGGGCTTCGTGACGCTCGATCGACACCACATGGGCCGCGAGCTCGGATAGGATGGCTGTCTGATAACCTGAGCCAGTACCTACTTCCAATACGCGCTCATCTCCCCAGAGATGCAGCAGCTCCGTCATCATTCCGACCATCAGGGGTTGGGAAATCGTCTGGTGGGCGCCAATCGGCTGGGGACGGTCTTCATATGCCCGCTCGCGTATGGGTTCGGGAACAAACATGTGCCGAGGCACACAGCGCATTGCCTCAAGCACGCGATCATCGCGAATCTCGCGCGCCTCGAGCTGCTCTGCGACCATGCGCCGTCGGGCTTTAGTCTCGTCCATAGTTCTTAAGAGTGGAAGAGTGGAAGAGTGGAAGAGTGGAAGAAAAGGATTCCAAACTTCCACTCTTTCACTCTGGCTCCTACTCGTGTTTCTCCGGCCGCAGGAGTGGAAAGAGGATAACGTCCCGGATGGAGGGGGCTCCGGTGAGGACCATGGCGAGGCGGTCTATGCCGACTCCCAGGCCGCCCGTGGGAGGCATGCCGTACTCCAGGGCCCGAAGGAAGTCTTCGTCCATCGGGTGCGCTTCCTCATCGCCCATTGCCCGCTGCTGTACCTGGTTCTCGAAACGCTCTCGCTGGTCCAGCGGGTCGTTGATTTCGGAGAATGCGTTACCGAGCTCCTGCGTAGCGGTGTAAACCTCGAATCGGCGAGTTAGGTTTGGATTCTGCGGGTGCTTTTTGGCGAGTGGCGACGTTTCCAACGGGAAATCGGTGATAAAGGTTGGCTGGATAAGGCTCGGCTGCGTGAACCGTTCGTGCAGCTTTTCTATGATTCCGCCCACTGTGTGCTCCCGGTCGGTCGGAACGCCAACTCGTTCACAGGCCGACTTTGCGGAATCCAAACTCATCAGTTCGTCAGGGTTGATTCCGGCATACTTCTCAATCCCATCGAGGATCGGCAGGCGAATCCAGGGGCGGCGGGAGAAGTCGACGGTCTCCTCGATGATATCTCCGTCCGCCTGCTCCCTCCGATAGGTGAACTCCGGCCCGCCATTGACCGCTGTACAGACGTATGCGTACATCTCCTCGACGAGGTCCATCATTCCGTCCAGATCGGTGTATGCCTCATATAGTTCCAGTAGGGTGAACTCCGGATTGTGGCGCGCGGAGAGACCTTCGTTTCGGAATACTCTGCCAATCTCGTAGACTCTCTCGATGCCGGCTACGATAAGCCGCTTCAGGTAGAGCTCAAGGGAGATTCTGAGCTTGAAGTCGTAGTCGAGGGCGTTATGGTGGGTTTTGAAGGGCCTGGCGATCGCCCCGCCGGCTTCGACCTGTAGTACCGGCGTTTCGACCTCGATGAATCCGCGCTCGTCCAGGAATCGGCGTACCGCGGAGACGAGTTTACAACGGCTGAGAAGGATATCGCGCGATTCCGGATTGGCGAGCATGTCGAGATAGCGCATGCGGTATCGCAGCTCGACGTCGCTCAGCGCGGAGAAATGTTCTCCGTCCCGCTCCTTGCCGATTGGGAGCAGCCGAAGACACTTGGCGAGCAGGACATAGTTTTGCGCTTTGAGAGTGACTTCGCCTGTACGAGTGCGGAATAGAGGGCCTTCGACACCGATGAAGTCGCCAATGTCGAGGTCCCTAAATTCGTCGTACTCCTCTTCACCGACGTCATCTCGCCGGACGTAGACCTGAATTCGACCTGTCTCATCCTGGATATTGGCGAAAGCTGCTTTTCCCATCACCCGTTGCGAGACAATGCGACCGCCGAGCCGCGCGGGCCTTCCTACTCCGTCATCAGTTTGGAAGAAGAAATACTGGTCGCCTGCTTCAATTACCACCTTAATCTGCTCGAACTGCTCGTATTCAGATACAGCTCGCGCACAGGTGTCCTTCTGTTGTCCATGCTGCTGTGGGTATCGTTCTATGGCGAACGGGTCTTGGCCCTTCTCGCGAAGGGCTTGGAGCTTTGCGATACGCTGCGTTCTAATGTCGTGGTCTTCCATGGCATCCTTCGCGGAAGAGGGGAGTCGTCAAAAAGCGGAGTCGCCTCCCGGCGCTGCCGCACGGCAGCTCCAATGAAGCGCTCCGCCCTCGTTCCGCACAGCAGGTAGGGACAGTTTACCCCGCTCTATTTGCGAATCTTGACCACTTTGTAGTGGATGGTGCCGTCCGGTACTGCTACGGTGACGACGTCTCCCACCTTCTTGCCCACCAGGGCGCGACCCACGGGGGATTCATCGGATATTCGGTCCGCGCCGGGATCGGATTCGACGGAACCTACGAGCGTGAACGACCAATCCTCATCCATCTCCTCATCGTGTACAGTCACTTTGGCGCCAATTCCGATCTCATCTTTGCGGATTTCCTTGGGGTCGAGCACATGGGCGTTCTGCAGGATCCCTCTGAGCTCTTCGATCCGTCCCTCTACGAAAGCTTGTTCGTTCTTGGCTTCCTCGTATTCAGCATTCTCGGAGAACTCGCCGAACTGTTTGGACTCGCGGATTCGGTCGGCGACTTGAGGACGGTCGACGGACCTAAGCTTCTCCAGCTCTTTCTCGAATTTGCTATATCCGTCCTGGGTGATGACAATGTGATGATCGGTGGACATGAGTGCTCTCCTTCGCCGCTCCGGCTCATCATTGATGCAAAGAAGCACTGACACCGGGGGCAGTATCAGTGCTTACGAGCGGCGTTCATGACCCGCGGAAAACAACGGTCATTAGTATACCACAATTGCCCGCGATTCCCTCGGAATTTGTCTGGGAGGAGTATCGGAGAGTTGTCTCTGAGACATCCCCATTCGGACTATGCCGGCACGAGCGCGCGGGTGACGGATTCCAGGATTAGCTTTCCGTCGGAAGAGCCGAGGATTCTTTCGCAGGCGCGCTCGGGGTGGGGCATCATTCCGAGGACGTTGAAGCGCTTATTCGCGATTCCGGCGATGTTCTGGATAGAGCCGTTGGGGTTGGATTCTCTAGTGTCGCCCCCTTTTTCATCGCAATATCGGAAAAGCACCCGCCCTCCGGCGTTTAGTTCTTCCAGGGTGTCCTCGTCCGCGACGTAGCTCCCCTCTCCGTGGGCGATCGGAATCCTCAGCGCTTGACGCTGCTTGGTGGCGTTCGTCCAGGGAGTCGAGGCATTCTCTACGCGCAGATGGACGTGGCGGCAAGCGAACTTGAGCCCGGCGTTTCGCACCAGGGCACCGGGAAGGAGGTGGGCCTCGCACAGGACCTGGAATCCGTTGCAGATTCCGAGGACAAAGCGTCCGCGTTCGGCGTGGTTGACCACGGCTTCCATGATCGGCGAGAATCGGGCTATCGCGCCGGTGCGGAGGTAGTCGCCGTAGGAGAAGCCGCCTGGGAGAATGACGCAATCGAAGCCTTTCAGAGAGCGATCCTCATGCCATACGTACTCGACGTGCCGCTTCAATACATCCTTGACCGCATGATAGGCGTCCTGGTCGCAGTTCGAGCCCGGAAACCGGATCACGGCGAACCTCATGGGGTGACCTCAAAGCGGTAATCTTCTATAACCGGGTTCGCGAGCAGCCGATCACACATCTCTCGGACTTTCTTATTGATGGCCGCGTCATCGCCTTCGATCGTCATCTCGATGAGCTTGCCAATTCTTACGTCATCTACCTCTGAATAACCCAGGTTGTTAAGGGCGTTTTGAACGACGCGTCCCTGCGCGTCCAGAAGGCTTGGCTTGAGGGTTACGTAGACCTTGACGTCGGGCATGGAGGGCTCCTGGAGGGCGGGATTCAGCGTTGGTGAAACAGAATCCATGATAGCACCGCGACGACCGTGAGCGCCAGCGCTGCGATCCACCAGAGACGCATCGATCGGTTACGTGGCGGTACTAGCTCGGCCTCGATTATCTCCGGTTCCACCGTCCTCGGCGCCGGCGCGGGTGGATTCGGTGGCATAACCTCTACGACGACGCGCGGCCGTGGTGGAGTATTCCGGGGGGCGGGTTCCGGTACTCCCAGTCGGCGGCGGACCTCACGCTGCATCACCTGGGCAGCGATGCGCGCAAGCATCGGTAGGATCCTCGGGGCAAAGACAATGAGGACAAGCAGAGCGACGGCGGCCCAGGCCATCGGCGTCCCAGCAATGGCAAGATGAAGAGGTGCGTAGGTTGGCATTTCGTCAGTGATTCCCCTGCAGTCTCGATAGGGCTTCGTCGGTCTCTATGCCATTTACTTCTACGGATTTCACGCGCGCCGCCGCGCCGGATTGGATGGAAATAGAGGTTTTTGGCAGCCTGAGCGCCTGCGCGAGGAGCTGGCAGAGGGCATCATTCGCAGCGCCTTTGACCGGGGCCGCGGCCACCCGGGCCAGAACTACGCCATCCTGGATTCCTTCGATCACGTTCCGGGCGGACCTCGGAGTCAGGCGCACTCGCAGGACAGCCTTCATTCTATCCTCCGAAGATCAGCAGCACGATGATTAGAACGGCCGTGTTGTTGAGAGCATGCGCCACGACTGCCGGCAGGAGGCTGCCGCGCAGAGCATACAGCACGTTGAACGTCGCGCCGAGTATGAACAGCGCAAAGAACCCCAACGGAAGCTGCGGATGGAGAATGGCAAAGACTGTTGAAGCGACGACAAGCGCCGGGATCCAACGCATCCGCTGCGTTAGCGACCTGAAGAATACGCCGCGGAACATGAGCTCTTCGGACAGCGGGGCTATGATAGCAGCCTGGGCGAACATCAGCAAGATAGCCAGTACGTCACGGCTCGCGGCGAGCTCCAAGACCGAAGGATGCGCGGGCGACTCGATGCCCTGGAAGACGTAAGTGGCCGCCACCGAGACGATGAGCGCGAGAGGGAGAGCTGTCATCCATCCGCCCACTCCCCACATTATGTCGCCGAGTACATCACGCGACCGCAATCCGATGTCCTCGCGTGTCAGTCCGGTGCGCGGGGCGAGTTTCAACAGCGCGACAACGGGTACGGCCAGCCAGGCACTGATAGTGACAACGGAAAGGAGCTGAATGAGTGAATCGGGCGCGTCCCTGAGGCGGGCTCCAATCAAGAAGCCGAGGAGCCGGCCAAATCCATGCTGCATTACGGCGAAACTCACCAGATAGATTAGAAAGACCAGGTAGAGGGCTTCACCTTTCGGTCGAGTGAGCGGGGGTGGTGGCCGCAGCTCGAGCAGTCGCGGCTTGGGGGCGTGAGGGTTCTTGCGGGCCCAGTTTAGATAGAACGCCATCATCAGTCCGATTCCGAGTCCCGCGAGCAGGACGAAGAAACCCACAATTCCGACGACGATCGATCGATTGAACGGCCTCTGCGCGCGAGCGGAAGCCTCTTCGGCCCGGTCCCGCATTCCCGATTTTCGGTACAGGGCTTCGATGGCGAGGTGCCGGTACCATCCGAGGTCCATAGCGTCTATTCGTTTCCGAAAGGAATCGCCTCTGGATGGAAGAATACTGCGGGCGCCAAGGAGCTCGGCCCAAAACGCAAGCTCGTCCTCCGTTTTGAAAGTGTCCACACCGGGGAATTGTCGGACGGAGGCGAGCGTCTCTCGCCATCCAGGGTCGTCCAGCGCATATTGGAGCAGCGCCATCCGCCGGGCGCTTCGGAGCGTGCGATCCAGTTGGACCAACTTCCGAAAACTGCCGATGAGCTCGTCCTGTCGTTCCTTGAGCGTCCTTCGGTCCATTCCAAATAGCGGACTGCGCCGCATGCCGTACAATTGCCTCGCCATCATAGAGACTTCGAGCGATAGGCGGGCAGCTTCGGAATTGTGGGATCGGGACGGCGAGCGGAGCGTTAGGAGCGATGAAGTTACGAGGAGGACGATCAATGCGCCAAGCACGACCGGGCGGCGCCACCAGGGAAGTCTTGGTTCGGGCTCACTCGCCGGCTGCTCGATTACCGCTGGATCCAAGCCCGGAACCTTCGTGTAGGAATTGATAGAATTCTAAACGTACAATCGCGCGGATTGATCACCCTGAGCCCAACCGCGTTAGTATCCCCTGGAGTATCTGGATCAGAATGAAAACGATCAGCGGGGAAATGTCGATTCCGCGGAGCTTATGGGGCGGAACCATCTTGCGGAACGGTTCGAGGACGGGGTCGGTCACCTTGCGCAGAGTTCGGACCCACGGTTTGTAAGGCGAAACGCTGCCGAACATGATGGCCCAAGAAACGATGACCTCCGCCAGGACAAGGAAGAGTACGATCTGTAAAAGGTCTGCAAGTATCCAGAAGATATTCGTCGGTGGAAGGAACAGCACGTAGCGCTCCGGTTCTAGAGTGTGATTCCCTGTTTCAGTTTGTTGCGGACTCGGTCTAGGTTGGGTTTAGCTGCGGGATTATCCTTGTAGGTTACCGCCTTCTCCCACGCCGCCAGCGCTTTCTCTAACTGCCCCGTCTTCTCATAGCAACGGGCGAGAGCATTCCAGGATTGCGGTTTCGCATCCTTGAACTTGACGGCCCTTTCGTAGTGTTTAGCCGCGGTTGCGTAGTCCTTCTTTCGGATGAAATAGTACTGGGCCAATTCGTCATACATGTAGTACGTGTTCGGATTGGCCTTGATTCCCTTCTCGTAAAGCGCTACAGCCTCGTCGTCGCGGTTCATGCTCCAGAGCAGCCAGCCGGAGTTGGCGTAGAAGTCTACGAAGTCCGGTCGTGCGGCGATTATCATTTTCGCGATGTTGATATTGTGGTTGTACTCGCCCTTATGCCAGTGAGCGTCGTAAGCGACCACCAGCTTATTGACGATCTCGTCGAGCATAAGCTCCACGCGCGCTTCGTTTGACGGCGTCGCTCCCTTGGATTGTGCAAATCCCGAGCGGGCAACGGCAGTAAATAAGACCAACGTGCAGACGACAGGCATGGCCCGAGCACAGAATCTCATCCGTACCACTTGGCTATTCTCCATTCTCCCTGGCGAGGCGCTCCTTTAGGAGCCGGTTCACTTCTTGCGGATTGGCCTTTCCGTCGGATGCCTTCAGAATCTGGCCGATTAGAAATCCAAACTTCTTCTCATCCCCGGAGCGAAGGGCGTCGAAGACCGACTGTTGTTCCACAATAACGCGGTTCATGATTCCGGCGATGGCCGACTCCTCTGAAATCTGCGGGCCTTGCTCCTCCGCGAGCAGCTTTGGATCGGCGCCGGTCTCGAACATAGTTTCGAAAAGACCCTTAGCCATCTTACCGCTGACCGTACCATCTCGTATCAAGCGAATCAGCCCGGCCAGATTCTCAGGGGTTACTTTGCTTTCCGAAATCTCGAGGTTGTTCGCGTTGAGCAAGCGGGTGAAATCTCCCATGATCCAGTTGGACGCGGCCTTAGGGTCCCCCGAAAGTCCTGCCGTTTTCTCGAAGAACACCGCGCTCGCCCGAGTTTGCGTCAGCACATCCGCGTCGTACCCCGGGAGGCCAAATTCCTCCACAAACCTTTGCCGCGTCGAATCCGGGAGTTCCTCCATCAGAGCGCGAATTCCGTCAACCCAGTCCTCCGTAAGGTGAAGGGGAACAAGGTCGGGCTCCGGGAAGTAGCGATATTCTTGCTCGACTTCTTTACTGCGCTGTGCGAAGGTCTGGTCTTTGGCCTCATTCCAGCCGCGGGTCTCCTGCACGATCTTCTCGCCGCGCTCAAGCAGTTCGATCTGCCGCTGAATCTCGTAACCTATGCCCCTGTATACGGAGCGGAACGAGTTGAGGTTTTTTATCTCTGTCTTGGTTCCGAACGTGTCAGAGCCTTTCATTCGTACGGACAGGTTTGGCTCGCAGCGCAGACTGCCTTCCTCCATCTTACCGTCACTGACGCCGATGTAGGTGAGAATGGCGCGAAGCTTGGTGAGATATTCGCGTGCCTCTTCCGCGGAATGCATGTCCGGGGGAAACTCCGTCACGATCTCCATCAGCGGAACGCCGGATCGGTTGAAGTCCACCTCACTCTCATTGCCGGTGACGTGAATCAGCTTGCCGGTGTCCTCTTCGAGATGTACCCGGCGGATATGGACCCGCGTGGTCTTACTGTCTACTTCGACGTCCAACCAGCCGCTCTCGCCGATAGGCCGGTCATACTGCGAGATCTGGTAGCCCTTTGGGAGGTCCGGATAGAAGTAGTTCTTGCGGTCGAATCGCGCGTCCGAGTTGATGCGGCAATTGAGGGCCAAAGCCGTGCGAATGACGTAGTCCACGGCCTTTCTGTTCATAACCGGTAGAGAACCAGGGAACCCCATGCAAACAGGGCAGCAGCGGGTATTCGGCTCCCCGCCGAAGGCGTTCTTGCATCCGCAGAACATCTTGCTCTG